>JBFMFD010000157.1:0-5613 GCA_040752255.1 Armatimonadota bacterium
GAACGGCGCGACCGTCCTTCACGTCGAACTCATCGGCGTCGCGCGCGAAAGCGACCTCAACAAAGGGGCGCGACTCGACTACGCACGCGAGCAAGTGGTGGCGCCGTAGCGCCGGGTAGCCTGCGACACGTGGCAGGACGCGTGCAAAGCATTTCAGAACTCGCGCTGTGGGTTGCAGATGTGGACCGTGCGACGGCGTTCTATCGAGACACGCTCGGCTTCGAGGTAGAGAGCCTTGAGGAGGGCAGAAACGCTTTCTTGCGTAGCGGCGACTTCCTGCTCGTCCTTTTCAATCCGCTCGACCCTGGAACGCAACTCGCCTCCGAGTACATGGCTCGGCACGGCGCACCGCGAGGCGAAGTGTATCACGTTGCCTTCAAGGTCGCGGGGGCGGAGCTGGACTCCCTCGCGAATGAGGTTCGGGCGCGCGGAATCGAAGTGCGCGGCCCGGTGGAGTTCCCCACGGGAAGGCGATCCTACTTCGTCGAGGACCCGGACGAGCACCTCATCGAGTTGACGGATCGTTAGCTGGCTGGAGGGTTACGGGTGTCTCCTGTGCCACTCGCGCGGTGAGCGGCGTCCCCGCCCATATCTTGATGTTCGCCCCTTTGAGCATGCCCGCGATTCGGTCGCCCGCTTGGTCAACCAGGCGCACGACCTGCTGCGCGGACGCGATAGCGAGCAGAACCTCGGACGGGGCAAGGTTGCTCACGTTGCCCGACCGCGCTTGCTTGAGCAGTTCGGAGAGCCTCTCCACCGATTGCTCGTCCGGAACCTGCGTCCCCGTCGCGGCCTGGTCAAGCGCGCTCCGAATCGCATCGTCGAGCAGAGCGGGTTTCTCACCGCTCTCCAACATCTGTGCGAACTGCATCAGCGCCTGCTCGACCTTCGGGTCGGCGAGTAGGCTCTTCACGCCCGACTCTGCGCCTTCGCGAGAGGAGTCGCTCCGCGTGAGGGACAACGGCTCCTCGGGATGCTCAACGTTGACACAAAGGGGAACGGTCGAACCGTCCACGGCGCTGGTAGCCTCGAATTGAATCTCCAGTCGTGCCGGCTGGTTCGCAATCGCGGTGAACGTCGTGGCGCCGCGTGAGCGAGTTACCTTCGCCCACGCGATGGTGCCGGCGGGGATGACGGTTCGACCCTGCCCATCCTTCACGTCTTCAAGTACGGCGAGGGGCACGCGCTCGCCGACAGGCGAGCCGCCACTGGTTAGGGTGCTGAGCAACGCCAGGCGCACCTCCGCGCCGCTCGGCACAGCTGTTGCGATCGGTTTCGGCGCCTCTTCGTTCTTCGCCCCGCCGCATCCCGCGAGCGCAAAGACTGCAGCGGCGAGGGCGAGTGTTCCGACGGTCTTCATGCTGGTTCTTCCTACGCCGGTTCGCCCAGATCGGCTACGTCGCCCAGGCGGGGGACCGTAGTCTCCCAACCCAACTCGTCCCGGATGCGTTGCTGCAACGCGTCTTGCGCCTCCGGCTCGCCGTGGACGATGTAGGTCTGCTTCGGCGGTTTCTTGAACCCACGAAGCCACGCGAGGATCCCGTCCGCGTCCGCGTGGGCGGAAAGAGATTGAACCGAGGAGACGCGCGCGCGAACGGGCACCTCCTGCCCCATGATGCGCACCGATTGAGCACCCTCGACCAACTGCCGCCCAAGCGTTCCCTCCGCCTGGAAGCCGACGAAGAGCACTGTGTTCTCCTCGTGCGGAAGGCGATGGAACAGGTGGTGAATCACTCGACCGCCGCTCGCCATGCCGCTGCTTGAGATGATGACGGCAGGCCCCTTCATGTCGTTGAGCTTCTTCGACTGCGCGGCGTCCAACACGGTGTGCAGCGAGCGCGGGACGAGCGGGTTCTGGCCTCGTCTCAGATGCTCACTTGTTTCGTCGTCGTAGAGGTGTGGATACTGTTTGTAGATTCGTGTCGCCTCCTGCGCCATCGGGCTGTCAAGATAGACCGGGATGAGCGGGTCGTGAGCGTGCTCGCACTCCATCTCGCACAAGTAGTAGAGCATCTCCTGCGTTCGCCCGATGGCGAACGCAGGCACGATCAGCACACCTCCGGTCTCGATGACGCGCTGAATCTCCTCGCAAAACCGTTCGCGGGGCGGGTCCTTCGCGTGAGAGCGGTTGCCGTAGGTGCTCTCGACGAGGAGGTAGTCAGCGAACTCCATCGTCTCCGGGTCCTTCAGAATCGGCACGTTCTTCCTGCCCAAGTCTCCGCCGAAGAGAATCGTCTCGCCGTTCGGCAGATACATTCGCACGAACGCCGCGCCGAGGATGTGCCCCGCCATGTGAAACCGCGCGGTGAATCCCTTCGCAACTTCGACGTTCTCGTGAAACGGGTGCGGCTCGAGGAGGCGACAAGCGCGCTTCGCGTCCTTCTCGGTGTAGAGGGGCAAGGCGGGCTTGTGCTTCGAAAACCCCTTGCGGTTGGCGTACGCCGCAAACTCCTCCTGCAATCTTCCGCTATCGGGCAGGCTCAGGCGAGCGATGTCCGCGGTGGCGCGAGTGCAGTGCACCGGCCCACGAAAGCCCTGCTTGTACAGCCGAGGGAGGTACCCGATGTGGTCGATGTGCGCGTGAGTCAGGACGACCGCGTCAACCTCCGAAGGCGGCATGGGAAACGGCTCCCAGTTGCGCTCCTTCAGCTCGCTAGGACCCTGGAAGAGCCCGCAGTCCACGAGGATCTGGGTTCCGCCACGAGTGAGCAGGAACTTCGAGCCGGTTACTGTTCTCGCGGCTCCGAGGAACTGCAGCGAAACGCTCACGGCTCGCTTCCCTGGGTTACGGGCGCGCCCCGCGAACGCACCAGCATGACAAGCCCGGCAACCACGAGCAGTGCCGCGACGACCAGCCCATCGGGAACCGACCAGCCGAAGTTCGAACCTGAGGACGCGCCCGCGCGAAAGACCTCCAGCACCACCCGCGAACCCCCGTAGGCGAGGAGGAACAACGCCGTCAAGCGGCCTCGGGCGAGCGCGGTAGGCGAATGGCGCTCATACCAGAGGAGTGCCGCTGCGCCCAGCAGGGAGAGCGCGGTGTCGTACAGTTGCGCGGGATGCCCAAGGTACGCCTCGCCCCCGCCCTCAGGGTGCACGACGACAGCCCACGGGAGGTCACACTCGGCGCCGTAGCAGCAGCCATTCAGGAAGCAGCCGACCCTGCCGATGGCATTGACCGCGAGGGCGGGCGCCGCCAACCAATCGAGCGCCACGAGGAACGGCACGCCTGCGCGGCGACACCAGAACGCCAGGGCGATTGCCGCGCCGGCGACGCCGCCGTAACTGGTCATCCCCCCGGCGCGCAGGTAGAAGATCTCGACCGGCCGCTCCAGATAGTATGGAAGCTCCTGCAAGACCCAGCCGAGGCGGCCGCCGATCACCCCGGCGATGAGCAGGAGCCAAGCCATGTCCATGGTGCCGTCGGGGCTGATGCCGAAGCGCCTGGCTCGTCGGACGGCGAGGAACATGCCTACGAGTACCCCGACGACAAGGAGGACCCCCCAGGAGCGGACTTGGAAGCCGAAGATTTCGAAGAGGACCGGGTGCACCGCCGCGAGTTTACACCCTGGCGGGGTCTTGACAGGGGCGGGGGCGCGTCGGGTAGATTAGCACTCGCCTGCCGAGAGTGCTAACACTCTCGGGAAGCGAATGCTGGGAACCGCAAGGCGGCTCCCAACTGTTGAAATCCCATTGGAAGGAGGTTCACTTATGAAAGTCAAAGAAGCACCAACAGCGATGAAGCTTCGACCGTTGAACGACAAAGTCGTCATCGAGGTCCTCGACGAGGAGGACAAGACCGCGAGCGGTCTCTACCTGCCGGACACGGCGAAGAAGAAGCCGCAGACCGGCCGGGTGGTGGCTGTCGGCGAGGGTCGTCTTCTGGAAGACGGTTCTCGCGCGCCGATGACCGTTTCCGTCGGTGACACCGTTCTGTTCTCCAAGTATGGGGGCAACGAAGTCACGATTGACGGCACGGAGTACACGATCCTCGACGAGGATCAGATCTACGCGATCATCAACTAATCACAAAGGAGGAACAATAAGATGGCAGCAAAGCAGTTGTTGTATGATGAGAACGCGCGACGCGCTCTCGAGCGCGGCGTGAACAAGGTCGCCAACGCGGTGAAGGTGACCTTGGGACCCAAGGGGCGCAATGTCGTCCTCGACAAGAAGTGGGGCAGCCCGACCATCACCAAGGATGGCGTCACGGTTGCCAAGGAGATCGAGTTGGAAGACCCGTATGAGAACATGGGCGCCCAACTCTGCAAGGAAGTCGCGAGCAAGACGAACGACGTCGCCGGTGACGGCACGACCACCGCGACGATCCTCGCGCAGTCCATGGTGAACGAGGGGCTGCGTTACGTCGCGGCAGGCGGCAACCCCATCGCGCTGAAGCGCGGCATTGACAAGGCGGTTGACGTCGCCGTTGAGGCAATCGCGAAGCGCGCAATCAAGGTGAAGGATCGCAGCCAGATCGAGTTCGTTGCCACCATCGCGGGCAACGACCCTGAGATCGGCAAGCATGTCGCCGACGCCTTTGATCGGGCGGGCCGCGACGGCGTCATCCAGGTCGAAGAGAGCAAGGGTCGCGAGACCGTCCTCGAAGTGGTTGAGGGCATGCAGTTCGACCGAGGCTACATCAGCCCGTACTTCGTCACGGACCCCGAGCGCATGGAAGCGGTTCTTGAGGACGTGATGATCCTCATCCACGAGAAGAAGATCAGCAGCGCGCAAGACTTCCTGCCGTTCCTTGAGAAGGCGGCTGCGGCTCGACGCCCGCTGCTCGTCATCGCCGAGGATGTCGAGGGCGACGCGCTCGCGACGCTGGTTCTGAACAAGATTCGCGGCGTGCTGCAGGTGGCGGCGGTGAAGGCGCCGGGCTTCGGCGATCGCCGCAAGGCTATGCTGGAGGACATCGCCATCCTGACCGGCGGCAAGTTCATCAGCGAAGACCTGGGCACGAAACTGGAGAACGTCACGATCGACATGCTCGGCCGTGCGAAGAAGATCGTCATCACCAAAGAGGACACGACGATCATCCAGGGCGCGGGCAGCAAGTCGGACGTCCAGGGCCGCATCAACGTCATCAAGGGGCAGATTGACACCACCGAGTCCTCGTACGACCGCGAGAAGCTGCAGGAGCGGCTCGCCAAGTTGGCTGGCGGCGTAGCGGTTATCAAAGTCGGCGCTTCCACCGAGACCGAGTTGAAGGAGAAGAAGCACCGATATGAGGACGCGATCAGCGCCACGCGCGCCGCGATCGAAGAGGGCATCGTTCCCGGTGGCGGCGTCACGCTGCTCGAGGTGGCGGACTCGCTGAACAGCATCGAGGTCGCGGACGCCGACGAGCAGACCGGCCTCAACATCGTACGGCGCGCTCTTGAGGAGCCTCTGCGCACACTCGCCGAGAACGCCGGCCTCGAGGGCAGCATCATGGTCGAGAAGGTCCGCGAGGGCAAGAAGGGCTGGGGCCTGGATGTTACGTCCGGCGAGTTGGTCGAAATGACCAAAGTCGGCATCGTGGATCCGGCCAAAGTAACCCGATCGGCTCTGCAGAACGCTGCTTCGATCGCGGGCCTCGTGCTCACCACCGAGGCGCTGGTGGTCGAG
>JBFMFD010000158.1:0-5563 GCA_040752255.1 Armatimonadota bacterium
AAGACGCCCGCGATGGCGATCATCAGAAGCAACGAAATGATCTTTTTCATGTGTGCACACCTCCTAAGTGTTCAGAGTGTTTTTTCGGGCCCCCTCGGACCCATCGCGGGACGGGCAGCTTGTGGTTGCCCCTCCGCGCGCACCCGGTTATACCCGACCGGCGGCCCTTGTCAAGGGGTTTGCCGCGTGCCCGCGCCGCGCTGCGGTATATTCAGGAGGTGCTAAGGCGAACTTCCCCCTTAATCGGCATAGGGACTTCCGCCCTACTTGCCTCGCTGACGCTGGGGGTGTTTGGGCTGAACCAATACGGCGGACCCGAGTCCGTGACCACGCTGTTCGTCCACGCGGTGGCCGCGGGCGACGAGGAAACCGTTCGGGGTCTGTTTGTGGGTGATGAGGGGATTGCCGACGCGATGGCTCAGCAAGTTTCCGCCGCCGTTCGCTCGGGCGCGTCCTTTCTGATTACCGACGTCGTCCGACGTGACGACACCGCGGTAGTTTCAATCCTCTGGAGGTGGGGTCGGGCGAGGCGAACAATGATGCTGCCGTTGGTGAAGACCGAACAGGGATGGAAGGTAGACGCAAGGCCGCAGACATGGGGGATTCGGTGAGGTATCGAGTCAGCGGACGCGTTTCCTTGGTCGGGTTGGTAGGCTTGGTGGGCCTGGTTATCGTCTTGGCGCTGGGGGCGTACTTCGTCTTTGGCACCCGTTCCCCCGAGCAGGCGATGCAGGAGTTCATGACTGCCTTGGCGGATCGTGACATAGATCGCCTCATGGAGACGAGTGTCCTCGACCGACCGTCCAAACCGCTTCGCGAGCAGTGGGAGTACTGTGTGAACGTTGCGGCGAAGGGGCTGCCGTTTGCGTGGACCATCGGAGAGGCACGGCAGATGAGTGACGACCGCGCCTATGTTGAGGTATTCACTGTTGAGTTCGCCGTTGGGGGCGCCAAGGAGAGCGACGAGCCCTTCCGCATCCCACTCGTCCGAGAGAGCGGGCGGTGGAAGGTGGATCTGACCGGCGTTCCGCGTGACTTTTTCCCGGGGCTGCCGCGCTGATGCCGTTCGAGCTCTCAGTTCAACTCTACACCGTTCGTTCGCACACGCAGCGAGACCTGGAGGGGACGCTACGGCGCCTTGCCACCTACGGGTACGAGTACGTGGAGTTCGCGGGCCTTTGTGGCCACTCGCCCGAGGCCGTCGCAGAGATGCTTCACAAGAACGGGCTTCGAGCCAGCGGGGCGCACGTCTCGTATGAGGAGGCGACCGGCGCGCTGCCGGCGCTGTGCGAACAATACGGCACGCTGGATGTGCCAGAGTTGACTGTGCCGTTCTTGCCGGAGGGAGTGCGGCGGGGCCGTGACGACTGGCTCCGCGTAGCAGAAGCGTTGGAGAACTGTGCCGCGCAGGCCCGAGGGCGCGGTTTCGCCTTCTCGTATCACAACCACGCGTTCGAGTTTGACACGGTTGACGGGACGTGCGGCTTCGACATACTCGTCGCGAACACGAGCACGCTTCAGTTCCAGGTTGATGTCTTTTGGGTCGTGAAGGGCGGCCGAGACCCCGTCGAGTGCCTGCGGTCGCTACAGGGCCGCGTGCGCTCCGTTCACCTCAAAGACCTGCGGCAGGACGGCGAGGATGTGGAGTGGGGACTCGGCACGCTCAATCACCTTGAGATCCTGGCGTGTTGCAGGCAGGTGGGGGTGGGCGCCCTGGTGCTGGAGCTTGACACTCCGAAGATGGAGCCGCTCGAAAGCGCAAGAGTGTGCTTGGAGAACCTGCGCGAGATGCTGCCTCGGTTGAGCTAATGTGGGGCACGGGACTAAGCGCCCGGCCACAAGGCAGGCCGGACGCTTCGCAGATCGCTATCTTGAGCTGATGACGATGTCGCCCCGGACGACGACTCCGCCCGCCGCGAACAACTCATTGCCGTTCTCGTCGAAGGCGGCGATTCCGAAGCTATCATCGCCCTCTCCGCCATCAATCGCGACCGCTCGGATCGTTACTGGGACGTGCCGGCCTTCATGGACGAGAACGCCCATGCCTGTGAAGGCGACGCGGTCGTTCTCCCATGCCGCACCCGTCGCGAACGCGAAGATGGCGGTCGCGTCCATGTCTGTGCCGGTGCTGAAAGCGACGAAGCCGAACGCTCTCTCGCCGACGCCGACGAGGTTCAGGGCGAAGTAGTTCTCGGCGCCCCCATTGTCAATCACGCCAACTCCGTGCGCTGTGTTCAACTGGGCAGAGGCGCCGACCCATAGGGTGGCGAAAGTCATTGCCAGGATGGTTTTTCTCATGTGTTTCTCCGTTGGTGCCCGCCTTTGGGGGCTTCTCTCAGCTTACCGAACTGGAGAGCAGGCGGCAGGCTCTGCAGATTGCTGGTTTTTTCGCCAGCCATCGTCCATCCGGGCGTATCGCAGCCATATTAGGGTATGATAGACGCGGCACACTTTGTAGTACGACAACAGGAGGTATGGCATCATGACTCACGTCTTGGCATCGCTGCTCGCCCTCCAGATTCAGTTCGTCGTGCCCGAGCGATATGAAGTCACGCACGGGGTCGAACTGCAGGGTGGAGTGCGGCGAGTTCAGTTTAGTGACGACGACCGGCTCATCATTGAAGCCCGGCGCCCGCTCGCGGTGGCAGAGCCATCGGTCCAGGCCGTGTTCGAAGCGACGAGCCCAAGTGAGACGCCGAAGGCGATCGGTTTGGAGGTCGAGGCTTTGTGCACAGGCGAGCCCGCGCTGCAGCGCGTCGAGTTCTTCAACTTCACAAGCGGCCAGTGGGAGATTGTTGACGAGCGACCGGCGCCGAGCTTCGACAAGGTTATCTCTGTGCAGGGTGACGCGCCCCCCGATGAGTATGTCGAGGACGGAACGCGACGGTTGCGGGTTCGAGTTGGATACCACGATCGAGGCGTAACGTTCATCTCTTGGACCGGCCAGTACGACCGGCTGCTGTGGGGAATCGTTCCCTAACCGATTCCATGCCTGGAGGCGGTCAGCATCGCCTCGGCGAAGCGGTCTACCTCGTCGAGCGTTGTGTAAACGTTGGGCGTCACGCGGATGCCCTTGAACTGCTCATGGTCAATCGTGGTGACGAAGATGCGGTGCTTGTCCCACAGCCACGCGGCGAGGTCAGCCGGCGGGGTGCCTAGAATCTCCACGGTCGTCAAGCCACAAGAGTGCTCCGGAGCGAGGTTCGTGTGAAACCGGACCTTCGGCTCGTCGAGCAGCCGGTCGGTCCACCGGGAGCGTAGGTACCTGAGGCGAGCCGCTTTCCGCTCCGGGCCGATCAGCTCGTGGAAGGTCAGCGCCTCGGCTATCGCGTTGTGGTTCGCGGCGGGGTGCGTACCAATCTCTTCGAACTTGCGGATGTCTGCGTCTTGCTCCGCCTTCGCTGCCATCAGCGGCCACAGATGCGGGATGCGGTCACGCTTGACGAACAGGAACCCGGTTCCGATGGGAGCCATGAGCCACTTGTGCAGCGATGTACCGTAGTAGTCGCACGCGAGATCGCTCTGGACAAAGGGCAGGTGCGCGAACGCGTGCGCGCCGTCCACGACGACCGGGATGCGCCGCTTCCGGCCGAGTTCGCAGATCTCCTGGACCGGCAGAATCTGTCCATTCAGAAAGATGACGTGGCAGATGAGGATGAGGCGTGTGCGCGGCGTGATGCCCGCGGCAACGGCGGAGACGATTTCGTGTGTGTGGTGTGGCACCACGGGTATCTGCACCTGCATCAAGACGACGCCGTCCCTTCGCTCGCGCTGCTTGATCGTGCGGATCATCCTGGGGTAGTCCTGCGTCGTGGTTAGGACTTCGTCCCCGGGTTGGAGGTCGAAGCCGAAGAGGCAGATTTCGAGCGCCTCGCTGGCGTTGCGCGTGATGGCGATCTCCTCGTGGTCGCAGCCGAAGTGCCTCGCCAGGCGGCGTCGAACTGATTCGATCTCATCCTCAAGGTGCCGCCACATGGTGAAACTGGGGGCCTGATTCGAGTACTCGACTTGCCTGCGAAACGCTTCGAGAACGACCTTCGGCGAGGGGCAGACGCCTCCGTTATTGAAGTTGACCATGGCGCGGTCGAGGGTGAACGCCTCTTGGATCTGAAACCAAAAGTCTTCATCTTGCGCGGCGATGACCGGGTCGGCACTCAGGCGGGTCACGAGGCGGGCGCACAGGTCAAGGGCGCCGTCTCGGTAAGCCGCGAATCCCAGCCCGGATAGGAGCAACTGGCGTCGAGTAATCACGGCACCATTTTCGCCGCCGGCAGGCATTTACCTTCTGCAAAAAAAAAGCGAACTGGCCGAAACCAGTTCGCATTCGGGACATCCGTATCAGGAGTAGATGCTACTTCTTTCTTCGGCGTGCGGCCAAAGCCGCAAGACCCGCTCCCACGACGATCAACGTCGCAGGCTCGGGAACGACGCTCACGGTGAGAATGTACGGGCCATCCTCTTCGTGGTCGTTACCGGAGAAGTCCCGGTCATTGAATCCAGTGACCGCGATAAAGTGCGTGCCAGTGTAAGTCGCCTGCCAACGAATTGCCGACCCGAAACCGGATCCGGCATCATCATTGAAAGCGAGCTCATTCTGGCCATCGTCGAAAAGCGCGAGCATGGTGTCGGGATCGCTGTACGGATCCTCGATCGGCGTCGTGATGATGGTGATGAACTCACCCTCAAAGAGCCGAATCGAGAAGAAGTCAACGTCCCCGCCACCAGTCGCGAGCGACATAACGCCCACGTCAGCCCACGGCGCGGAGCCGCGAGCAATCACGTCCGCTTGCGCGAAGTTATTGTTCGGCTCCGTCTCGACAATCACAGCTCCTGCTACGGAAGCCAGAGTTGCGAGACCCATTAGTGCTAATAGTCTCTTCATTTGAGTCTCTCCTTCTAGCGCTCGGTCCTGGCGAGTCCGAGCGCCCATAGTATACCGCCCTTGCCCGCGATTTGGGGCCGATTTCGGTCATGGGAATGCGAAACCTTCATAAACCTGGTAGAAGTGCTGGCATCTGGCGCGATTTGAGGGTCAGAATCGTCCTCTCTACCGATGGTAAGGAGACTCGGAGACGCTCTCGCTGGCTGGACCCGCCGCTGGGTGCCGGATCCTTTCATCTTCGCCGTTCTACTGACGGCGCTGGCGTTTTTGCTCGCCGGGCTGTTCGGCAAGGAGGGGTTCTCCCTTGTAGACACCATCGGAGCATGGGGCGGGCGTCTGAAGGACGGGGAGGTCACGCCCGACGAGCAGGGCGTCTGGAAGTTCCTCGCTTTCTCCATGCAGATGTGCCTCATCCTCGTGACCGGCCATGCCCTCGCCGCCACCAGGTTGGTCGGCGGGTGGATTCAGCGCATCGCTTCCGTGCCAAAGTCCACTGCGGGCGCTGCGGGCCTCACGGCGCTCGTCGCGATGTGCGGCGCGTGGATCAATTGGGGGCTCGGCCTCATCATGGGCGCATTGCTCGCGCGCGAGATCGGCCGCGTTGCGCGCGCAGAGGGCAGGCCGCTGCACTATCCGCTCATCGTCGCGGCGGGATACGGCGGGTTGATGGTGTGGCACGGC
>JBFMFD010000159.1:0-5548 GCA_040752255.1 Armatimonadota bacterium
GAAGCGGCCCAGCAGGGATGTGGGTTTCGAGCCGATGCGTGTCGGGCAAAAGCTCCTCCAGAGTAGTCACGACTCGGCGCAGCCGCTCGCTGACGTCTGCGGCTTCCTGGGGCTCTGTTGAAGGACGCACAAACTGTGCGAGGCGGCGGCTGAGGTCAGTGAGGTTTTCGGATGCTCGCAGCGCTTTATCCACATGATTGCGCGCTGGGTGCTCCTTCGCGCCGTGGCGGTCGCACTTGGCGAGGGCCATTTCAAGGTTGGCAACTATGACTTGCATCATGTTGTTGAGATCGTGGCCCAAGCCCGCCGCAAGTTGACCCAGTACGGCGAATCGGGAGACCACCTGCGCCCGCTCCTGCAACTCCTTCTCGTGGGTGATGTCGGCGATCGCTGCGTAGATGCGCACAACGCGCCCGCTCTCGTCCACTTCAGGGCCGGCGTAGGCGCGAACCCACCGCACGCTCCCGTCCGGCCGCAGGATACGGAACTCATCGGTAGAAGGCTCGCCCCAGAGAACTCGGTCGCGGCGGCGCTCGAGAACGTCACGATCATCCGGATGGATGATGTTGTGCAGACCCCCTGCTTCGTAGAAGCCGTCCGCCTGCCTGCCCGTAATCTCCTCAAACGCACCCTCGAGCCACTCCACGTGAGTCGAGCTGTCCTCATCAACGCGGAGCGCAAGCACGTAGCCGGAGGTTAGCTTGGAGATAGCGCGGTATCGCCGTTCGCTCAGCTCGACGCGCTGGCGCTCGCGGTGCACCTCGGTGACGTCCCGCACAAAGCCGACGATGCCGATTACTTCGCCGTCGTCGCTCAACACCGGAGCCTTGATGATGAGGATGTGTAAGTCCCGACCCTGATACGATGCGGGCCTTTCCCGAGCGACGACGCCCCCGGCGTACACGACCGCGTCATCGCTGCTCGACATCTCGGCAAGGTCAGGGGGCCACACGTCCTTTGCCGTTTTACCGATGACTTCGTCATGCGACAAGCCGGTCTGCTCGAGGAACACCTGGTTCACCTCGGTAAACCGCCCTTCCCTATCCTTCATGAACGCGAGGTCGGGTGATGCCTGCAGCACCGAATGGAAGCGGCGCTCGCTATGGGCCAGGCGACGCTCCAGCGCCTCAATTGGGCGTTGATCGAATACGATGCACTGCAAGCCGACAACTTCTCCGGTTCCGTTGGGAAGGGGCGACGCGTACAGTTCGACCGGGATGACTTCCCCGTCCTTGGCGAGCAATCGCATTCGGTAGGGCGGAACGGCCTCGCCGCGCATGCGCCGTTCAAAGTTTTCCCGCGTCAGTTCGCGATCGTCAGGATGAATCAGGTCAGGCCCGTCGCGTCCAATCAGCTCATCCGGGGAGTAGCCGAGCAGTCGCGCGTAGGCATCGCTGACGTAAGTGAACCTCCTATCTAGGTCAACGTCAACCGCCGGGAGGCCGCTTGACTCAATGAGGTCTCGATATCTCCCGCGAGACTTTGCCGGGCCGTCGCTCACGGCGGGGAGCATACCGAGGGGGAACTATTGCCTGCGGCGCGGGCGTATCTCTCCAAACAAGGCGGGGGGCGGGTTTGCCCTCTCCAAGCATCCCGCCCCCACTGTCCTGCCTGCTGACTGCCAAGCCTGACACAAGGCGTCAAGGATTAGTGTATCCGAAATCGCTCCCGGGCGCAACGGATTTCGCCATGAGTGTATACGATGCGCCGGAGATTTGGTGCCGTTGCGCGAGAAACGCCCATATTCCTAACAGGTTTTGCTGCTTTTGAGGCGAGTCGGGGGGCTTCCAGGAGGAGAGCAAACAACTGGGCGGCGCGCTTCGTCCTTTCTGTGAAGTGGCCCAAACTGCGCGCTCTGATGCCGATCCGCTGGCGGTGCTCGGGAAGTCGGTGGCTCCTGGAACCAAGGAGAGGTTGGAACTGTTTGTCTCGTCCCTCTCCACAGGCACCCCGCTGACGGTACCGGTCATCGTTGCCCACGGGAGGTTGTCCGGGCCGACGCTGCTGCTCTCCGCGGCGATTCACGGGGACGAGATCAACGGCGTCGAGGTCTGCCGCCGCGTTCTTGAGCGGATTGATCCGTTCGCCTTGCACGGCACGCTGATCGCCGTTCCAGTTGTGAACGTCTTCGGCTTCATCACGCAGTCGCGTTACTTGCCGGACCGACGGGACCTCAACCGCTCGTTCCCGGGAAGCCCCAAGGGCTCTCTCGCTTCGCGACTGGCGCACCTCTTCCTTGAGCGCGTTGTGAGCCTTTGCGACATCGGCATCGACTTTCACACGGGCAGCGGTGGACGGCGCAACCTGCCGCAGATACGCGCGAACTTGAAGGATGAGGCAACGCGGCAGATCGCACAAGTGTTTGGCGCGCCCGTCTGCGTTCAGGCGCGCGAACGCGCGAAGTCGCTGCGCTCCGTTGCCGCCGAGTCCGGCAAGCCTATGTTGTTGTTCGAGGGTGGCGAGGTACTCCGCTTCGAAGAGGACGTAATCAGCATCGGCGTCGCCGGTACGCTGCGCGTGATGAAACACCTCGGCATGCTGCCGATGCTCGCCGTTGAGCAGTGCGCGGCGTCGCTTCTCGCACGTGACGGCGGCTGGATTCGCTCGACGCGAGGTGGGATTCTTCATCTCGATGTCGCGCTAGGGCAAACCGTACAACGGCATGACGTGCTGGCGACGATAACCGACATGTTCGGCACGGTGCGGGGCAAGGTGGTCGCCCACGACAACGGGATGGTCATCGGCCACGTCACGAACCCGCTGGTCAGCCGAGGTGACGCTCTCGTGCACCTCGCCTGCCCGCAATAGCTGCGGGGCTACCCGGCGGTCAGGTAGGTGAACTCGAAGGAATGGCGTACACCTCTCGAGGGCCGGTGGACATTCCGAATCGGGACTGACTCCAGCTCGCCGAGAGGTTCGGCACGCAGAAAGCCAGCGACGGCCCAGGCGTCGGGCGCTATGCGCTTGAACTTGGGTCCCAGCCTCCCTCGAGCGCAGATTGGGCCGCTGCGAGGCGGGCGATGGGGACGCGGAACGGAGAGCAGCTGACGTAGTCGAGCCCAAGCTCATGACAAAAGGCGATCGAGTCCGGGTCGCCTCCGTGCTCGCCGCAGATGCCAAGCTTGATCTCCGGCTGCACCTCGCGCGCCGACTCGACGCAGATCTTCATCAGCTTTCCTACTCCACGGCGATCGAGCGTTTCGAACGGGTTCTGCGGCAGGATGCCGTCCTCCACATACACGCGAAGGAACTTGGCCTCAGCATCGTCCCTGCTGAATCCGAAGGTCGTCTGGGTCAGGTCGTTCGTTCCGAAACTAAAGAAGTCCGCGTACTGGGCGATCTCGTCCGCTGTTATGGCGGCTCGCGGCAGTTCGATCATCGTTCCGAACTTGTAGTCCACATCCACGCCTGCGTCGTGAACGACGTCGCGAGCTACCTGCTCGAGTTTCTCGCGCACGGTGCGCAGCTCGTTCACATGCCCGACGAGAGGGATCATGATCTCCGGCTTCACCTCGATGCCGCGCGCCTTGATGCGAATGGCGGCGAGTAGGATTGCCCGCGTCTGCATCTCGACGATGCCTGGGAAGAGGATCGAGAGTCTGCAGCCGCGCAGCCCGAGCATCGGGTTCATCTCGCGCATGTCGTTGACCGCCTTCAGCATCAGTTGCTTCTCGTCAAGCACGCGCTTGAGCGCATCGCCGCCGACGGTGTTGTGAGCTTGCTGCAACTCGGTTACCTCTTGGAGCAAGAGGTCGTGCGATGGAAGGAACTCGTGCAGGGGCGGGTCAATCAACCTTATCGTGATGGGGCGCCCTTCCATCGTTTCGAAGAGCGCCTCGAAGTCGCGCCGTTGAATGTCTTGGAGTTGTCGCAACGCCGCCTCGCGCTCTTCTTCGGTCGCGGCGAGGATCATCGCTTGGACGATCGGCAATCGGTCGCGCTCGAAGAACATGTGTTCTGTGCGGCACAAGCCGATGCCCTCGGCACCGAACTGTATCGCCTGTCCGGCGTCACGCGGGTTGTCGGCGTTCGCTCGAACGCCGATGGTGCGATACTCGTCCGCCCAAGCCATGATGCGTGAGAAATCTCCGCCGACGTCGGGACTAAGGAGCGGGAGCGGGCCAACATAGACGGAGCCGGTGGTGCCGTCAACGGTTATCATGTCCCCTTCGCGGATGGTTCGCCCTTGAGCCATAAACGCGCGCTCCCTTTCGTTCACGTGGATGGACTCGCACCCGGCGACGCATGGGATGCCGAATCCGCGGGCGACGACCGCGGCGTGCGAGGTGCGTCCGCCGCGCGACGTAAGGATGCCCTGCGAGGCGAGCATGCCGTGGACGTCGTCGGGGTTCGTCTCGTTGCGGACGAGAATGACCTTCTTCCCTTGCCTACCGAGTTCTGCGGCCGTGTCTGCGTCGAAGACCGCTTCACCTACTGCGGCGCCGGGCGAGGCTGCAAGTCCCTTGGCGATCGGCTTGATGCCGTGCGAAGCGATGTGCTTGTCATCGAGACGGGGATGCAAGAGTTGGTCGAGGTGCCCTGCGCTAACGCGCAGCACGGCTTCCTGGGGCTGGATCAACCCCTCGTCCACCATGTCAACCGCGATCTTGACGGCTGCTGCGCCGGTGCGCTTCCCCACTCGGCACTGCAGCATGAAGAGGCGACCGTTCTCAACGGTGAACTCGAGGTCCATCATGTCGCGATAGTGGTGCTCCAGCTTGTCGGCAATCTCACGAAACTGGTCGTACACCTTAGGCATTTGGCTGCCCAACTCTGTTAGCGGCAGCGGTGTGCGAATCCCGGCGACCACATCCTCGCCCTGCGCGTTGGGCAGATACTCGCCATAGAGCGTCTTCTCTCCGGAAGAGGGGTCGCGAGTAAAGGCGACGCCCGTGCCGGAGTTCTCGCCGAGGTTGCCGAAGACCATAGCTTGAACATTGACGGCCGTGCCGAGGTCGTCCGGAATGCGCTCCTTCCGGCGGTAGACGATCGCTCGCTCGTTGTTCCAACTTCTGAACACCGCCTCGATGGCGAGTTGCAGTTGCTCCCACGGGTCTGATGGAAAGCCTCGCCCCGCGCGCTGCTGCGTGTGAGCGAGGAACAGGTTGCAGATCTCCTTGAGGTCTTCGGCGGTGAGATCGGTGTCGAGGTCCACGCGCTTCTCGGCTTTGACGCGATGGAGAATCTCCTCGTACTCGGACTTCGGCACTCCGAGGACTACGTCAGAAAACATCATGATGAAGCGGCGGTTCGCGTCCCACGCGAATCTTGCGTCCCCGCCTTGCTTGATCAGACCCTGCAGGGTTTGAGCGTTGAGGCCGAGGTTCAAGATGGTGTCCATCATTCCCGGCATGCTGAACTTCGCGCCCGAGCGGACGGAGACCAGGAGCGGGTTGCCCGGGTCGCCGAACTTGCGCCCGATGTCGCGCTCCACGGCGGCCATCGCCTCACGGATCTCTTTGAGCAGGCCCTCAGGGAGCGAACCGCCCTCGGCATAGTATCTGCGGCATACCTCGGTTGTGACGATAAATCCGGGCGGCACGGGAAG
>JBFMFD010000160.1:0-5496 GCA_040752255.1 Armatimonadota bacterium
GACCGACGTTCGCATAGAGGCTTCGATCTGCGGGAATCGCGCTCCTCGCCTGGAGATATGTGAAAAAGGCGAGTAGAATGAAGTCATAACCGGCGTGAAGGGAGCCGCCGTGATGGCCGCCGCACTCTCTCTTGCGAGCGGCGCGGTCGCGCAGGAGTACCGCGTCGAGTTCCTGCATCCGATGGAGGGGCGGTGGCTGTGGAGCACAGGCAGGGGAATCTCCGGCGGGCAGATGGTGGGCGAACTCCATCCGGTTTCGCACCGCGGGAACGGTCACGCCGTTGTGTGGAACGGCGACCGGAACTCGTGGGTGGACTTGCATCCGAAGGGGGCTGTGAACTCGATGGCATTTGGTGCCGGCGGCGGGCTGCAAGTCGGAACCGTGCTTCCGGAGTCGGGCCCGAGATACGCCGCGCTGTGGCGTGGCAGTCGAGACTCGATCCTCAGTTTGCATGTGAACGGTTTCGACGGAACGGTCGCGTACGCGACGGATGGGGTGTACCAAGTCGGGACGGCGTCTACGATTCAGACAACTCAGGCCTACGTCTGGCAAGGCTCTGCCGAGTCGGCCCGGAACATCACGCCGCCGGGTGCGACCAGTGCAAGAGCGTTCGACATACATGAAGGGATGATTGTTGGCAGCGCGTCATTCGGGCGAGAAGACGGCCGGGCGATGATGTGGGACGCATCTACTGGGGATGCCATTGATTTGCGCCCGCCTGGCTTTGGCATATCTTCCGCAAGAGGCATCTTCGGAAACCAGCAAGTCGGCTTCGTTCTCGATCCAGACAACAGTTACCAACGAGCCGGGTTGTGGCGGGGCACCGGGGACTCGTTCGTCAACTTGCACCCATACGGCTCGATCTACACTCGCACCTGGGCGCACGCTACGAATGGTGACATTCAGGTCGGCGAGTCCTGGATTTCGCAACCCGCGGAAACGTTCTTCCATGCCGTCGCATGGCGAGGGACGCCTGAGAGCATGTTCGACCTGCACGATTATCTGCCGAGGGAGTTCCTGTGGTCTGCGGCGTACGACATTGACGAGTTCGGCAACATCATCGGCTACGCGCAGTCGCGCCACGACACGTTTGCGGTGGTGTGGAGACCCGTGCCGGAGCCGGGCACGTTTGTGGCGCTGGCGGGGGCGCTTGGGGCAGCTTTTCTGAAACGGCGACTTCGATCGAAAGCAATCACAAGGAGGAAATGAAATGAGCATTCTACTGACGACGATGCTATTGACGATATCATCTGCAACACAGAGCGGAGGGGAGATCCGTCTGGCGGAGGATGCCGTCGAACCGACGCTGATCACAAATCGTAATCCGAATCCAGATGACCGCGTCCTCGTCGTCGCCTACATGAAGTCTCACGCAACGGGCGGAATCATAAGGCAGTTCTCAGATGACCAAGGCGTATCGTTCAGTGACCCGCTCGGCGTGGATCTCAAGGGGGGCTTTCCGTTCGACCCCACCCTCGCAGCGAACCTCGCGAACGGCACGTTCTATCTAAACTGGTTGGGGCAAGACGCGTCCGGCAACGGGACGCATGTGTCAACCGCAAGCCCAGATGGAGACATCTTCGGCAACCATACGGAACTTCCCGCCTGGAACTTCGGACTCGATCGCCCCTGGCTCGTCGCCGCCGAAAATCACGTCTGGATGTCCTACGTCGACACGGGCGCTGCAACCGGGTATGCGTTCTTCAGGGCGGGCGCGGTGTCGGGCAGC
Organism: Armatimonadota bacterium; assembly: GCA_040752255.1. GTDB lineage: Bacteria > Armatimonadota > Fimbriimonadia > Fimbriimonadales > ATM1 > J051. Next base: position 1,731 of record JBFMFD010000160.1, read on the forward strand.
ACGGTCACGTGGCCGGCAACCGGAATCGTGTGGGTTCCCGACGTGCTTCCCCCGCTCTCTCACAACCCGCAGGCGATCATCGCCCGCGGCAAGTGCAACTGCGGGCTGACGCCGCATTCGGACGAAGTGTACGGAGTCGCCGTGCAGATGCACGAGTCCGACCGGTACGACCCAAACAACAAGGTCAAGATCTACAGGTCGCTGAACGCCGGGGAGGCAGCAACCAGCGCTTGGTCAACTGATCCCCCGCCCGTCAGCGGCTCTCGTCGTCGCCTTCGGTGATCACCTTAACGAACGCCCGCTCGCCGTTGCGGTGCGCGACGGAGGCGACGATGCTGCGGATCGCCATGACGAGCCGACCGTTCTTGCCGATGACCTTGCCTGCGTCCTCCGGGTGAGTGTGGACGCGCACTTGAACCGCGCCGTCGTCCTCCACTTCCTCGACGGATACGTCTTCCGGCCTCTCAACAAGGCCCTTCACGCAGAACTCCACAAACGGAGCGTATTTCATCTGTTCCCTCCTACTCGGTTGCGGTCTCTTCGGCAGGCGACTCAGTCGCCGCCTCCTCAGGTTCCGGTTCCGGTTCCGGTCTCGGCTTGCGCTTTCGAGGCTTGACCGGCTTCTCTTCCTTCACGCGAGCTTTGACGGGCTTGCGTTTCGCCTTCTTCGCCGGCTTTTGCTCTTCGAACTCCTCCCACAAGCCCTCCTTCTTCAGAAGGCGCTCGACGACGTTGGACACCTGGGCGCCGTTGAGGAGCCAATGCAGCGCCCGCTCCCGGCTCAAGGTGACTGCGGGCGGATCAACCAGCGGGTCGTAAGTCCCCAGTTGCTCGGCGAACTGTCCGTCCCGTGCGGCAGTCGAGGGCGCGGCGACGATGCGGTAGTAGGGCCGCCCCTTGGTTCCCATTCTCTTCAATCGAATTCTAACCACGATTTAGTTCAAGCACTCCTTACCTTCGTTTTCGCTTCGACTTCGCCTTGGGGCGCGCTCCTGCTCGCGTCAGGTGCTTCATCTGCTTGCGCATTTCATCGAGGCCCTTGATGAGTCGGTTCACTTCCTCGACGGTGGCGCCCGCCCCGGCGGCGATTCTCCGCTTCCGAGAGCCGTTCAGTATATCCGGATTGGCGCGCTCCTGTGGGGTCATGCTGAGGATGAGCGCCTCCGTCCGGTTCAGGACGCCCTGGTCCAGCTTGTCCAGCATCTCCCGTGGGATTAGGCCTGCGCCGGGGATGAGCTTGATCAAGTTCGCCATCGAGCCCATCTTCTTCATGGTGCGGAGTTGGGAGAGCAGCACGTGAAAGTCAAGGCGTCCTGAGCGCAGCGTCTCCTGCATCTCCCTCGCGTCGTCCAGGTCAATCTTCTCTTGAACCTTCTCTACCAGGCTGAGGACATCGCCGAACCCGAGGATGCGCTCCGCCACCCGCTTGCCATGGAAAGGCTCGAGCGCCTCCAGCCCTTCGCCGGTGCCGACGAAGCGAACGGGGCATCCGGTTACCGCACGCACCGAGAGCACGGCGCCTCCCCTCGCGTCCCCGTCCATCTTCGTGAAGACGAGACCGGTGAGGTCAACAGCATCGTTGAACGCCGTCGCGACGTCGTGCGCCTGGCGGCCCGTGGTCGCGTCGAGAACCAGGAGCGCCTCGTGCGCGCCGGAAGCGTGCTTGACGCGCTTGAGCTCCTCCATCAGCCGTTCGTCCACTTGCAGGCGTCCGGCGGTGTCGAGGATGAGCACATCCCTGAGCAGGTAGCGCGCCTTATCGAGCGCCTCCTTCACGACGACGACCGGGTCCTTCGCGTCGTGCTTCGCGTACACGGGCACGTCGGCTTGTTCGCCGAGCACCTCGAGCTGTGTGATTGCCGCCGGGCGTTGCAGGTCGCACGCTGCGAGCATCGGCTTCTTCCCCGCTTTCGCCATCCAGACGGCGAGCTTCGCCGCCGTAGTTGTCTTACCCGAGCCTTGCAAACCGCAGAGGAGAACGACGGTCGGCGGCTGGGGCGCCCAGGTAAACCGCGGCTCCTCCTCGCCGAGCAGGTGCACGAGTTCATCCCGACACAGCTTGATGATCATCTGGTCGGGCGAGAGCGACTCCCACACCTTCTCGCCGACCGCTTGCTCCTTCACGCGGGCGAGGAAGTCGCGCACGACGCTCGGGCTGACGTCCGCCTCGAGGAGCGAGATTCTCACCTCGCGCATGACGTCGTCAAAGTCTGCTTCGGTGATGCGGCCCTTGCGGCGGAGGCGCGCGAAGACGCCGGTCAGTTTTTCCGTTAGGTTCTCAAACACGCGGGACGGCGATTATGGCTGATCCTTGCGCCTCCAAACCTGCAAGCCGTGCTCAAACCGCTTCCCGCCATAAAAAGTCTTTTCGTGATAGTAGTGATTCTCGAAGTCGGGGTGCGAGTCCGGTTCGAGGGGATGGCGTTCACCTCGGATCACCACCACGTCCGGCGCCTCATCGGAGCCGAGCCACGCGGTCGCTTCGGCGCGGGCGATGCGCTCCCGCTGCTCCGGGGTTGCGATGCCGCCGAAGTCGAACACGGTTACGCTGGGCGCGTAGTAGCCGATGATGCCGATCTCCATCAAGCCGACCGAGGGCACCGGCGGATGCTCGCTCAAATACTCGCCTACCGGGCGATAGTTGGGATAACGTTCGTCATCCTGGTGCCAGGGCCCGATGAGCCTGCCCCAACCTGTGTACAGGGTTAGGGCGGGCACGACGCATGCGACCCATGCGGCCCAAGTAGGAAGCCGCACGGCGGAGAGCGCCGCCCCGACCATCACACCAATCGCAACGCCGTAGCCCACGTAGTACCAGTGATACCGAGGCACGCCGAGGGCGGAGTACGCCAAGAGATGAAGCACTTGGTACAGCACAAGCAGCAACACTCCCGTCGCCCATCTTGAGCGAGAGCGCCAAGAGACGAAGAGACCGACCGCAGCGACGGCGAGCAGTATCCACACGGACTCGGGTCCGGAGAACCAGACGTAGGAGAAGGCAAAGCCGGAGTAGTACGGCTCCGGCCAATAAGGCGTGCCCCCTTGGGCCATCTTCGCGGCGAGCGTGTCCGGCGTCGCAGAGTGATACACGAACAGCGAGGCGACGAGCCAGGGCAGGACGACCAACACAAACGGAGTGACGAAGCGCACCGCCGCCGAGAACCGATCGTTCGCCTGTTCCCTCTTCGCGTAGAGTAATGTCAGTACCACCGCGAGTAACAAAGCGTCGTGCCGAGCGAGGAACCCCAAACCCAAGAGCGCCGCGCACAGTGACCATCTCTCTGCCTGAAACGCGACCAGGGCGAAGCAGACGAGTGCGACAGCCATGGTTGTCTCCATGCCGGAGGAGAAGTAGATTGTCGGAAACAGCGCTACGCCCGCCCCAACGGTCGCGCCGAGCATCGCTCCGGCAGTTCGCCTTCGACCGAGCACGAGGAGATAGACCGAGAGCAGCAGCAGCGGAGTCCACAAAAGGTGCAGGGTTTGGGCGGCGATGACCGGAGCCTCTTCGCCGGGTATCCCCACAGCTCTGCCCACAAACGCAATGAGTGAGGTGAGCAAGAGGTTGAGCGGGGAGGTAACAACTTGGACGGGCGGGAGGTCTGGGTTGTAGTGCGGCCCGTTGCCTTCGAGCCAGTTCCTCACCACGCGCAGGAGGATGAACGCGTCGTCGCTCATCGCGTTTCGCGTTTGCCAGGCGGCAACGAATCCTACGCTCAGCAGCAAGAGGGGCGCCAGCCAAAGCGCCGGGCGCGGGGCGGAGCGC
>JBFMFD010000161.1:0-5474 GCA_040752255.1 Armatimonadota bacterium
TGCGCGGCGCCGCCAATGAGTCGGACGAACATAGCGACCTCCCTCCCTCCGTCGCTGAGTTTAGGCCCCGAGCGGACCTGCGCGAAGGGCGGCGAGAGGTTACCGCGCTTTCCGGCAAAAATGTGCAACCCTATGGATTTCTTGGGTGTGTGCGCTTACCGTACCGCACGGCGGCTTGCCCCGAAAACACCAGTCGGGCACCCTACCGGGGAACGCGTAGCCCGCAGCCGGCCTCGGCGAGTTCGGACTGTGGCGTGTTCGTCGCTACGAGCGCATCAAGAACGGTATCAGGTCTACAACCCGGCAGGCGTAGCCCCACTCGTTGTCGTACCATCCTACAACCTTGGCGAAGCGTTCGCCCATCATCGTCGTCAGCAGCGCGTCGAAGGTGCAACTGTGCGGGTCACCGATGAAGTCGGTGCTCACAAGCGGCTCGTCCGTAAAGCGCAGGATGCCTTTCAGCGCGCCGGATGCCGCAGTACGGAACGCCTCATTGATCGCCTCGGGGCTCGCGTCCTTCTCCAGCAATACCGTCAGATCAACCAACGAGACAGTCGCGGTCGGTGTCCGCACTGCGTAGCCATGCATCTTGCCCTGGAGTGCGGGCAGGACCAAGCCGATCGCCTTCGCCGCGCCCGTACTGGTGGGTACGAGGTTCTGCGCCGCCGCTCGGGCGCGTCGCAAGTCCTTGTGGAACTGGTCTTGCAGCCGCTGGTCATTGGTGTAACTGTGGATCGTCGTCATGAGCCCGCGCTCAATGCCGAAGTTGTCGAGCAGCACCTTCGCCAGCGGCGCAAGGCAGTTGGTAGTGCAGCTTGCGTTGCTGATGATGTGATGGCTCTGTGGATCGTACGCCTCGTCGTTCACGCCGAGCACGAGCGTAACGTCCTCGCCCTTGGCTGGCGCGGAGATGATGACCTTCTTCACACCGTCTCGGAGGTGCTTCTGTGCGTCCTCACGCGCCGTAAAGCGACCGGTGGACTCGACTACCACCTCGACGCCGGCCGCGCCCCAGTCGATCGCCCCAGGGTCGGGAGAGGCGAAGTTCCGGATCTTCCTGTCGCCGATCAGGATCTCGTCTTCGTCAAAATGAACCTCACCCTCGAACCGCCCGTAGGTGCTGTCGTACCGAAAGAGGTGCGCGTTCGTCTTCGGGTCGGTGAGGTCGTTGACCGCCGCTACCTCGATGTCCGTGGCTCCGCGCTCCATGGCGGAGCGCAACACAAGCCTGCCGATTCTTCCAAATCCGTTGATCCCGACGCGTATCGCCATGATGCGTGGAGTATATCCCGCGCCTCGGAGAGGATAGAATAACGCCCGCGAGATGAGGAAGCCGCTGGCGCCGCAAAGTGTTTCTTCTCAGGAACCTGTCCAGAACGCTTCCGATGGTCGTGGTTATCGCCCTCGCGGTGCTTTTGGTTGCGGGAATCGTCGCGCTCGTCAACTCGGTGCCGCTCTCCGTCCGCTCCATCTACGGCTACAGCAAGGCGTTCGCCGCCGCGCTGCCGAGGAACGATCCCGCTTACCTTCCCGAGATGGAGCGCGAGCTAAAGGAGTCGCCCGTGCCGATCGAGCGGGTGCTTCGCATCCGCGTCGCGTTCTTCAACGTGCGCAGCATCGTGGGGAAGTTGCCGTTCGTCCTCCACGGCCTCTCGCCCGAGGACGGCGCTTTCCTTCGAGAGCGCCTCGACCTCGGGCCGCTGACCGGCCGGCTGCCCTCACCGGGCGCCCCCGAGGCGGTGATTACGAGGCGCCTGGCAACGAACTTGGGAGTCGACATCGGCGACGTCCTCCTCAGCCCCGCCGACCCCCAGAACTACTCTCCGCAGGTCGTCAGGGTAGTCGGGATTCACGAGGGCGACCTCTGGTTTGCGTATGGCGACTTCGACTATGTGGCGCGCAACCACCTGCCGCCTGTTGACGACCTGATTATCGTGGCGGAGGATCAGCGCGCGTTCGATCGCTGGGCGGTGGAGCACTTCCGAGGCTCTCGCGCGCGCATTCTCACGCACGAGGAGCTGCTGCGTGAAACCGACGACAGCCTGCGGGTGCTGCTCCAGTTGTTGAGCGTCGTCATCGGCCTGCTCGTCGTTGTCGTAACGGTCATGATCGGTCTCTTCATCAACATCTACCTCGGCCAGAGGCTCACGGAGTTTGGCCTTTTGCAGGCCATAGGCTACACGCGCTCCTTCCTCACGCGCCGCGCGTCGGCGGAGGCAGCATTGCTCGTCGGGTTGGGATGGGTGCTGGGCGTCCTGCTCAGCCTCGCGGTTCTGTGGGCGGCGAAGGTTGCGCTCATGGATCCTCGGGCGTACTACCTCGAGCCTCTGGATCGCGTCGCTCTCGCGTACACGCTACCTTTGCCGCTGTCGGTGCTCGCCGCCTCGTTCCTCACCATTCGCCTTCGCTTCCGGAGGTTCGACCCAGTGGTCGTCATCGAGAGGAGGGTCGCGTGATCGTCGCGTCCGATGTCAACCTGGTGTACGATGATCACGGGCGCGAGGTGTTTGCTTGCCACGACGTGAACCTCACCGTCCGCGAGAAAGAGTTCGTCGGCGTGCTCGGACCGAGCGGCAGCGGCAAGTCCAGCCTTCTGTATCTCCTCAGCGGTCTGAAAGACCCGACCTCCGGCGCCGTTCGCTACCGCGGCGTCGAGTTCCGCTCCTGCGACGACAGGCGCAGGGCGGCGATCCGGCGTGAGGAGTTCGGCTTCGTGTTTCAGTACCCCTACCTCATCGGCTTCTTGAGCGCCCTCGAGAACGTCCTGACCGGTTGGCTGAACGGCGCGGAGGGGGTCGAGCGTGCGGTGAGCCTGCTCGAGCGCCTCGGCCTCGGCGAGAAGATGCACCGCCGCCCCGACGAACTCTCCGGCGGCGAGAGGCAACGCGTGTGCATCGCTCGCGCGCTGCTGAACCAGCCGAAGGCTCTCTTCGCCGACGAGCCGACCGCCTCACTCGACCCGAAGACCGGCGGGGAAGTCGTCCGCCTGTTGGCGGAGCATCGAACCGGCGCGCTCGTGCTCGTAACCCACGACCGGCGGATTCTCACCGGAGCCGACCGCGTGCTGCGGATGGAGGACGGCCGCGTGTTCGAGGAGTGAACGCTTCAGTCCAGGTCCAGACTCTTGAACCGGCGCAGCCGGGCGTCGAGCATCGGCAGCAGCGTGTCGTACGCCTCCTGCACCTTTAAGTGGATGCGCGCGGCGCGCTTGCGCTCCTCACTCCCTTCAGGGAAGTTGGTGGGCTGACTGCGCTCGCTCAGCCGTCGGTAGGCGCGCTTCAGGTCGGTGAGAGAGGCGTCGCGGCTCAGCCCGAGCACGCGGTACGCCTCCTCGATGCGCCTCTCCTGCTCCGTAGCCTCGGCGTCCCGCCCACGGGGCTGGTCGGTCGTCTGCGACGCCTCCGGCATGGTGGTCGGGTTGAGGCTCTCCTCGAGTTCGCGCTCTGCGTCGGCGCGAAACACGCCCTCGAGCCGTTCCCACTCACGGTTGATGTAGGCTCGGAGCAGGTTGTAGGCGCGGCGCGCGGTGCTCATGGGGTTAGACGATTTTGGCACAGGTGGCTCGCCCGACCGTTTGAGGACACAGGAAGCACCCCCTAGCACCGAATCGGCGGGAAGCCGAAACGACCTTGAGCGCTACCCCCTTACCCTGAAGCGCCGAGCAGCTTCAGCGTCGCGGAGACGCGCCTCTTCGCCAACTCTTGGAGGCTTGGGATTCGGGGCGTCCGCCAGTGAAGGAGCGCGAGCGCGAGCAAGTGCTCCCTGTGCGAGAACTCGTCCGGCGTGAGAGCGGGCCGCAGAGAGGCGAGCGCGGCGCTGAGAACTGCCGGCTCCTCGGAGACGGACCATGCGGCTGTGGCTGCAAAGAACACGGCGTCCATCGCTACCGGAGCATTCAGCACCGTCTCGTTCCAGTCATCCACCACGACGGCGTCTCGGTCCCGGAAAAGGTTCTCGGGCGCCAGGTCTCCGTGCGCGACGCCGAACCGTAGCGTGGCGCCCTCCAGTCGGCGCGCCGCGTCTTTGAGCGTCTGCGCCTCGGCGAACGGCTCTGGCGAGAGAGCGATGAGGCGCGTGGTGTCCTCCGCTGCCCAGCGCCTCTCCTGTGCGGCGAGGTGCCGGAGCAACGGGGCGAGGGCGTCCCGTGCCGTTGCTCCGACCCACCCCGCAAGCGGTGCCTTCCGCCTGCGAAGTTCAGCGAGCAGGCTGGGAGGGTCGCGCAGCGCCTCAAGGAGGAACAGCCCCTCGCCCGCCAACGGAACTGTCGGCGCCTGCGTCTCCTCCGCATCGCCTCCGGGAGCGAGGCGCACCCGGCGGAACGACCGACTTTGAGCAGCCTCCTCGGGCATACGCGTCAGGACGAGCAGGGAACGCTGCCCGCCCGCGCCGTCGAGCGCGAAGACATACCGCACCACCGAAGCGTCCGCGCTCCTCGCATCGACGAGTAGCAGCGTCGCTCGCGAGGGGTTGTCAACCTCGGGGGAGTGCGCTGCCAGGCGCTCCAGCCATAGCCGAACCTGCTCCTCAGCCCCGCCGGTCTCCCTGCTCGAGGCATGAATGAGCAGCGCAGCCGGCAGGCGGCAGGTCAGCGTAGCGAGCAGGCTGTTCAGCCACGGCGGCCTGGCGGATTCGCTTCGAGCGACGCGAAGCGCGTGCGTAGTGCCCGCATGGCTCATGGGGAACGCCAGCCGAGCGCGGTTGTAGTCGTCCGCACCGAAGATTCGAACGTGCGGCAGCCCAGCCTCTGACAGCAGGGCGCGCCACGCTCGGGGCGAGTGCGTGTAGGTTCGATAGGCGCGCTGGCGCGTGTAGTGCCCAACGTGCGCCCGCTTCGCGCGGAGCGCGTGGGCAACGCGAACAACGCCGTCGGCTGCTCGCCTCGGCAGCAGGCTTGTGAACGGCAGGCCGCTGTGGTCGGGCGCGCCGCGCCACATCGGCAGCCCGAAGCGGTTCTCGATTCCGATGTACAGCCTCCCGTTCGGCTTGAGGCACAGCGCGAGCGTGCGCAGCAGGGCTGCCTGTCGGGCGTCTGGGCTGCCGTTCTCGTCCATCGCGCCGACCCACTCCAGCACGCCGTTGCAGACGATGAAGTCGGCCGCCGCGGGCCGCAGTGGAACGCTCTCAAAGTCCGCGCGAACGAGCAAAACGTTGGTAAAGCCTCGAGCGCGGCAGCGTCTCCCGATGAACGCCAGGCGCTCGGGCACGACATCCGTCGCGACAACGGTTGTGAACCTCTCAGCGAGGAACAGCGTGTTCGCCCCGTAGCCCGCGCCGACGTCCAGAGCAATATCCCGCCCGGTACCCCCGGCGTCCCCGGTAGCGTAGAGGTCACCGAAGATTGCCGCCCATGCAGCCCGTCTGCCGAGGTCGAGGGCGTAGTCGCTGAGGTGCGGCATCCCCAGGGCGTGCACGGTTCGACTGAAGGCGCTCTCGACGTCCTCTTCGCGGAGCGCCTCCTGGAGCCCCTCTTGCGG
>JBFMFD010000162.1:0-5382 GCA_040752255.1 Armatimonadota bacterium
AGCACCGGAAGTTGGTTTGGGATGGCGTCTGCGGCTCAGTCCAGACGGTCGAGAAGGCCGTCTGCCTGCACGCCCGACGCCCCCACGCGTCGGGCGTTCTTGTAAGTAGAGATGTCGGACCGAGTTCTGTTGCTGAACAACAACTACGAGCCGCTGAACGTGTGCTCGATGGTTCGTGCCGTCTCGCTCATGGCGAAAGGGAAGGTTGAGGTCTTGCACCGGAACGGGCACACGGTTCGAACCGCAACGACCGAGTTTAGCGCGCCGAGCGTCATCCGCCTGCGGTACTTCGTGCGCCGGCCGATGCCGCAACTGCGCCTGTGCAGGCAGTCGGTTCTCGCTCGCGACGACTACACCTGCCAGTACTGCGGCCTCCAGTCGAGAGAGCTGACGATTGACCACGTTGTGCCGAGGACGCTGGGCGGAAAGCACACGTGGGACAACGTTGTCGCCTGCTGCAGACGGTGCAACCTCAAGAAAGGGGATAAGCTGCCGCAGCGAGCAGGCATGAAGCTGAGGAGCAAGCCGCGCCGACCGCGATATGTGCCGTACATCTCGCTGCAGCACTACCTGCGCGGGCAGAAGAACGAGGACTGGATGCTGTACCTTCCAGTCTTCTCCGACCTGCTGCCCGCCGAGTAGCGCCTCGCCCCACCACGAAACCCTCTCATGGTCATAGCGCGCACCATCGCCGACGCACGAGACGCGGTCGCCCACGACCGCGTGCTGCTTGTGCCCACGATGGGGGCATTCCATGAAGGGCATCTCAGCCTTATCCGAACCGCCGTCGCCGACCGGAGTTCGGAGGGTGGGGTTGTGGCGGTCACGTTGTTTGTCAACCCCGCGCAGTTCAACGACTTGCGAGACCTTGAGGCGTATCCACGGGATGAGTCTCGTGACGCTCGTCTTGCGCAAGAGTGCGGCGCCGACATCCTGTTCGCGCCGCCGGTAACCGAGGTGTACCCCCGTGGCGAGGCGCGGACAACGGTCGCGCCTGCGCACGTCGCCTCCCGATGGGAGGGAGAGCGCAGACCCGGGCACTTCGCGGGTGTCGCGACCGTCGTCGCCAAGCTTCTCAACATCTTCTTGCCGGATGTCGCCTACTTCGGCGAGAAGGATTGGCAGCAGTGCAGGGTCATCGCCGAGATGGTGGAGGACTTGAACTTTCCGACGTGGCTCCGCTTCTGCCCAACGGTGCGCGAGGCGGACGGGCTTGCGATGTCCTCGAGGAACGCCCGGCTGTCTAAGGTTGCCCGATCGAAGGCGCCCGCCCTCCATCGGTCGCTCCTCCGCGTGGCACAGGCCGTCACCAAGGGCGAAGAGATGGAGCGCGCGTGCCAAAGCGCGGCTGAAGCGCTGTTGCGAAAGGGGTTCGGCGGCGTTGACTATGTCGCCGTCGTGGACGAGGTCACCCTCGAGCCGGCGGCGTCCCCCGGCCCGGGTCTGCGCGTCATCGGCGCCGCGACCCTCGAGGGGGTGCGACTGATTGACAACGTCCCTGTTGAGATTGAGACGTGAGCGCGGCCGCAGCGCGGCGCACATCCATTACCCCATCCCAGCCCTCCCCTCAAGAGGGGAGGGAGCTATCGCCCCACCCTATTCCGGCTGGCGGTCTGCGGGGCGCAAGCCCATCTCGCGCCACTGCTCGTCGGTAATCGTGTTGGGCGTGTCCATCATCGGGTCGTAGCCGCCGCCGATCTTCGGGAACGCCATCACCTCGCGGATGTTCTCCTCGCCGAGCAACAGCATCACCAGGCGATCGATGCCGGGCGCGATTCCGCCGTGCGGCGGCGCGCCATAGGAAAACGCGTCAAGCATATGTCCGAATCGGCTCCTCTGGGTCTCCTCATCAACCCCGAGCAGCGAGAAGACGCGCGACTGCACGTCGGCGCGGTGGATTCGAATGCTCCCGCTGGCCCACTCCACGCCGTTGCACACGACGTCGTAGCAGTCGGCGCGCACGCGTCCGGGGTCCTCCTCCAGGAACCGCAAGTCCGAGGCTTTCGGGCTTGTGAACGGGTGGTGCGAGGCCTCCCAGCGCCCCTCCTCGTCGTTCCATAACACTAACGGAAAATCTAAGACCCAGCAGAAGAGCAGCCGCCGCCGGTCGCGCAGGTTCAGCGTGCTCCCTATCCTGTTGCGCAATCGCGCGAGTGCCTCGTTTGCAACCGACTCTCGGTCCGCAACGAGAAGGGCGAGGTCGCCTTCTGCTGCGCCCGCCCGACTGAGAATCGCCTCCGCCGCGCTGTCGCCGAGGTGCTTTGCCACCCCGCCCGGCTTTCCGTCGCGCAGCGGCAGTTGCGCCAGGCCCTTCGCGCCGAACGACTGCGCGAACTCCTCCAGCTCGCCGACCTCCTTGCGGGAGAGCGACGCCCCGCCCGGAACCACCAGCCCGCGAACCACGCCGCCCGCCTCGACTACCGAGCGGAAGACGCGGAACTGGGTTTCGGCGGCGATGTCCGTCGCGGAGAACAGCTCCAGACCGAAGCGCATGTCCGGCTTGTCCGTGCCGAAGCGGCTCAGCGCCTCGTCGTAGGTGAGGCGGGGGAATTCGTCAATGGGTTCGAGGTCGAGGTCGAACTCCTCGATCACGCGGTTGCAGACCTGCCTGGTCAGCCCCTCGGCGATCTGGAGCACATCCTCCTGGTGCACGAACGACATCTCCAAGTCCAGCTGCGTGAACTCGGGTTGCCTGTCTGAGCGTTGAGCCTCGTCGCGGAAGCACTTCGCAATCTGGTAGTAGCGCTCCAAGCCGCCCACCATCAACAGCTGCTTGTACTGCTGTGGGCTTTGGGGCAGGGCGTAGAACTTCCCCGGCTCCAGGCGGTAGGGCACGAGGTAGTCGCGGGCGCCTTCCGGCGTGCTGCGGGTGAAGATCGGCGTCTCGACCTCAACGAAGCCTCGCTCGTCGAGGTAGCGCCGAATCTCGCGCACCACCGCCGCGCGCAAAGCGAGCTTGCGATACATCGTCGGTCTGCGCAGGTCGAGGTACCGATGGCGGATTCGCAACTCCTCAGACACGCTACGCATCTGCTCCTCGTCCGACACGGGAAAAGGGAGGACGCCTGACGGGTTGAGGACGTCGTACTCGGTAACGACGACCTCCACCTCGCCGGTCGCCATCTTCGCGTTTACGGTCTCAGGCGAGCGAACCCTCACCTCGCCGACAACTGAGAGGACGCACTCGCTTCGCAGAGCCTGGAGGTTCGGAAAGCGCTCCACGTCGAACACCAACTGGCACAGGCCGGTTCGATCTCGCAGGTCTACGAAGAACAATCCTCCCAGGTCTCGAATGCGGTGCACCCACCCGTTCAAAACAACCTCGGCGCCGACATGCTCGGGCCGAGGGTCGCCGCAGAAGTGGGTTCGCTTGCGAAAGGGCATTGGAGGCGTCGGAGTGTACCTGAACACCATTTCGGGTAGGTTTCGGGCGGATGAAGACGGTTCGACCCGCCGACGGCCTTGTCGTTCAGGAGAACGTGCGGCTGGAATCAGGCGCCTGGGTTCTGAACGAGGGCATGCGGATCGGCGCACCTGGAGTGCGCCTCGACGCCTCCGAGGCGATGATCGTCTGCGCGGATGAGCAAGTGGTTGCCCTCTCGATTGACGACGCCGCCGGGTGCGTCGTGGAGGGCCTGCGCGTCCGAGGCGGACGGTACGGCATCCGCGCGCGCAGGAGCAAAGACCTGGTCGTTCGCAACTGCGACATCTCGGGCACCGCCGAGGAGCCGCCGAACACCCTCTTCCTCGACATTTGGCGGCGAGCGGACGAGGCCTACGGCTCGGCGCTCCTGCTCATCGAGTGCGAGGGCAGCGCGATAGAGACAAACATGCTGCAGCACCAGCAGAACGGCATCCTAACGTATGGTTGTCGCGGCTTGACAGTGCGAGGGAACCAATGCAACTACAACAGCGGCTTCGGGATTCATCTGCACGGCACGTGCGACTCGCTTTTCGAAGCGAACTCCTGTGATTACTGCTGCCGCTTCGAGCCGCGCGAGGGCGGACTGCACTTCGGACACATGGGCGCGGACGCAGCCGGCTTCCTCGCCGTGCATGGATCTTCGCGCAACCGATTCTTGAGGAACACCGCTCGCTTGGGAGGAGATGGTTTCTTCTTGGCCGGCATGACCCCCGACGGCGATTACGCTGGGTGCGACGACAACCTGTTCGAAGAGAACGACGGCTCGCTCAGCCCGAACATCGCGTTCGAGGCGACTTTCAGCAGGGGCAACGTCTTCCGGCGCAACTTTGCCGACCGGTGCAACTTCGGCTTCTGGTGTGGCTTCAGTTCAGACTTTGTCCTCGAAGAGAACCGCATGGTGCACAACCGGCAGGCCGGCATCGCGGTCGAGAACGGGATGAACTTCACCGTGAGAGGGAACACGTTCCAGGCGTGCGGGCACGGTGTCCTCATCTGGACGAAGCCGTGGCGGGGAGCGGGCCAAGCCAACGACACCGCGGCAGGGTGGCTCATCGAGGCAAACCGGTTCCTGCGCAACGGCGTGGGCATTCGCATCGCCGCCAATCAGGACCACGGCATCCGCCCGCTACAGGATGAGGAGTCGAGCGTGATCGCGCCGCACTCGCACCGCATTGTGCGCAACGACATCCAAGACAACCGCATCGGCATCGAACTGGTGAGCGCGAAGCAGAACGTCATCCGGGAGAACATCCTGAATGGGAACGTCGAGGCGAACTTGCGGCTCTCGGATGCCGAGGAGAACGACATCGCCAACAACCTCGGAGCGCGGGGGGCGTACTTATAGTCTACGAAGCGTTGCGCCCGCTGCTGTGGAGGCTCGACCCCGAGCGAGCGCACAACCTTGCGCTTTGGGCCTTGCGACGCGGTTGGTTGCGCTGCCGTGTTCCCTCGGACGAGCGGCTGCGCGTCGCTGCGCTGGGCTCGTCGTTTGCGCACCCGCTGGGATTGGCTGCAGGGTTCGACAAGGATGCTTGCGCGGTGAGCGGCATTGCTCGCCTCGGGTTCTCGTTCGTCGAGGTGGGCACGGTTACTCCGCTGCCCCAGCCAGGGAATGAGAAGCCCCGCCTGTTCCGGCTGCCGGAAGACAGCGCGCTGATCAACCGCCTGGGGTTCAACAGTGGCGGAGTGGACGTGGTCGAGAGGAACCTCGGAGCGCTGTTCGATGGGGCTGCGCCAGGCGCGCCGCCAGTCGCGGTGAACGTCGGCAAGAACCGTGACACGCCGCCCGAGAGCGCTTTGCAGGACTATCTGTCGGTGTGGCGCAGGCTCGCTCGGTTCGCCGCGTATGGTGTAGTCAACGTCTCCTCGCCGAACACGCCGGGCTTGCGTGCCCTTCAGACGCCGGCGTTCGTCCGCGATGTGGTCGCCGCGCTGCTCGAGGCCGTCCCGGAGAAGCC
>JBFMFD010000163.1:0-5333 GCA_040752255.1 Armatimonadota bacterium
GAGCACAATGACTACTACTCCTTCTGGAAGCCGAGGATCGAGCGCAGTCGGTTCTTTCGCTGCTGGTATGCCTTTCACCTGATGCATCACTCGCGCATTCGGGTGAATCAGGCGATCGGGGGCGTTTTCGCCCTGCCGCTTTGGGACTGGGTGTTCGGCACCTACTTCATCCCGAAGCACCTACCGCTGCCGGAGGCAACCGTTCCACCCGAAAGCCAGGTGCCCCCGGAGCCACGGCGCTTCATCCGATGGCTCGATTCCTGGGTCGCCAAGGCGGAGGACCGAATCGTCGCGCGCCGAAAGAAAGCCGCGCTGCGTGCCGCGTCAGAGCGATAACGCCGCTTCGACGACGCGCTCCGGCGTGAAGCCGAAGTGCCGATACAGATCCGAGTGAGGCGCGCTCGCGCCGAAGGAGCGCATGCCGAGCATCACCCCGCCCATCACGTACCGCTCCCATCCGAGCGTCGCGGCGGCTTCCAGGCTGACGCGTCGGGTGACCTCGGGCAAGAGCACGTTCTCTCGATAGCCCTCATCCTGCGCGTCGAACAACTCCCAACAGGGCAGGCTGACAACGCGCGGGGCCATTCCCTTCGCGGTCAGCTCCTCTGCGGCGCGAAGCAGAATCTCCACTTCGGAGCCTGTGCCGAGCAGTACCGTATCAGGCTTGCTGCCGAAGTCGCGGAGAACGTAGCCCCCACGCAACGCCCCTTCGACGGATCCCCCAACCTGGGCAACCTTTTGTCGCGTCAGGACGATGGCGGTCGGCGTATGGCGAGACCGCAGCGCCACCTCCCAGGCTGCGACAACCTCAGCGGCATCGGCAGGGCGGATTACATTGAGGTTCGGGATTGCGCGGAGAGACGCGAGGTGCTCGATCGGCTGGTGCGTAGGCCCGTCTTCCCCGAGGCCGATGCTGTCGTGCGAAAACACGAAGATCGAAGGGGTCTCCATGAGCGCCGCGAGGCGCAACGCCGGGCGCATGTAGTCGCTGAAGACCAAGAACGTGCCGCCGAACGGGCGGATACCGCCGTGCAGGCTCATACCGTTGATGGCTGTAGCCATGGCGTGCTCGCGGACGCCATAGTAAACGTTTGGCGCGAGCCGGTTTTGCGCGCTGAACGCCTCCTCCTCGGCGAAGAGGGTGTGTGTGGACTCGCCCAGGTCCGCGCTGCCCCCCACCAGTTCCGGGAGCCGCTTTCGAAGCGTGGCGAGCACCTTGCCCGAGGACACTCGGGTT
The DNA here is from genome assembly GCA_040752255.1 of Armatimonadota bacterium. Lineage (GTDB taxonomy): Bacteria > Armatimonadota > Fimbriimonadia > Fimbriimonadales > ATM1 > J051. Next base: position 1,238 of record JBFMFD010000163.1, read on the forward strand.
GCTTCGGCGCCCTCGGCGAGCGGCAGGTCTCGGTCCCAGCCGTCGGGTAGTTGGCGCTGGAGCCTGCGCCGGAGTTCGGGGTTGCCCTCCAGAGCGGCTTCCGATCGGACTCTCTCCTCCCTCCACCGCGCACCGACCTCCCTCATGTGCTTCAAGACATCCTCGGGGACTACGAATTCGGCGTCCGGGTCGAGCCCCAGGCGCTGCTTGGCCAGGCGCACCTCCTCGGCGCCAAGCGGCGCGCCGTGCGAGGCCGCCCGTCCGCCCTTGTTCGGGCTGCCGTAGCCGATGATGGTATGGCACACGATGAGCGAGGGGGCGTCGTCGTGGTGCTTGGCGTTCTGGATTGCGTGGTCCACCTCCTCGGTGCTGAGGCCGTCGCACTCCTGCACGTGCCAGCCGTACGCCTCGAAGCGCGCCACGACATCCTCCGAGTAGGTCAGTCCTGTTGAGCCGTCAATCGTCACCCGATTGGAGTCGTACAGGAAGATGAGCCGTCCGAGATTCAAGTGCCCGGCGAGGGAGGCGGACTCGTGCGAGACGCCCTCCATCAGGTCGCCGTCGCTGCAGAGCGCGTACGTCCAGTGGTCTACGAGGCCCGGGAACTCGGCTCGGAGGCGCTCCTCCGCCATCGCCATCCCGACGGCGGTGCCGAATCCCTGCCCCAGCGGCCCGGTCGCCATCTCTACGCCGGGGGCCACGCCGTTCTCGGGATGCCCGGGCGTTTTGCTTCCCAATTGTCGGAAGCGCTTGACCTCCTCGAGGCTCAGGTCGTAGCCCGTGAGGTGAAGGAAGGCATAGAGCAGCATGCTGCCGTGCCCGGCGCTGAGGACGAAACGGTCTCGGTTGAACCAGTCGGGAGCCTCTGGGTCGTACCTGAGGTGTCGGGCAAAGAGCACATAGCCGATGCCCGCGCAGCCCATGGGCAAGCCGGGATGCCCCGACTGCGCCTTCTCGACGGCGTCCATCGCGAGGCCGCGCACCGTGTTCAACGTTCGCTCGACGACCGACACCGACTCTTCCGTCCGCACGCGCGCATCGTACCCCCGAACGCTTGCGCGGCGGCGGTACCGGGTGTCCCCGTCAAGCGCCCTGCTCGGCCCCGGCCTCGCCCAGTTCGACTGCAGGCGGCTCGCCCGTGCGCAGGACCTCGTCGGAGACCTCCCCGAGCGTTCGCGAGCTGTTCCTGGCTGCGCGATGGATGCTTCGATAGGCTTGCTGCTCGGTCATTCCGAACTTGTCCATCAGGAATCCCTTTGCCCGCTCCAGAAGCCTGCGGTTCGCCAAGTCCCTCTTGACCCGCTCGAGTTCAGCCTGGCGGTCTCGGATTTCAGCGAACCGCTTCTGAACGACGGAGATGTTTGTGTTAAGTTCATCAATTCGCACGGGTTTCACAAGGTATGCGTAGGCGCCCGCCTCGGCTGCTTGCTCCACAAGTTCCGGCTCCTTGTATCCCGTCAGAAAGATGATGGGCGTGGGACACGTTTCGAGGATGTCCCTGGCTGCTTGAATCCCATCGCCGTTCGACATACGAATGTCGAGTATAGCGACGTCCGGTTTCGTGTCGCACACAATTGCATACGCCTCGGCTCCGTTGTGAGCGACGCCGACCACCTCGTGGCCCAGTCCTTGGACTTGCTCGACGAGCGTTGCTCGCACTTGGTCATCATCGTCCGCAATTACGAGTCTTGCCATGGTTTGAACTGCCTCCTGCCGCCTTTATTATAACTTGGTTGGGGGTTCTCCTGCATGTTTTTCCGTTTTGGTAGACTGCGTGTCCATGAAGGAAGTCGTAATCGCATCAGGGGCGCGCACCCCGATTGGCTCGTTTCTCGGTTCCTTGAGCACCGTTTCCGCCCCTCAACTCGGCGCGGCAGCCATCAAGGAGGCGCTGGCTCGTGCCGGATTGCAGCCTGACCAGGTGGACGAAGTGCTGATGGGCTGTGTGCTCCAGGGCGGAGTCGGCCAGGCGCCCGCCCGCCAGGCAGCCATCTTCGCCGGCATCCCGACCTCGGTGCCCTGCACTACCGTCAACAAGGTGTGCGGCAGCGGCATGAAGACCGTGATGATGGCTACCCAGGCCATCCGGTGCGGCGACGCCGAAGTCGTGGTGGCAGGGGGGATGGAAAGCATGAGCCTAGCTCCCTATGCCCTGATGACCGCCCGCACCGGCTTTCGCATGGGGAACTCGTCTGCCGTGGACCTGATGATCCACGACGGGCTTTGGGATCCGTACAAGAACATCCACATGGGCAACGCAGGCGACCTATGCGCCTCCGAATGCAACGTCCCTCGGGACCGGCAGGATGCCTTCGCCGCCGAGTCGTACCGCCGGGCGCTCGATGCTCAGCAGAACGGCCGCTTGGCGGAAGAGATCGTGCCCGTGGAGGTGCCGCAGCGCAAAGGCGACCCGATCCATGTCTCACTCGACGAGGAGCCCGGCCGGGGCAACATCGAGAAACTTGGTGAGCTGCGGCCGGCGTTCGACAAGGAGGGCAGCGTGACGGCCGGCAACGCGTCGTCCATCAACGACGGCGGCGCGGCGCTGGTCGTGATGGCGGCGGACAAGGCGAAGGAACTTGGGGTGAAGCCTCTCGCGCGCGTCGTGGCATACGCGCAGCACGCCCAAGACCCCGAATGGTTCACCACCGCGCCTGCGGAGGCGGTCGGCAAGCTGCTGCAAAGGGTCGGGAAGAAGGTTGAAGAGATTGACCTCTTCGAGATCAACGAGGCGTTCGCCGTCGTCGCTCTGGCGGTTGCCGACCGGCTGGGCGTGCCTCACGAGAAGATGAACGTGAACGGAGGCGCCGTGGCGCTGGGCCATCCGATCGGGATGACGGGCTCGAGGTTGATTCTGACCGCGATCTACGAACTTCGGCGGCGCGGCGGAGGCACAGCTGTCTGTTCGCCATGCATCGGCGGCGGCGAGGCGACGGCGGTGCTGATCGAGGTGTAGCCGCCTACCGGATCTCCCGCAGTACCCTTCTTACTTCCGCGCGCGCAGGATGTAGTACAGGATTACAACCACGATAGCAACGGGAAGCGGAGTGGTGCAACAGACCACCCACACGGCAGCCACGGCAGGCGAAAGGAAGCGCAAGGTCGCCAACATCATGAGCACCCCCGCCGTGACCTCGCCGCTTCCGGCCGACCTGGCTTGTTGCGATCTACTCCGACGACAAGGCGCGGCCCAAGCGCCGCTGCCACGAGGTGGGCGTAGGTCATGGTGAGGAACGTGGCCCGCTCCGCAGACGCAGGAGTGCACCCGGGTTGAGGTTCGTTTATCATCTGTACACCACCTTCGCCCTGCAGGATACCCCATACCATGAAAGGTCAAGGGGTCCGGGTCATCGCTTTGCCCCGGCTGCGACGGCACGCAGCGCTCCCTACGCATCCGCGAAGGTCAGCGCCCTGCCCGCCTACCGGATCTCCCGCAGTACCCCCGGCGTCCCGCCGGTGCGAGAACGCCTTCCCCGTTGCCGCAGGGTCAGCGCAGCCAACAGACCACCAAGCGAGACAAGCGAAACCGGCTCGGGGACGACAGTGCCATGCACTTCAAAGGCGAATTGCGTTCCGGATCCTATCGGAATCCAATTCTGGCCACCGTCCGTGCTCAGCCACCCCGCTTCCGTGCCTGCGCCGTCTCGGCCGCCGTCGGAGCTCATCCAGTAGGCGGTGCCCGACCCGGACGCCTGAGGGTTGCGCAGCCCAATCCAGTAGCGCCCCGGCTCGAGGTTGATGCGCAATCCAGACGCGTAGAACTTGTATGCGAATCGGCCGAAGTACATGTTGCCGGTTGCAACTCGCGTGTGTTCGACAACCTGGCTGAACAGACGCGGGCCGCCTGGTTGGCGACCAATGTCGCCCCATACGAAGACCTCTGTCCAGCCGCCGTGCACCCAGTCGTTGTCCTCAAGGAGTTGGTAGTTGAAGCCGGTGATGTGCCACTCTTCCTGCGCAGGTACCACGATGTCGTCAACGACCCGGATGTTGGGAAAGGCGGGCGGCGAAACCGCCCGACCGCGTATGCCATCCACCTCGAGGTTGTTGTCCCACAGCAGGTCGGCTCGCGCCGGGATGCCCATGCACGACAAGG
>JBFMFD010000164.1:0-5262 GCA_040752255.1 Armatimonadota bacterium
CCGTACGAACCGCACAAGCCCGGGCCACTGGACTTTGGGCCTGGGAAGGTCATGACGCTCCAAGAGTTCAAACTGGCCGCCGAGAAACAGTTCGCCACCGTGTACGAGATTGATGGCCGCCTGGTTTCCGCGCCCGTGTTTGTACGCGGCTCGATGACGAAGGAGACCTTCGGCAAGGTGTATCGCGAAGTCGCGTCTGCGCAGCACCCGTTGGAAGCGGAGCCCGCCCCGACCCAGCAAGAGCCTTCGCTGGCAGAGTTGTTGGGCTCCACCGCCTCGGTCCTCGGGGCTGCAAGCGCCGAGGATCTGTACGGACTAGATCCCGACGACTTCATCAACGGGCGATCCATGGCCGCCGGGCAGCTCGCGGCACTCGACCCGGCAATCGGCGAGCAGCTCGCCGGACTGGGACTCAGCCCGTCCGACAAGGTTCGCCTAAAGCCCGGTGTCATCTTCATCTTCGACGCCGGCGGAAGTCGGACGATCGGCTTCTCCGGCTCGGGCAGCCGCCGAATCACACTTGCGGCATCGAATCGGCTGCGCCTTGGGATACGGTGATCCCTCAAGCTCCCGGACGCGAATTACGCGCCCCGGGGCTACTATATGCTGTTCGTCACCGACAACACCGGCTCGTATTCCCGGGCGGCGATGGCGCACCTCTCGCCGACTTAGGGGGCGTGCGGGTCGTCCGCCGTGCTCGTAGGAAGCAGGGGTTAGTGCCGGGCCGCCCGTTTCTCCCGCGTCTCGCCGGGCGCCCGCGGGGCGGCGGCAGGGTCATTTGCCGCGAACGGGCTTCCCCCCAGGGGGTCGAGGCACTTGACATACAGGTTCACGTTCGGTCAAAATACGCCAGCGGTCACGGAGTCCGTCCGTGGAACCGCCGAAATCTTGTGACTAAGGAGGGAGTGCCCACCAGGTTAGGCTCGTAACAGCCAGTCCAGGCGCTCCGGTGAATGCCGGAGCCATTGTGAACCGCCCTCCGACGTCGCTGACAGGGCGGTTTTGCTTTGACGGACGCTTGACCGGAAGACGAGTATGCCGACAGTCAACCAACTGGTAAGGAAAGGACGACGGAAGGTGGTGGCGAAATCGAAGTCGCCCGCCCTTCGTGGCAACCCGCAGCGTCGTGGGGTTTGCACGGTCGTACGCACGGTAACGCCGAAGAAGCCGAATTCCGCTCTTCGGAAGGTTGCTCGCGTACGCCTAACGAATGGCGTCGAGGTAACGGCATACATTCCCGGCATTGGGCACAACCTCCAGGAGCACTCGGTGGTTCTGGTTCGCGGGGGTCGTGTGAAGGACTTGCCGGGCGTCCGCTATCACATCGTTCGCGGCGCGGAGCAGACGGCGGGCACAGCCGACCGGAAGCAAGGGCGCAGCAAGTACGGCACGAAGAGGCCGAAGGGTTAGCGAGATGCCGAGGCGAGGAAACACACCCAAGCGAAAGATTCTCCCCGACCCGCTGTACGGCTCGGAGTTGGTTCAGCGCTTCATCAACCGCCTGATGCTCGACGGCAAGAAGGTGAAGGCTGAGCAGATCGTCTACCAGGCGCTGGATCAGTGCGCTGAGAAGGCTGGTGTCGAGCCGCTGGAACTGTTTGACAAGGCGATGCAGAACTGCATGCCGATTACGGAGGTTCGACCGCGACGCGTCGGTGGTCAAACCTATCAAGTGCCCGTGGAAGTGCGCCCCGAACGGAGGCGCACTCTTGCGATTCGGTGGCTGGTCCAGAACGCTCGCAAGCGGCCGGGCAAGTCTATGGTTGAGAAACTGGCGACGGAACTGTTTGACGCCTATAAAGGCGAGGGACCGACGGTGAAGAAGAAGGAGGATACGCACCGGATGGCGGAAGCGAACAAGGCTTTCGCGCACTTCCGGTTCTAACTGCCATGAAGCGTCGGATTCCCCTCGAGCAGGTTCGCAACATCGGCATCGCAGCACACATCGATGCCGGCAAGACGACCACAACTGAGCGGATCCTCTTTTACTCGGGCAAGATTCACCGCGTCGGCGAAGTTCATGAGGGCGCGGCGACGATGGACTGGATGGAGCAGGAGCAGGAGCGCGGCATCACCATCACCAGCGCGGCGACAACCTGCTACTGGCGTGACCACGAGGTGAACATCATTGACACCCCGGGCCATGTGGACTTCACGGTCGAGGTGGAGCGCTCCCTGCGAGTGCTCGACGGCGTGATTGCGGTGTTCTGCGCGGTCGGCGGCGTGCAGCCGCAGTCGGAGACGGTTTGGCGACAGGCAAGCAAGTACGGCGTTCCTCGCATCGTTTACGTGAACAAGATGGATCGGCTCGGGGCCGATTTCTTTGATGTGGTGGACAAGATTCGGCAGCGTTTGGGCACGAACGCCGTGCCGATTCAGATTCCAATCGGCGCCGAGTCTGCGTTCCAGGGCTACGTTGATCTGGTGCGCATGCGCGCGCGCATCTACCGCGACGAGATGGGCAAGGAGTATGAAGACGGCGACGTTCCCGAGGAGATGATGTCGCTCGCTGCCGAGCACCGAGAGAAACTGCTCGAGGCTTGCTCCGATATTGACGACTCGATTATGGAGAAGTTCCTCGAGGGCGAGGAGATTACCGTCGAGCAGATTCAGAGCGCATTGCGGAAGGGGACGTTGGACAGCACCATCGTCCCCGTTCTGTGCGGAAGCTCTTTCAAGAACAAGGGTGTTCAGGCACTGATGGACGCGGTGGTGGACTACCTGCCGTCGCCGCTTGACGTCGGCTCGGTCAGCGGCATGCATCCCGACACGGGCGAGGAACTGACCCGCTCGCCGGACGACGCGGAGCCGTTCACGGCGCTGGCGTTTAAGATCATGAGCGACCCATACGTCGGCCGTCTCACGTACATCCGCGTGTACAGCGGAAGGCTGGATAAGAGCGGACAGGTGCTGGTGTGCTACCGCGACCCGCAGACGAACGCGTTCGTCAAGCGGAAGGAGCGAGTCGGCCGCATCCTGCGCATGCACGCGAATAGCCGCGAGGATGTAGACGAGTGCTCGACAGGGGACATTGTGGGCGTTATCGGTTTGAACGACGTCACGACCGGTTACACCGTTTGCACTCCGGCCCACCCGATCGTGCTGGAGGCGATCAAGTTCCCCGAGCCGGTCATCTCGATCGCCATCGAGCCTCGCTCGAAGTCGGATCAGGAGAAACTCTCGCAAAGCCTTTCGCGCCTCGCGCAGGAGGACCCGACGTTCCGCATCTCGACGAACGAGGAGACGGGGCAGACGATCATCAGCGGGATGGGCGAGTTGCATCTTGAGATTATCGTGGACCGGCTTGGCCGCGAGTTCGGCGTCAGTGCCAACCAGGGTCGCCCGATGGTCGCCTATAAGGAGACTGCCCGCACGCACGCCCGCGCCGAGGGCAAGTTCATCCGGCAAACCGGCGGCTCGGGGCAGTACGGACACGTGGTGCTCGAGATCGAGCCTCTGCCGGTTGGAAGCGGTTTCGAGTTCGAAGGCAAGGTGGTAGGCGGTGTGATTCCGAAGGAGTACATCCCTGCTGTGGAGAAGGGGATTCGCGAGGCGATGGAGAGCGGGGTCGTTGCGGGCTACCCGGTCGTTGACGTGAAGGCTCGCCTCGTTGACGGCTCGTACCACGAAGTGGACTCGAGCGAGATCGCGTTCAAGCAAGCCGCAATCATCGCGTTTCGAGAGGCGATGAAGAAGGCGAATCCGGCGCTGAAGGAGCCGGTGATGCAAGTCGAAGTAACCACGCCCGAGGAGTACCTCGGTGACGTGATTGGTGATATCAACTCGCGGCGGGGGAGAATCGAAGGCACGGAGTCCGCTCCTGGCGGAGTACAGGTCGTGAAGGCTCTCGTACCGCTCGCGGAGCTGTTCGGGTACGTCACGTCATTGCGTTCATTGACGCAGGGTCGGGCGGCGCCGAACGTTACTCCGTCCCACTATGAGGAAGTTCCTCAGAACGTGGCGCAAGAGATCATCAACAAAACACACGGACATATGACCAACTGATTCAGGAGGAAACCATGGCAAGAGCAAAGTTCGAACGAACGAAACCACACGTCAACATCGGAACCATCGGTCACGTAGACCATGGGAAGACGACGCTTACGTCGGCGATTACCCGCGTCCTCGCGACGCAGGGGCTTGCGCAAGCGAAGAAGTATGATGAGATTGACGCCGCACCGGAAGAGAAGGCGCGCGGCATCACGATCAACATCTTCCACGCCGAGTACGAGACGAAGGAGCGTCACTACGCGCACGTAGACTGCCCCGGTCACGCCGACTTCATCAAGAACATGATTACCGGCGCGGCGCAGATGGACGGCGCGATCCTTGTTGTCTCCGCAGCGGACGGACCGATGCCGCAAACGCGCGAGCACATCCTGCTCGCCCGCCAGGTCGGCGTACCGTACATCGTCGTCTTCCTCAACAAGTGCGACATGGTTGACGATGAAGAGTTGCTCGACGTCGTTGAACTCGAGGTGCGCGACCTGCTCAACAAGTACGAGTTCCCCGGCGACGATACACCGATCATCCGAGGCTCGGCGCTGAAGGTGATGGAGCAAGAACCGATCAGCCTCGATGACCCGTGGACGCAAAAGATTGTCGAGTTGATGGACTCCGTCGACAGCTACATCCCGACACCGGAGCGCGAGATTGACAAGCCGTTCCTTATGGCCGTCGAGGACGTGTTCACCATCACAGGGCGCGGTACGGTTGCCACCGGACGCGTCGAGCGTGGGCAGATGAAGTCCATGGAAGAGGTCGAGATTATCGGCCTGAAAGACGAGACGAAGAAGACCGTCGTGACCGGCATCGAGATGTTCCGCAAGATTCTCGACTACTGCCAGGCGGGCGATAACGTCGGCCTGCTGCTGCGCGGCGTCGAGCGGAAGGAAATCGAGCGCGGCATGGTCATCGCCAAGCCCGGCTCGATCAAGCCGCACACGAAGTTCGAAGCCGAGGTCTACGTCCTGAGCAAGGAAGAGGGCGGGCGGCACACGCCGTTCATCTCGGGCTATCGCCCGCAGTTCTACTTCCGCACGACGGACGTTACGGGCACGCTGCAGTTGCCTGACGGCGTCGAGATGGTCATGCCCGGCGACAACATCACGATGAGCGTGGAGTTGATCGCCCCGATCGCTATGGAGCAAGGCTCGAAGTTCGCCATCCGCGAAGGCGGGCGAACGGTCGGCGCCGGCTCGATTACGAAGGTGTTCGACTAATGGAGAGAAGTAGTCGGCGATTCGCTTTTGCGAATCGCCG
>JBFMFD010000165.1:0-5187 GCA_040752255.1 Armatimonadota bacterium
GTAGAGTCCCATGCCTCCACCGTACGGGATAGCGGCAAACGTTCCAACTCGCTTCTCGTCCTTGTTGTAGATTCCCAAGACACCGCCCTCGGAGTCAGCCCAGAAACTTCCGACTAGTTTCTCGTCCTTGTTGTAGATTCCCAGGATTCCACCCTCTGAGCCAGCCGAAAAATCTCCCAATAGTTTCTCGTTCTTGTCGTAGATTTCCAGGGACCCGCCCGCGGAGTCGGCCCAGAAACCTCCCACTAGTTTCTCGTCCTTGTCGTAGATTCCCAGGCCCCCGCCTTCCGGAGTAGCGAAGAAGCCTCCGACTGGTTTCCCGTCCCTGTTCGCGATTCGCAGGAGCCCGCCGTCGGAGTCGGCGGAGAGATGTCCAACGGTCTTCCCGTCCTTGTTACCGATTATTAGGACTCCGCCATCTGCGTCAGCCCCGAGCACTCCGACCGGCTCGCCATCCTTGTTGTAGACAGCGAGCAATCCCGAGCCAGCCGGACCCTCATCCAGCACCGCAAGAACGTTGCCATCCTTCACGACCTCAAACCGCTCCGCCCTCACGACCTGCACCTGGCCGCGGCCAAAGGCCAGCAGGGCAGGGACGGCGATCGCAAGCATCAGCAGTACGCCGAAGGTGCGGTTGCGCTTGCGTAGCGAAGCCAACTCGGCTTCAAGCCGAACAATTCGGTCTTCCAAGTTCATCGATCTTTCCTCCTTTTTTTGTCGGCTTCCTCTAGCCGCCATAGAATGCCCAGATGGATGGCCTCTACTCCGACGCCGTGGACAACTGGTAAACCCATGGTACCCTGCAACAGGATGGGGCAGCCGAGTTTTCCCGCCAGGTCATACCACCGAATCCTCGGCGGGGTGTTCGCGGGCACGCTCCCGGTTCATACGAGTCACTCGTCACGGTGCCTCGAACCGAACCCGTCCGTCGGGTGTAAAGAGTTGTATGGAGGCGCCCCCCGAATCAGCCCTAAGAAACCCGACTGGTTCCCCGTCCCTGTTGGCGATCGCCAGGACTCCGCCCTCCGTGTCAGTCTCGACAAATCCGACTGGTTTCCCGTCGTCGTTGAAGATTCGCAGGCCACCTCCATTCGTGTCCGCCCTGAAAACTCCGACTAGCTCCTGCTGGTTGTTGGTGATCAACAAGGACCCACCCTCCGTCTCGGCGCTCAAACATCCGACTAGTTTCTCGTCCTTGTTGGCGATTTCGAGGGCTCCACCCTCCGTGGTGGCACTGAGCGCTGCAGCCATTGTTTCACCCTTATTGTATATTATCAGGCTCCCTCCGTCCTCCTCGCTCGCCGCGAGGACTGCAGCTACCTCCCCGTGCTTGTTGTAGATTGCCACCGCCCCGCTGCCATCGGGCCCTTCTTCGAGCGCGGCAAGCACCTTCCCATCCTTCACGACTTCAAGCCGCTCAGCCCTCACGACCCGCTCCTGGCCGCGTAGCGAAGCCAACTCGGCTTCAAGCCGAACAATTCGGTCTTCCAAGTTCATCATCTTTCCTCCTCTGTTGTCGGCACCCTCCCGCCGCCATCCAACGCCCCGATGGAAGGCTTCTACTCCGACGGCGTGGGCAACCGGTGAACCCATGGTACCCCGGCTTTCTTCTGCGCTGATCGCTCATCCGAAGCCCTCGCCTGCCACCGCGATTACCCTTGCGCCTACCGCTGTGCGGAGCAAGCGTCAATTCAGAAAGCGAATGCAGTCGAAGAACTGCTTCGTCTCCGGGCGCTCTCGAACGCTCCCATCCTCGCCGACAACGGCGAACACGTATGCCTTCGGGCCGCGGAAGTAGATCTCCTCGACGATGGTCAGCCCATCTTCCGTTTCGTAGGAGATGCCGAAGCCTCTCAGGCCCTGCCGCGCCCGCATGCCGGAGTCGAGTATCTTATGGCCGAACGACTTCATCGTTTCGATGTGCGAGGATAGGTCCGGCTCGGCAACAGGCTCCTCTTCACCTTCTCGAGACACCCAAGCGACGTAAACGCTCTCGGGCGTAACGCAAACGTAGCTGGTGCCGGCACCGACCAACGTCGGGTCGTCTTTGTGCTCTTGGGTATATCCCGGCACGAAGCACTCGAAGCCATGGTCGCGATACTCGTTCTTAATCCAACCAGCGGGCGGCGCAGGCGGGCGGGCGTCCGACACCCGGGGCAGGGAGTTGCCCCCGCAGCCCAACGCACTCAGCCCGACGACGGCAGCACAAGCCAAGGTTGTTCTCCCCATCGCAAACTCCTATCCGCGTGGACGGTTTAGTATGCCCGAAAGTGTCCTTGTCCTGCAACACGGCGCCGCGGATGGCGAGGAGAATATGGCGCTGGACCGCTCGCTCGCCGGGGGGCGGCCCGTCGTGCGCGTCTACGAGTGGAGCCTGCCGTGGGTGACCCTGGGCCGCTACCAGGACCCTGAAACCAGCCTCCTGCCGGGGTGTGCAGTCGCGTGGACGCGACGCCCGACCGGCGGGAAGGCTGTGCTCCACGGCCACGACCTCACCGTCGCCGTGTTCCTGCCCGCTGCGCCGGGGGAGTTGAGCGTGAAACGCGCTTATCGCAGGCTCATCCAGCCGATCGTCTCCGCATTGCAGCAGGTGGGCGTGCGCGCGGCACTCGGCGAACAGACCGCGTTCATCACAAGGGGACTGCGCACGGCGGACTGCTTCCGACACGTCTCGCCGAACGACGTCGTTGACCCGGCGACCGGGAGGAAGCTGGTTGGTTGCGCTCTCAGGATTGGCTCGACGGGGGTCCTCGCGCAGTGCAGCATCCCGGTGCGCGCTCCGCTCGTGCCCCCGGAGCAGGTGTTCCGAGAGCCTCACCGCGTCGGCGGGATTCCGGAAGACGTGGCGGATGTGCCCGCGTTGCGGGATGCGCTGGAGGCTGCGTTTCGCGCTGCGTTAGGCGGAGCCGTCCGCGTAGAGTAGTGAGCGGAGTTGGTCTACAGCACCTCGCAACTTGCGCATCGCGCTTCCCTCAATCTGCCTGACCCGCTCTCGCGTGAGGTTGAGCGAATAGCCGACGTCTTCCAGCGTGCGGGGTATGCCGTCTTCCAAGCCGTACCGCAGGCTGACGACATCGCGCTCGCGCCGGTTCAGCAGCCCCAAGACGAGTCGAAGTTGCTCAGACTGGATCACGGTTTCGGACACGTCTAGGGGCTTCTCCCCCTCGGTTGGTTGAACGAAATCACCCAACACGCTGTCCTCCTTCTCCCCAACGGGCGTTTCGAGGGAGAGCGGATCAATCGAGGTTCTGAAAATCTCCAGCAGTCGGCGAGGCTCGACGCCCAATTCGAGCGCTATCTCTTCGGTACTCGCATCACGCAGCAGCTCCTGATGCAGCCGCGCCTGGGTGCGGAAAGTCCGGTTCAGCCACTCAGAGATGTACACCGGAACGCGAATCGTTCGACCCTGGTTGACGATGGCGCGTGAGATCGAGCGACGAATCCACCAGGTCGCATAGGTACTGAAGCGAAAGCCCAAGCGCCAGTCGTACTTCTCGACCGCCCGAATCAGCCCCAGGTTGCCTTCCTGGATCAGGTCTTGAATCGAGATCCCGTGCGACGCGTACTTGCGCGCAATGCTGACGACCAGGCGCAGGTTGCTCTCGATAAGAAGGTTCTTCGCGCTCTCGTCGCCCGCTTCAAAGCGTCGAGCGAGCGAGACCTCCTGCTCAGCCGTCAACAACTCCGAGCGTCTCGCCTGCCGCATCCAGGCGTCCAGTTCCTCGGCTTCCATGCGGCGCTCCGACTCAATGTCCACTTCAGCGTCCGCTTCGATCTCTAAGACCGGGTCGGCAACGGGCATTAGGCTCCCGGGTAGCGCGGCCTCTTCCTCTCCGGTGTAAACACCGAACGGTTCCTTGCTCATGGCATCCTCCTCGGAGGCGCGGTGGCGCCCCCGCGTCGAGCATAGGATAACGCACTTTTCGCGCAGTTACCAGGCTTTTTTTCGCAGGCTGCGCCTTAAGTTACCGCTGAAGAGCCCAAACCCCGTACTTCTTCCAGTGCTTCGGTGAGGTTTTTGAGCAGATAGTCCACTTCAGCGTCCGTCGTGAATCGTCCGAGGCTGATCCGGACGGTTCCTGCGAGCACCTCTTGCGGGAGGCCGATCGCCTCGAGCACCGGGCTCGAAGCCTTCTTTCCCGAGGAGCAGGCGGCGCCCGCGGTGCAGCAGATGCCGCGGCTGTCCAGGTTGATGATGACGCTCTCGCCCTCGACGCCGGGGAAACTCACTGAGACGATGTGCGGCGCGCCGTCATCCTGTCCGTTGAGCACCGCTTCCGGAATGCATCGCCGAATCTCGTCGCGTATACGATTCCTCAGGCCGCGGAGGCGCGCTGCTTCTCGCTCTCCCTCTTCGAGAACCAGGCGGCACGCCGTCCCCAAGCCGACGATGCCGGGAGTGTTCAGCGTGCCAGCCCGCCGCCCCTCTTCGTGGCTCCCGCCGGTCTGATAAGGCTTGAACGGCGCGCCTGACCTCACCCAGAGGAGGCCAACGCCCTTGGGACCGTGGAATTTGTGGGCGGAGAGGGTCGCGTAGTCCACGGGCGCATCCATCAGCGACAGGGCGCCCTTGCCGACCCCTTGGGTGATGTCGGTGTGGAAGAGCGCTCCGTGACGATGCGCCAACTCGCCGATGGCGTGAATGTCCTGCACGCTTCCGATCTCGTTGTTCACGAGCATCACGCTCACGAGGTCGGTAGGTTGGGAGAGCATCTCCTCGAGCACATCGAGGCGGACGGTGCCTGCAGAATCTACCGGGATTGCTTCTGCCCGGCTGCCGAAGCTCTGCGCGACGACGCGGACGGATGGGTGCTCGATGGCAGAGTAGAGAACGCGCCCCTCGAACATGCGCAGGACGGCATTGTTCCCCTCGGTGGCGCCGCTGGTGAAGATAATCTCGGAGGGATCGGTTGCACCGAGCAACTCTGCTGCGGCTTGGCGCGCCTCTTCTATGGCGTGCCTGGCGTGCTGCGCCATGCTGTGGAGCGCGCTGGAGTTGGCGTACGACTCGGAGAACCACGGGAGCATCTCGGACAGCACCCGAGGATCTACCGGGGTCGAGGCGGCGTTGTCGAAATAGGCGACCTTCATCGTTTTTCACGCGATGCTCAGGGCGTTCGCGCGGAATTCGGCTATACTATGGCAGAAACGGCGTCGCCCGCGCTATGACTCTCGTCAGGTTCTTGC
>JBFMFD010000166.1:0-5135 GCA_040752255.1 Armatimonadota bacterium
CCCTGGCGTTCATAGGCGCTCGCTTGGTTCGGTGAAGTCTACCGCCGGGTTGGAGGGCGGGTTGCCTAATAGAGGCTCGCCGCCACGAGCGTCGAGGGCATCCGCTCCTCGGGAAGGGTGTAGACGGTTGCGCCGTTCGCCGCGGCGAGGACGGCTGCCCGGTCAAGGAGGTCTTCCGCTCCTGGCTGCCACTCCCTCATGGTTTCTGCGGAGAGGGTCTCCTCATTCCACCGTCCCCAGACGTGGCGGTCGAGGGCGACCAGAAGGGTGCGTACCCTTCCTTGCGCCGCCTGCTTGAGCACCGCTTCCGGGTGGTCCACCGCCTTATCGGACCCTCGGAGCTGCTTGAACTGCTCGACGGCCTCGCTTTGGGCGGAGTCCAGCTTCTGCCGTTGGTGCTTCCACACCTGGAGAAAGAGGTCGTGCGGCTGCGTGTGCTCGGTGCTTCCGTGGATGGGCTCCGGCTCAAGGTAGGCGTACCGGTTCACCTTGGCGTACAGAGCGACGCTCTCTTGCGGGCCGACCAAGAGAAGCGGCGCGCGGCTGGTGTTCAGATGCTTGGTGACGGCGTCCTCGATTTGCTGGAAGAACTTGACCTGCCTTTCGTCGAGCACGTCTTTGCCCGCTCCCTGGCCGTGGAAGATGGCTCCAGCCCCTCGGTTGGAAACGCTGTGCTGCTGCAGGTCGTCCCAGCGCCCCTCCCGCTTATTGAACTCCTTCAGGCTTTGCTCTGCCCCCGAGAGCGTGACCTCGGTCAGCCCTTCAACGGTGCATTCGAAGAGGCGAACGTCCTGGCTCAGCGCCAGAACGTAAAAGCGATGAGGCAGCGCCGCCAGCCCGAGCAGCGGCTTGACGTGAAAGCGCTCCCCGACGACGAGGCCGGTGGTGAGCGGAAACGGCGCCTTCAACGTCTTGAGGAACGAGGGAGCGCAGAACAGGGCAAGCGAGTCGGAGAGGTGAGTCCAGAACTCCTCGTCCTTCAGCAGCGCGCGGGCGGGCTCTAGGAAGGAGGCGTCGCCGTCGAGGAGCGCCTCGGCGTCGCGGAGCATGTTCTTGTATCGGATGCGGTCCTCGCCGGCTTGCACGCTGGCGCGGTGCGTGTTCAGGTAGATGGAGAGGCAGGGCACTCCATCGAAGGCGAGGAGTTCGCTTGCGGCTTGCTGCAGTGGGCCGGGCATGGAGCCTAATCATACCGTCGCGCGGCGGTTCCTTGCATAATCACCGGTGGTGCGCGGCTTCGGTCTCCTCTGTTGGCTTGCGGCGTGCGCGTGCGCGTGCTTCGCGCTTGCGGGCGCCCAAGAGGTGACGACGATCCGCATGATCGCGCACGACAGTTGGGGCATCCCTCCGAAGGACGCGGTTGACCCTGCGAGCATCACCCGCCGCGCGGTGTTCGAGGAGTTCCACCGCCAGAATCCGGACATTCGCGTGGCGAATGCGGCGGGGCTGCAGGTTGCGGGCAACCAGCCCGACGCGCCGTTCCTGATGAGCATGGCGGGAGACACGGCGCCGGATGTTTTCTACGTGAACTTCCGGCAGATGACGAACTACATTGACCAGGGGTTCTGCCGTCCGCTCGACGACCTCATCGCACGCAATCCCGAGATTCTGGACCGCATCAAGCCGAAGGTGTTGGAGGTGTTGCGCAGCCTGGACGGGCGCATCTACTCGATTCCGTACATCCAGTACGGGATGGCGCTGTATTATCGCATTGATTTCTTCCGCCAGGCAGGGCTTGATCCCTCGCGCCCGCCGAGGACATGGGACGAGTTCTATCGGTACGCGCAGCTGCTGACCGAGCCGTCGGCCGGCCGCTACGGCTTCCTCTTCAACAACGGCATGGAGGGGAAGGGGTGGCACTGGACGAACCTTCTGCGCCAGGCGGGCGGAGAGCCTGTGACGCGCCTCGAGACGGGGGAGTGGGTTGCCAGTTTCAACACCGAGGCGGGGGCGCTGGCGCTCAACTTCTTCCGGAAACTGTGCCTGGCGAAGTGGGAGCGCGACGGCAAGACGGTCGGGCCCGCCGCCGGGCTATCAACGCAGTGGCGCCAGGACATCGACAACGGAAAGGCGGCGATGTGGTTCGACTACACGAACGACGTTCTGCTTCACAGCACTCGAACCAATCCTGCACTCATCGGCGTGGCGGCGATGCCCGCCGGCCCCGGCGGCAGGGCGAACGAGATCAACGCGGGGATGTGGGCGATCAACGCCGACGTCAAGGACCCGAAGAAACTCGAAGCGTGCTGGCGCTTCATTCTGTACTTTGCGGGAGAGGACGCCGAGCGCATCGCCGTGCAGCACTACGTTGAGTTCGGGTTGGGCAACCTGGTGCAACCCGACCTATTGGAGAAGTACGGCTACACCGAGTTGGCGCGGCGGGTTGACCCTTTGCTCGTGCAGGCGAGCCGTGAGCAGTTCGAGAACGGAAAGCCCGAGCCGTATGGGCGCAACTGCCAGTTGCTGTACGTGATGCTCGATCAGCCGCTTCAGGAGGCGCTCCTGAATCCCGAGCGACCTGCGATGGAGATCCTGAACCGCGCGGCCGCCGAGACGAATACGAAGATGCTGGGTTACGTGCCCGAGGAGGTGATGGCGAAGCGGCGCGGCTTCGCGTTCGGCATCATGGTGATGCTGCTGATCGCCACCGTTTGGGTAACCATTAGGGCGATAAAGCGCTTTCGAGCCATGCCCGCAGGGGATTGGGGGCTGGAAGCGGGGGCGAACCGTCGGCGCGTGGTTGCGTTCATGAGCATCTTCCTTGCGCCGGCGGTGCTCACCCTGCTGGTTTGGGCGTACTATCCGCTGTTTCGTGGGCTTGTCATCGCGTTCCAGGACTATCGCATCATGACCCCGCCCGAGTGGGTGGGGCTGGATAACTTCATTGATGTGTTCACATCGCAGACGTTCTACAAGGGAGTGTGGAACAGTTTCCTTTACGTTGGGCTGACGCTTGGGCTGGGGTTCTTTCTGCCGTTCCTGTTGGCGCTTGCGCTCGATGAGATTCCGCGCTTCAAGGTGTTCTTTCGCACGATCTTCTATCTTCCGGCGATGACGAGCGGCATCGTCATCGCTTTCCTCTGGAGGCAGTTTTACGACAAATCGGAGCACGGGCTGCTGAACCAGTTGCTCGCGCCGGTGTTCGGTGGGTTGAATTCAGGGATTGACTTTGTGAACGGCGTGTTCGGAGCCTCGGTCGGGCACTTCGCGCTCACGCACGACTGGCTCGGGGATCCGTCGCTTGCGATGCTGGCGGTGGTGATCCCGGGCATCTGGGCGGGCGCGGGCCCAGGGAGCATCCTTTACTTAGCGGCGCTGAAGAACGTGTCGGAGGAGAGGTATGAGGCAGCGGACCTCGATGGCGCAACGTGGTGGCAGAAGATCGTTCACATCACCTACCCGGCGTTGCGGCCGTTGATCCTGATCAATCTGTTGGGCGCGTTTATCGGGGGATTCAAGGCGATGGAGCAGATCTTCATCATGACCGCGGGCGGCCCGCTCTATGCCACGCACACGCTCGGCTTAGAGATTTGGCAGAACGCGTTCATGTTCCTGAAGTTCGGCTATGCGACGGCAGCGGCGTGGGTGATGGGCGCGATGCTGATTGGGTTTACCGTGCTTCAGATTCGCTCCCTGCTGCAGTACCGCTTTACGACGGCGAAGGGGTAGGCGGGCGGCTCCGGTAAACTGCCCTCATGCTTCCCGCGCTGCTGTTGCAAGCCGCCACGCTTGACGTCTACCAACTACCTCTTTTCTCTGAGCGAACCGTTTTTGCCCGCATGAACGCGTTGGTTGACACGCGAACGGGCGAGCGTGTGACCCTCGAGCAGTTTGCTGAACGCTGCCGGGGAGAGCGGTTCGTGTATGTCGGCGAGAACCACGACAGCGCGGACGCGCATCGTTGGCAGGCGCTGCTCATCGGAGCGTTGGATCGCGCGGGCAGAAACGTCATTGTGGGGTTGGAGATGTACCAGCGCCCGATGCAGGTTCACCTGGACAAGTGGACGCTCGGCAAGTACGAAGAGGCAGAGTTTCTCGAGCGATCCGATTGGGCGGGCCAGTGGGGGTTCGACTTTGCGCTCTATCGCCCGATCTTCACGTATTGTCGCGAGCGAAAGTTGCGCATGGTGGCGCTGAACGTGCCGCGCGATTGGGTGAGAACGGCGAGCAGGCAAGGCTACGACGCGTTGCCGGGCGACGCCGGCTTGCCGCCTCAGTTGTTTTTAGGCAACTCGAATCACCGGCGTGTGTTTGACGCGATGATGGAGGGCCACCCGCCGGGCGCGGCGCTCGAAGGCATGTACCGCGGGCAGGTTCTTTGGGACGAGGGGATGGCGGACTCGGCGCTGCGGTACCTCGAGCGCACCGTGGTTACGCCGAATACGGCTTTCGTGGTGCTTGCGGGGAACGGGCACGTGCTGTACCGACAGGGCATCAACTATCGTGTCGAGCGGCGCACGGGGGAGCGAGGGGTTACCGTGGTGACGGTTGCCGTCGAGGGCGGCGAGCTCACCCGGCGCGTGAGCGCCGATGTTGGGGACTACGTCATCGGGATTCGATAGGGTGTGATCCCCGCCTTGCGTGCCAAAATGCACGCATGACTGACTCCCCAGTCAGGTCTCGAGCACTGGAGATCCTTCGTAAGGGCGTGGGGGAGGACGCTCGGTTCCTGGATGGCCAGTGGGAGGCGATCGAAGGTCTCCTCTCCGCCGGGCGCCGACTCTTCCTTGTTCAGCGGACGGGCTGGGGCAAGAGCGTTGTTTACTTTGTCGCCACGCGGCTGTTGCGCGACGCCCATTCGGGTCCTACACTGATAGTCAGCCCGCTTCTGTCTTTGATGCGAAACCAGATCGAGAGCGCACGGAGGTTCGGTGTGACGGCAGCGAGCATCAACAGCACGAACCCTGACGAGTGGCCGGCATTGGTTCGTGCCGCAAAAGAGGGTGAGGTAGACGCCCTTCTGATCTCGCCTGAGCGCTTGGGGAGTCCATCGTTCCGGGATGACCTCTTACCGTTTCTGGAAAAGAACTGTGGCTTCCTTGTGATTGACGAGGCACATTGCATCAGCGACTGGGGGCACGACTTCAGGCCCGACTACAGGCGAATCATTCACACAATCTCGCGCCTCAACCCCC
>JBFMFD010000167.1:0-5079 GCA_040752255.1 Armatimonadota bacterium
CTCCCTCGAGGATCGTGTAGGTCGACCCCTCGGTCCCGAACAGCGAGAGCACCCGGCCACCCTCGAGCACACGCGTGCCGAGGAGCGGCTCCTGGAGCACTACCTCGGGCGGAGTGCTCGCGCCACTGCTCACCACCTTCGGCGGCTCAGAGGCTCGGTTGAACAACACAATGCTAAGCACAACTGCGCCAGCGGCGGCGACGGGAAGGAAAACCCGAAGGGGCGAAGGCCGCCGAGATCGCCGCTCCCAGTCAATCCTGTCCAGTCGGCGGACGATCTTCTCTCCCAGGTCTGCCGGTGGGCTCGGCGGCTTGGGATACGAGATGGACCCTACGACCGAAGCGAACTGCTCGTACTCCACCTGGCATGACGGGCAGGCCGCGAGGTGCCGCTCAACGGCCTCACGCAACCCCTGGTTCAGCCGACCCTCGAAGTAGTCGCTGAACAGTTCAAGTGCTTTCTCGCAGTTCATTGTGTCGCTCCCATCTCTGACTGCCCTAACCGCAGAAAAGTTCCATGTGGGGTGCCAGAACCTCCTTCAGAGCCAGCCGAGCCCGGTTGAGTCGGCTCTTGACCGTGCCGACAGGGACGCCGAGCGCCGCTGCGATCTCCTCGTATCCCAGCATTTCTACGTGGTACATGATGATCATGACGCGGTGCGCCTCGGGCAGACCGGCGATGGCGCGAGCCAACAGGGCGCCGCGCAGGTTCCCCTCCGCGGCGGCATCGGGGCCCGCCTGATCGCTGGCGAACTGCTTCCCCACCTCGCCTTCGTCCAGTTCGACCTCAGCCTCGATGCTGGCGTGCTGGTGCCGTGCCTCGCGCTTCCTCATGTCCAGGTAGCAGTTCACGATGATGCGATAGAGCCACGTGGAAAACCGGCTTTCCTTCCTGAAGCGGTCAATCCCCGCATAGACTCGGGCGAACGCCTCGGCGACCACATCAGCCGCCTCGTCGGAATCCCGGCTCAGCCGCCAAGCGTACTGGTATGCCAAGTTCTGATAGCGAGAGACCAGCGCGTCCATCGCCTCTCGGTCGCCCCGCTGGGCCTTGAGAACAAGCCGCAGGTCGTCCGCATTAGAAGCGTTACCCTTCACAGCAACTTTCCTTCGCACGCGTACCCCGCCGTGCGACGCAAGACCCAACAGGGGTAGAGCCGGGGGCGAATGCCCAGCGTCCCGTCGCCGTATCTCCTGATTGGCACGGCGATGGGCGCGGCCCGGCGGGCCGCGGGCGCTGGGAAGGCTCGAACCACCATAATAGAACTGACCCCGGTCAGCAACTTCGCCGACCAACCCAGTTTACCGACATGCACGTTGACATAGCACAGACGGAACAGCGGGCGGCCGTTGTTGTCCAAAAGTCCGACGGCGCTCTGCTCGTCCGCCGCGGGCTCCTCACCGCGCTGCTCGCGGTCTTCCTCTTTCTCGTCTTCTTCTTCTACAACTTCCAGACCGTCCTCGTGGACGGACACTCGATGGAACCGACCCTCAAAGACAAGCAGCGAATCCTTGTCTGCAAGGCCCTCTGGCTTGTCGGTGCTCCGAAGAAGGGGGATATCGTCGTGGTCCGCGGCGATGTTCCCGGCGACTACCTCGTCAAGCGCGTTTACGCGACAGAGGGGCAGCAAGTTGACTACGCCTACCAGCCTGAGAACTATGACTTTAGCCTGGGCAAATACGTCGTCCCCGAGGGTCACGTCTACGTTCTGGGAGACAACCTCAGCATGAGCGAGGACAGCCGCGAGTTCGGCCCCGTCCCGCTTCGCAAGATATTGGGTAAGGTAGTAGAATACTAATGAAGTTCCCCGCAGGACGATGGAAGAGACAGCAGATGCTGTTCCACCCTGCGCCCTTCCGGGCGCCGATGAGACCGTTCGCGGTCGTCGTCTTCGCTTGGGAAGGCGACCGCGTGCTGCTCTGCGACATTCCCGGCCGAGGCTGGACCGTCCCCAGCGGCCGCGTCGAGCCTCACGAGGACCCACGGGAGGCCGCTCGGCGCGAGGCCTATGAGGAGGCAGGGGCAACTCTCGGCTGCCTGCACGAACTGGGGCACTTCCAACTCTGCAGCGGAGGCACGCGTCGCTTCGTCGCCGCCTACACCACCCGCCTCGTCGGGACCTGCTGTATTCCCGAAGGCACAGAGTCGCGGGGATGCCGCCTCGCCACCATCGAGGAGCTAAGCGACCTCTACCACCTCTGGGATCCGCTCATGGAGCGCCTGTTCCCGTTCGCCCTCGAGGTCCTTGAGCTCGCCGAGGGGATTGACGAGAGCTAAAGCAAGCGCGCCCCCGACTCTCGACGAGCCGGCGAGCGCGCGGTATATCCGTCGGCGCGGTACTACCAAGTCTCCGCCGCGGAATCCTTGATGAGGTTCCAAGCCCCCACGAGCGCTGCCACGGAGACGAGGATTGCTGCAAGCGTGTAGATCATGCGGTCAGGTCGTCCTCCTTCGGTTTCGGTCACGAGACTTATTCCGCGCCCATCGGCGCGGGAGCGGGCATTCCACCCGGCTCTCTTGCCGGTTCGGTCGAAAAACCCGGCAGTGCCGACAGACGAAACCTACCGGCCTACGGGGGCTCGCGACTCCGGCATCATCTCCGCCGCCTCAGGCGTCTGCACGATGCTCCGGCCGTGCTGGATGTAGTACTCGAACTCCTCCGGGAAAACCCGTAGCGCCGCGGCAACCGGCCACGCGGCGGCGTCGCCCAAGCCGCAGAACGACCGACCGTCAATCATCTTCGTAATCTCCATGAGGAGGTCCATGTCCTCCGGTCGCCCTCCGCCCTCGCGAATGCGCTCGAGAATCTGCACCATCCATGTCGTCCCCTCGCGGCAAGGGGTGCACTTACCGCACGACTCACGCGCGTAGAACAGCGAGGTGCGCCAGATGAACGTGACGATGCACGAGTGCTCGTTGAGGAACATGCACCCGCCCGAGCCGACCATGGAGCCGGCTTCTACCATCTCTTCGTAGCCGATGACCGCCCTCTCCGTCATCTCGCGGTTCAGCATCGGCACGGACGAGCCGCCGGGCACGCAAGCCTTCAATGCTCCGCCCTTCATGCCGCCCGCCAGGTCGAGCAGTTCCATCATCGTCGTACCGAACTCGACCTCGTAGTTGCCGGGCTTGTTGACGTGCCCACTCACGCTGAAGATCTTGGTGCCGCGCGAGTTCTTCGTCGAGGCGCCCATCGTCGCGTACCAATCACCGCCGTTTTGCAGAATGAACGGCGCACAAGCGTAGGTTTCCACGTTGTTGATGACCGTGGGGCACTCCCACAATCCCGCAACCGTGGGAAGCGGCGCGTGAGGAAACTTGAGGCGCGGCATACCGCGCTCGCCCATCAGGCTGCTCATCATCGCGCTCTCCTCGCCGCACTCATATGAGCCCGCCCCCATGTGCACATAGATGTCGAAATCCCACCCCGAGCCGAGGATGTTCTTGCCCAAGTAACCCGCCGCGTAGCACTCGTCTATCGCCTGCTTGATGGCACGCGCCGAGTCCACAAACTCGCCCCGGATGTAGATGTAGCCAACGTCCCCCTGCGTCGCCCAGCCCGCGATGATCATCCCCTCGATGACAAGGTGCGGGCAGTTCTCCATCAGCTCCTTGTCCTTGAAGGTGCCCGGCTCGCCCTCGTCCGCGTTGCAAAGGACGTAGTGCGGCTTCGTCTTCTCCTTCTCGATCCCGTTCCACTTGATCCAGGTCGGGAACCCCGCGCCGCCCCGCCCGCGAAGTCCGCTCTTCTTGACTTCGTCAATGACCCCTTGGCGGTCCATCGCGAGGGCTTTGCGCAATCCCCGGTAGCCGCCGGTCCGCTCGTAACCCTCGAGCGTGCGGTACGCGGGGTCGCCGGAGTGCTCCAGTAGCAAGCGTCGTTCAGGCACGGAAGGCGAAGTCTACCTTCGCCGACAAGGAGCACGCGGGTTAGTAAGTGACCGTGAAGCGAAAGCAGTGGCGCCCCTTGGCGTGCATCCATCGAGCAGCCGTGTCCTCACCGATCCGCGCCTTCTGGAGTTGCTCACGAAAGTCCGTTTGAAACGTGGCGCACAACTCGTACTCGTTCCGTCCGATACGGCGGTACTCGAACAGCTCGCCGGTCTGAGGATCTTCAAGCACCTGTAGCCCGTAAAAACCATCCCAGTAGCCGCTCTTGAGGAACTCGCGCACTTGCCCGAGGTCCTCTGGAAGCGAAGGCTTCTCCTGCCGAACCACGTAGTCCTGAATCGCTCTGGACAGCCGCTCCAGGCGGCGCACTCTCTCAAGGTCCAGCCTCAGCGCCCGTTGCTCTTGCGGTGTTCCGATGAACAGGAATGCCCACGCGAACGCACCTACGACCAGCGCCGCGATGACCAGGACTAACGCGACGGAGAACGCAGAGCCTCGCGTCATCGTTCAGCCCCCGCCGACGGCTTGAGTGCGGTGTGGTGAAACCACATGAGTCCGCCAACCACGGCAAGAAGCGCCAGCGATTGAAGAGTCGTAACAATCGTCAACTCGCCCTTGAACAGCTCAGATAAAGCGAACGATAACTTGGTGGCAATAACGACAAGCCCGATGAAAAGGGCGCCGTACGTTATCCAGAAGCGGACCGGAGAGGTGAGCCGATCCGGGTCCAACTGGTGGTCGCGCCTCAGGGCGCGCAACGCCCACAGGTAGATCGGGAGGAGCACCAAAACCGTCGCGATGGAGTAGGTGACCGCGTCGGTTGCCCTGTTCACATCATACGAGTCCCACGTCCGGACCGCCGCCTCAGGGAAGACGCTCTCAATCCAATAGTTGAGCACGACGATTAGCGCGGTCGTCCAGCCTATCAGCGAGCCGAACAGCACAAGATGCAGGTAGGCGTCACGCGGCCGTACCTTGGCGACACGACTCGGCATGGGCGTCTCCCTTCCCGTTAGGCGCGCGTAGGCCATCTCCACCGCCTTGACCGCGTCGCTCTCCGTCCAGCCCCTCTGCTGGAGAATCAACAGGATGGTCGAGTCGTCCGCACCTGCTTCGTGCATCCGCAGGACCCAATCAGTTGCCTCCTCCGTCACATGCATAACAGAGAGTGTACCCCTATCCTCGCCC
>JBFMFD010000168.1:0-4930 GCA_040752255.1 Armatimonadota bacterium
GACTCCGCCGTGAAGGAGGACCTCATCATCCTGCGCGTGAAGGACGTGCCCGCGCGGGAGTTGATGGAGCGTGTGTCGAAGCACTTCGACTGGTCTTGGCGTGCTGAGGACGGCGGCTACGTTCTGTTTCAGAGCAAGGAGCAGAAAGAAAGGGAGGAGAAGGCGTACAAGGAGCAGTACCTCGAGCCGCTCCGCCGAACGCAGGCGCAACTGCGAACGGCCTTGGAAGACGCCGGTGCGAGGTTTGACGAGTTCCACGAAGCGTGGAAGTCAACGAGGGCCCAGTTCATGGCGACCGAGCCGGGCACCGAGCGGTGGGGCGAGCTCTTCGAAGAGGTTCGTCGCCTCGCCAACATGGGCACTGTGTACTCTCGCCTGGCGCGGGAGGTTTTTCTTCGAATCACCCCGGAGCAGTTCCACCAATTGGTGGAAACGGGAGTAATTGTATTTGCTTTGACGCCCACCAGCGCCCAATGGCCAGTCGTCGACGAGTTGGCTCCGATCGCGCAGGAAGCGTTGAACGAACTGCTCTCCCTCTCTCGAGGTGGTGCCGAGGCGAACGACATCCTTGTCCAGTTCACCTACGGCCTAGGCGGATGGACGCCGTTTCTGGATGGCATCAGACCGACCGCAACCGTCTATGCGGCGACCGGTGGCGGCAGACTCTTTCAAAGTCAGGGCGTTGCGCTCGTCGGCGACAATTCGTTGCGTTGGCGCAAGCCGCCCGCGCACGCGTTCGCGGGCGTGACGCTTTCGTCGCCCTACCTGGAGGAATTGCTGCGGTCGGCGCCGGGCCGACCCTACGCCCATCTCGCCGCTCAACTCTCAACGGATTGGCTTAAGCCGGGCAGCCACGCGATGCCGGAGGAAGGTGCCGCCCGAGTTGCGCTCACAGTCGCCGAAGAGTTGGGCGTCAATCTGATTTCAGATTTCTTTGCTCTGACGCACCCATTCGGTGACTCCCTGCGAGTGAGAGATGCTTCGCTTCTGCTGGATTCACTGTTCCGCCACGGATGGGCGGTTGAGGCAGGCTGGATCGCTGCGCGCTCGCCATGGTGGGCCGTCGAACGCTCGAAGTTCATCCCGGTTGACCGCTTGAAGGCCCTGCGGGACCAAGCCCACCGCCGTGGCGGACTGGGCGTGGATGAATTGGGCGAGTTTGCATCGAGGCATACAAATGCACAGATGCTCGGCAAGTTGATGGGCGACGTCTTTCGCTTCGGGCTCCCGGACCTACTCGCATTGCGCCTCCTGCATTCCTTGACGCCTGCTCAACGGCTGCGGTGGGAGAGCGGGGCGACTCTCCCGGCGGGCGACCTTGGCGCTTCCCAGCGCAAACTTGCCTGGCAATTGCTTCTCGTGGGCGGCTACGGCTACGGGTGGTCCGACTTCGAGTACCCCGTGCAGAATCTGCCATACGTCCCGGGGGCCGCGGTCACCGAGTTGCTCGCCTCAGGGCTCCCGGCGGAGACTGAGGTGCGCGTACAACGCGTCGAAGCCCCAAGCGTCCGTTACTACGTTGTGGGTACCGATGGCTCCTTCCCGGGGCCCGTGCAGGCAGTCTCCGCGGGGGTCTTCACTGCGGACGACGAGCGCGAGGCTGCAGGGCACGTCAAGCGCATGGTGCAACCCGCAAAGCGTGAGGACATCTCGGTGATTGTCCAGGTCAGTCGAGAGATAGTCGGAAGGGCAGGTCTACGGCTGCACTTCTTCGACCCCAACGCCCCATTCGTCAGCGCCGACCAGCTTCCAGAACAAGTCAAACGAGCCATCGAAGAAGCCCGCCGCAGGCGCCAGGGAGGAGGCGGGGCTACATCCTGAAGACCGGGTAGCGCGTCTCAGCCGAAGGCGAGTGCAGCGCAGCAGCGAGGCAAAGCCCTACCGTCTCGCGCGTCTCAGTCGGCAGAATGATCCCGTCGTCCCAAAGACGCGCCGTCGCGTAGTAGGGCGACCCCTCCTCTTCATACTGCTTGCGCACCGGGTCGCCGATCGCGTTCCTTTCCTTGTCCGTAAGTTTCTTCTTCATCTCCTGGATGGTGATGAGCACCTGCGCCGCCTGTTCCGCCCCCATCACCGAGATGCGCGAGTTCGGCCAGGTGAACAAGAACCGGGGCCCGTAGGCGCGACCGCACATCGCATAGTTGCCCGCCCCGTGTGATGCGCCGATGATCACGGTGATCTTCGGAACATCGGCGCAAGCGACTGCTTGCACCATCTTCGCGCCGTCCCGCGTGATCCCGCCCTGTTCGTACCGCTTGCCGACCATGAAGCCGGTGATGTTTTGCAAGAAAACCAGGGGGAACCCGCGCTGTGTACAGATCTCGATGAAGTGCGCTCCTTTGAGGGCGCTCTCGCTGAAAAGCACGCCGTTGTTCGCAAGAATCCCAACCGGATAGCCCATCCAGCGAGCGAAGCCGGTTACCAAAGTCGAGCCGTACTCCCTCTTGAACTCGTGGAAGCGGCTGCCGTCGACCAGGCGCGCGATCACCTCCCGCACATCGTACGGCTGCCGGGTGTCGGTAGGCAGGATGCCGTGGATCTCTTCCGCCGGGTAGATCGGATCCTCGATCGGATAGGGCGGGTCAACCTGGGACGAGGGAACCGGCGGAAGGTTCTCGACGATGGAACGGCAGATCTCAAGCGCGTGGTCGTCGTTTTCCGCCAAGTGATCCGTAACGCCGCTCAAGCGGGAGTGCATCTCTCCGCCGCCCAAATCCTCGGGGCTCACCTCCTCGCCCGTCGCTGCCTTCACCAGCGGCGGCCCAGCAAGATAGATCGTTCCGGTTCCCTTCACGATGACGTTCTCGTCGCTCATAGCCGGAACGTACGCGCCGCCCGCGGTACACATCCCCATCACCACAGAGACCTGCGGTATGCCCAGCGCCGACATGCGCGCCTGGTTGTAAAAGATGCGGCCGAAGTGCTCCTTGTCCGGGAACACCTCGCTCTGCATCGGAAGAAACACACCACCGGAGTCGACAAGGTAGATCGTCGGAAGGCGATTCTCTAAGGACACTTCCTGAGCGCGGATGTGCTTGCGGATCGTCAGAGGATAATACGTTCCGCCCTTCACCGTCGCGTCGTTCGCAACGATGACGCACACCCGGCCGGCGACCTGCCCCAAGCCCGTCACGACGCCTGCGCTGGGAACCTCGTCGCCATACATGCCGAACGCCGCAAGCATCCCCAACTCAACAAAAGGCGAGCCGGGGTCGAGCAGCCGCTCGATGCGCTCCCGAGCGGTCAACTTGCCGCGCTCGTGATGCAGTTGCCGATACTTCTCCGGCCCGCCGAGGCGCACCGCCGCACGCCGCTCCTCCAACTCCCTCATCAGCCGCGAGAAATGCGCGGCTTGCGCCTGGAACTCGGGCGACTTCGCATCGGCGTGCGACCGGATGGGATGCATCGCCGGGGTTATACCTGCCGACTTCGGCGCAGACGCGGTATAAACCGCGCCATGCTCGCTCGAAGGCTTGTCGTCGCAATGCTCGCTCTCGCCGTCGCCGCGGGGGCGGCACGTGACCCGGCAGCAGAACTCCGCTCCGCCGTTCGAGCGCACCTCGAGCGAGAGAAAGTAACCGGCTGCTCCATCGCCATCGCGGAAGGGGGGAGGATCGTGTTCTCAGAAGGCTTCGGATACGCCAACCTCGAGGCCCGCGCCCCCGCGACGCCGGACACCGTCTACCGCCTCGCCAGCATCAGCAAGCCGATTACAGCGGTCGCCGTCCTGCGCTTGGCGGAAGCAGGGCTGGTGGACTTGGACGCCGACATCCGCAAGTACCTGCCCGAGTTCCCCGACAAAGGGGCCGTCATCACCGTGAGGCACCTGCTCTCGCATACGTCGGGCATCCGCCACTATCGAGGCAACGAGTCGCTTCGGAACGAGCGTTTTTCGGGGCCGATACCTGCCCTCTCGATCTTCAAGGACGACCCCCTTGAGCACGCTCCGGGAGAAAAGTACACCTATTCGACGTATGGCTACACGATTCTTGCCGCCGTCATCGAGAAGGTAACCGGAAAGCCCTACCCCCAAGCGATGAGGCAACTCGTGTGGGAGCCGGCGGGGATGGCGGCGACCGACGTCGAAGACCAGCGAAAGGTCGTCCTCAACCGAGCCGCAGGCTATGAGGCGGCGCCCGACGGCGGCTATCTGAATAGCCGGCAGGTGGACCTAAGCTACAAGTGGGGAGGCGGCGGGCTTGTCTCGACCGTGACCGACCTCTGTGCCTTTGGGGACGCCCTCCTGGAACAGTCCCTTATGTCGAGTAGGTGGAGGGAAGAGATGTGGACTCGCTCGCGGCTCAACGACGGCACTCTGATTCCCTATGGCTTGGGCTGGGGCGTTACGCAGTATCGCGGCGAGGTCTTGATTTCGCACAACGGAGCACAGCAGGGAGCGCGCACGAGCCTCTGGATACTTCCGGAGAGACGGGTGGTTATCGCTGTTCTGACCAACTACGAGAACCACAACGTGAACGACTTGATCAACCTTGTGGCGGATACCTGGCTTCAGGCAAAGTCACAGTAGCCGGCGGACGATCTTTCCCGAGTAGGGTGGCATCACCCCCGGCCGTCTCTCCCGCGGGGAGAGGGATGGCTCTATCCCTCCACAGCTTGCTGTGGAGGGTACTGAACGAGGAGCCAGAAGGAGTTGCGCTGGGGCCGGTTCGCGCCCCCGCCTGCGGGGGAGGCTATGAGGGGGTCGACTGCGCCGGCGGACTGTCTTTTCTGAAAGGGGTGCGAGGGATAGGCGTCTCAGCGCTCCCGTGTGCTGCGTGCTTGGCGAGCCTCTCCCCGGGCGATTGCGCCGCCACCTGCGCCTTTTCTGGTCGGGATGGAGACACCCTCGCTCCCGCGTTGCAATTGGGAGGGCGAGCGTCCCCGCTCCCTCGGCCCCTCACCCCGGCCCTCTCCCGCGGGGAGAGGGAGG
>JBFMFD010000169.1:0-4860 GCA_040752255.1 Armatimonadota bacterium
GCGGCTGCGTCCTGCTCTTCCACAAGCCCTTGCTTCACCAGGTTTGCGAGCGAGTGGTCAAGCGTCTGCATCCCCATCCTGGAGCCGGTTTGGACGATCGAGCTAATCTGGTAGGTCTTGTTCTCTCGGATGAGGTTCCGCACAGCGCCGACGGCGTTCAGCGTTTCGAAGGCGGCGACGCGCCCTCGCCCATCCTTGCGCTTCACGAGCGTTTGGGAAATCACCCCAACAAGGTTGACCGAGAGTTGCATCCGCACCTGCTGTTGCTGGTGAATGGGGAATACGTCAATGATGCGGTCAACGGTCTGCACGGCGTCAACGGTGTGCAGCGTGCCGAACACGAGGTGCCCGGTTTCTGAGGCCGTGATAGCGAGTTGAATCGTCTCGAGGTCTCTCATCTCGCCGACAAGGATGACGTCGGGGTCCTGTCTCAACACATACTTGAGCGCATTCGCGAAGCTGAGCGTGTCAACGTCCAGTTCGCGCTGGTTGATGAAGGCGAGGTCGTCGTCGTGGATGAACTCGATCGGGTCCTCGACCGTTACGATGTGCACCGGGAACTTGTGGTTGATGTAGTCGATGCATGCCGCTTGCGTCGTACTCTTGCCGCTGCCGGCCGGCCCGGTGACGAGCACGAGCCCGCGCGGACGCTCGCAAAACGTCTTGACGATCGGCGGAACGTGCAAGTCGTCGAGCGTTTGAATGCGCAGCGGAATGACGCGGAACGCGGCTTGGATCAGATTCCGCTGCTGATAGATGTTCCCGCGGAAGCGGGCGAGGTCGGGAATCTCGTGCGCGAAGTCGAGCTCCAACTCCTTCAAGAACCTCTTGCGCTGCTGCTCGGATACTACTTTGAAAATCTCTTCCGCCGCGGACTCGGGTGTGAAGATGGGCTCGTCCTCAAGCGGAAGCAGCTCGCCATGCACGCGCACGTAGGGGTGGGTGCCCGCCTTGATGTGAAGATCGGAGCCTTCCATCTCCACGGTGCGGCGAAGGAGGTGCTCAACTCTTCCCATCCGAGCCTCCTTCGATCAAACCGAGGTTCATCGCGCGACGCTGAAACTCTGCGGGCGCCTGGCTCTTCGAGAGGGCGTGCTCATAGTCAATCAGCCCGTCCTTCAGAAGAGAGAGCAAGTGGTTGTCAAGCGTCTGCATGCCGTATTCGCCGCCGGTTTGAATGTCCATGTAGAGCTGGTGCGTTTTGCCGTCGCGGATCAAGGTTCGAACGCTGTGTGTGGCGACGAGCACCTCAAACGCAGCGACACGACCCTTGCCGTCTTTGGTCGGGATGAGGGTCTGGCTGATGACGGCTTGAAGCGTTACCGACAGCTGCGTGCGAATCTGCGCCTGTTGATCGGGCGAGAACACGTCAACCATGCGGTCAATCGTCTGGGCGGCGTCCACCGTGTGCAACGTGGAGAGCACGAGGTGGCCGGTCTCGGCGGCAGTGATTGCCAACTGAATCGTTTCAAGGTCTCTCATCTCGCCGACAAGGATGACATCCGGGTTCTGTCGCATCACGTGCCTTAGAGCGTCGGCGAAACTGTGCGTGTCCACGCCAAGCTCGCGCTGATTGATGATCGAGACCTTGTCGCTGTGCATATACTCGATCGGATCCTCGATGGTCATGATGTGCTGCCGCCGGTTCGTGTTGATGTGGTCCACCATGGCGGCGAGGGTCGTGCTCTTCCCGGAGCCGGTGGGGCCGGTTACGAGAATCAAGCCCCGTGGCAGCAGCGAGAGGCGCTTCGTCACCTGGGGGATTCCAAGTTCGTCAATCGTCTTAACCTGGAACGGAATGACCCGAAACACCGCGCCTAGGTCGCCGCGATGCCAAAACATGTTGACGCGAAAGCGGCTCAAGTCTCGAACTTGGTAGGAGAGGTCAAGCTCGCGAAAGTTCTCGAGGCGCGCATACCGCTCCTCGGACAGGATCCCTGTGAGGAGGTGGTTCACCTCGTCCGAAGAAAGAGGGGGGTGCTTCGTCCGCACCAAGTTCCCATGAATCCGCAGCACCGGCGGGCACCCAGGCTTGATATGTAGGTCGCTCGCTTCCCGGTCTACTAACTCACGCAGAAGGTCGTCAATCGTAATCAACATCACAAAGTCGCTTTGCCGCAAAAGCGGACAACGGCACAATCGCTCAGTTCGCTCAATCCTGCTTCCATGCTAACGACGCAGCAACTGCCGCAGCTCCGACACAATCCCCGCGTAGTTCAAAGCCGTCTCTTCTGTGATGACGCCCGCCTTTACATACTTCACCAGGCTCTGGTTCATCGTTTGCATGCCCCAGAAGTGCCCTTCGCTGATGGCATGATACAGTTCGCCGAAGTGGCCGTCCTCGATCAACTTGCTGATGGTCGGCGTGCAGATCATCACCTCGCATGCGCACACGCGTCCGTTTCCATCCGCGCGAGGCACCAACTTCTGCGAAATCACCGACCTGAGCGAACCGGCCAAGCGCAGACAAAGGTGGTTCTTCTCGTGCGGAGGGAACATGTTGATAATGCGGTCCAGAGTGTCGTGCGCGCTTGGCGTGTGAACGGTCGAGAACACCAAGTGGCCTGTCTCACCTGCTTGCAACGCGACGTTCATCGTCTCGACGTCGCGCATCTCGCCGACCAGAATGACATCGGGCGCCTCGCGGACCACCGCGCGCATCGCCGTTTGGAAGTCTTTCGTGTCAATGTGAACCTCGCGCTGGCTGATGTACGCAACCTTGTCTTCGTGCACAAACTCCAAGGGGTCCTCAATCGTTACGATGTGGCACGGTCGAGTCCGGTTGATGAGGTCAATCACAGCGGCAAGGGAAGTCGTCTTGCCCGAGCCGGTTGGGCCGGTGAACAGAACCAGACCCTGGCGGTGCTTCCCAACTTCGTTCAACACGGGCGGCAATCCCAGCTGCTCGATGGAGAGAATCTCCAGCGGGATCAACCGGAACGCACCCGCGTAGGAACCTCGCTGGAAGTAGAGGTTCGCGCGGATCCGCATCTTCTTGCCGACGCCGAACGCAAGGTCCATCTCCAAGCGCTCTTCAAAGTCCGCCGCCTGGCGAGGAGTCATGGTGCTTAGAACGAGCCGCTTCGCGTCCTCTTCTTCAACCATCTCCCAATCCCCGGGAAGCGGTTTCACCACAGCGTGCTGGCGCATCTTGGGCACCGAGCCCGCCTTGATGAAAAGGTCCGACGCCTTCTCCTCGAAGGCGATCTCAAGCAGCTCGTGAAGCGTTGCGTTCTTGATATCCGGCATGTCTCTCGTTACAACCTCGGTCTTTTGGATTCCGACCTGCGCCCCCGGTGCCTGCCCGGCCGCAGGGCGAAGTATACCAACACGCCTGCCAGCACACCGCCCACCGCGACCAAAGCCAGGGTCTGTGCGGGTATCCCCTCTGTAGACGGGACGGAACCGCCGGAAGGTTGGCGCTCAGCCGATTCAGGGAAATCAATCTGCGCCGGGTCCTGCACCTTCAGGCTCACACGGTACTCCACTTGAGGGAGAGAAGGGTCGAACTGTGCCCGAACCGTCGCGCTCGGCGTGTCAGCGGCCTGCAGGGTTACGCCAGGGGTTGGCGTCACACCCTCGAAAACCACAGCCAGCGTCTCAACGGAGTGCGGCTCGGGCGCGCCCGCGAATGCCCGCGCGAAAGGCAGCAGGCGCAGGACGCCGTTCCCGACGATGACTCCGTCGGTCGCGAACGAGGCGTAAACCACCCTCCCTGCTCGTGACTCCGGGTCGTCCCCAAGGCTCCTTTCCGCCACAACCAGACCCCGAAGCCCCGCACCTAACTCTTCGGCGACCCGGGCACACTGCGCTTCGAGCAGCTCCTTCGGGTACTCCTCGCGCACCATGTGGATCTCCACATAGTCCGCCCCAACCGAGGACTTCCGCACCCGAATCAGTACGTCCGGTCGCGACTGCAAGAGCGGAGCTTCCGGCTGTGCGGATGCAGCCGCGGGCAGGGCGAGCAGCAGGATCGCAAGTCGCGTCATGCCACCGTCGCCGCCAGCGCCGCCGAGAACACCATCCTGCCATCGGTCGAGCCGAGTTCGCTCAAAAGCGCGCGCTCAGGGTGCGGCATCATCCCAAGCACATTCCCCGCTTCGTTCAACACGCCGGCGATAGCGCGCATAGAGCCGTTCGGGTTGGCTTCGTCGGTCAGTTCGCCTGAGGGCGAACAGTACACGAAAGCGATGCGCCCTTCCCCGTCGAGGCGTCGTAGGGTCTCCTCATCGGCAACGTACCGCCCCTCGTTGTGCGCGATCGGCATCGAAAGCACGCCATCGCAGTGCTCCGTCCACGGCGAACTGCGGTTCACAGCGCGGATGTGTACCGTTTGGCACAGAAACCGTCGTCCTATGTTCGGCAACAGCGCTCCCGGCAGTATCCCCGCCTCGGTTAGGACCTGAAAGCCGTTGCAGATGCCGATGACCGGGCCGCCCTCTTGGGCAAACGCCCGCACCGCCTCGATGACCGGCGAGCGCGCGGCGATGGCGCCGCCGCGAAGGTAGTCGCCGTAAGTGAACCCGCCGGGAAGTACGACAAGGTCGAATCCGCGTAGCGACCGCTCCTCGTGCCAGAAGTACTCCGTCTCGGCACCCAGGGCGCGGAGGCCGTAGAGCGCGTCCTGGTCGCAGTTGCTCCCAGGTGTCTGGACAACGGCGACCCTCACGAATCCACCTCGACCACCTCGAAGCGCTCGACCACGGGGTTGGCGAGAAGACGGTCGCACATCTCCTGAACGCGGCTGCTGTCGCCGTTCGCGGTCTCGAGTTCGATGAGTTTTCCGACGCGGACCGACGAAACCTCATCGTAGCCCATGGACTGAAGTGCGTCCTTCACTGTGCGCCCCGCCGGGTCGAG
>JBFMFD010000170.1:0-4693 GCA_040752255.1 Armatimonadota bacterium
GTCGGTGCCTGGCCCTTCGAGAAACAGGTCACCATCGAGATAAGCTGCGAAGACTCCTCCTGTGCGCGTGATACGAAACTCGTGAAAGCCGCCGGGCGGACTACCGGCATTGCGGCCGGGGCCATCCACGAAGCGCGCTTGTACGATATTATACTCCTCCCCGCCAGACACTCCGCGAGCATACGCCATCCAAGCGACGCTAGGCGAATTCGGGAACGGGCCAGCGTCCAGCAGCACCATCAGCAGTTGGTCGCGCGGTGCGTCTGTCCAACCCACAACGGCGCGCATATCAAAGTCATCAAACTCCGGGAGTCGCGCCGTGATCCATTCCCTCGAGCTGTACCCTTCGAGAGAGTGGACCTCCAAGAGGCTATCATGGACGGAATAGATCATCCCTCCCTTCGGGTTGCCGAACTCCCAGTGCCCGCCCAGGTCCTCGCCCTCAAAGTCGTCGAAGAACCTCTGCCCAGCACCCGTCGCAGGCACGAGGGCGAGGGGGAGCAGGAACGTCAAGTATATATTCACCATTCTTTCCTCCTTGTGCTTTCGTCATCAGGAGGCGTCGCAGCGTCGAGCCTTTCGCGTTCCAACCCGTGGGCATCTACTGCCGTCGCGAAGCAAACCATCACCCGTCAGTATACAGGCACCAAGCCGAAAACGGGACGCAAAAGTGGGAGGGGGTAAGAGTCCGGCATATTTACGGGCACTGACACACTTCTACCAGGCCACCGCCGCCCCACGCGAAGGGCAAAGAGCGTTCGGGTCTCGCCCGTCCCGCGAACCTTCTCAACATAATACAGATTATCGGAATCGTAACGACATCCCGCGACCGCGGTCCGCCCACCGGGGTAACCTCTTCCCCCGAATGAGCAACCGTATCCGCCTCGGCCACAGCCCCGACAGCGACGATGCCTTCATGTTCTGGGGCTTGGCGACCGGCAAAGTCAACTCTCGGTTCGAGTTCGAACACATCCTCCGCGACATCCAGACGCTCAACGAGTGGGCGCTTGAGGGGCGGCTCGAGACCACCGCCGTTAGCGTGCACGCGTTCGCCTACGTCGCCGACAAGTACGCCCTCCTGCGCCACGGCGGCAGCTTCGGCGAGGGTTACGGGCCGATGATCGTGGCGCGCGCGCCGCTCTCCGAGCAGGCGCTGGCGGAGACGGTCATCGCCGTCCCGGGCACGTTGACGAGCGCCTTCCTGCAACTCAACCTGTTTGTGCCGAAGCCGCACTACGAGGTCGTCCCCTTCGATCAGATTATGGAGGGGGTGAAGGCAGGAAGGTACGATGCCGGGCTGCTGATCCACGAAGGTCAACTGACCTGGGACAAAGAAGGGCTTGTGAAGGTAATGGACTTCGGCGAGCGCTGGAAGGCGGAGACGGGACTTCCCCTCCCCCTCGGCGTGAACGTCGTCCGCAAGGACCTCGGCGCTGAGGCGATCGCGGAGCTGAACCGAGTGATGAGGGAGAGCATCCAAGCCGGCCTCGACAACCGCCGGGAGGCACTGGAATACGCCCTGCAATTCGGGCGGGGCGTTGATTCAAGCACCGGCGATGAGTTCGTCGGTATGTACGTCAACGAGCGAACGCTGGACATGGGCGAGGACGGCGTCGAGGCGATCCGCCTGCTGCTGCGACGGGGCGCCGAGATCGGGTTGGTGCCCGAGGTGGATGTAGAGGTCGTCTCAGCCGAGGTGTCGGTCTAACGAGCAGCCGCTATGAGACCGCACAGCAGCCGCTACCCGCACGAGAACCACGACGCCCCTCCCTACCAGCCGTACCGTGGCGTGAACCCTGAGCGGGGCTGCCGGTTCATGACTGCCTGCGCCGCCCTGGCTTTCCTACTAACGGTCGGCGCCGTACTGTATCTGGTGTTGAGGTAATCGAGGCGTTAGCGCAAAGCTGTTCCCTGCTGTTGAAGCCGCCTCGCGGGTAGCATAGATTTAATGAAAGTCGTCATCCCAGGCGGCAGCGGCTTCCTGGGGCGTTCAGTGGCGAAAAAGCTGATTGCCGACGGACACGAGCCGGTCGTCATCACCCGCTCGCCAAGAACCGCGGAATGGCGGCAGGTCACTCGCCCCCCTAAGTCGCCGAGAGGTGCACCATCGCCGCACGGGAATACGAGCCGGTGTTGTCGGTCACGAACAGCATGTAGTGACCAGGAGGCGCGTGGTTCGCGTTCGGCGGAGCAATCAACTTCGAAGAACTGACCCGTGACGAGGTTCAAAGTCCATGCCTTGCAATCAAGGTCGCTGTTGGCTTCCCCATATCCCCACATCATAATTCTGTTGTTATGCAGATGCACCGCGTGGATAGCGGTGAGTTGGCTCGGCCAGTTGTTCACGTGCTGCCAAGGCATTACCGTATCCTCCTCCGCCCCATTGCGAGGGCGGCGAGTGCAACAGCGAGAAATCCCACGGAAGCAGGCTCGGGCACAACCGACACGCGATCCACCATCAAACTGACTGGCAGACTCTGGCGATCGCCCGAGAACAGCAGCGTGAGTTTGGCGGGCTGCTCCGACGTTCCACCACCGCGCAGGATGAGCTCGCCATCGAAGTAGGCGGAAAAGACACCTGCCGAACGAGTTAGCCTAAACTCATGGAAGCCCGTTCCCGGTCCGTCAATCTCGGTCTGGGGACCGTCACGAAAACCGGCTCTGATTCTGTTCGTGGTCCGATTCCCTTCTGGGGTACGGGCGAAGCCCAAAAAAGCCGTTGGGGAGTCGACCGGAAAATCGTTTTCAACCATCACGAACAGACCCTCTCTAGCGTTGCCCGCTCTCCACCCCACAATTGCCCTCATGTCGAAATCCGTGTAGCGAGCAATGTGCGCGTAGATCCACTCTCTGCTTCCGAATCCAGCGAAGCCGTACACCTCCAACAGGCTGTCGTGGACCATGTAGCGCATCGTGCCCTTGGGGTTTCCGAATCTCCAGTGGGAGCCGAGGTCCTCGCCGTCGAAGTCGTCAAAGAACCCACCCGCCCACGCGGGGACGAGGGCGAGGGGGAGCAGGAGCAAGAGTAGCTTCTTCATTGTCATTTCTCCTTTCTTGGTTGTTCAGATTGGTTCATCAAACTCTTAACCCTGATGGAACTGCCAAATGACCCGCCGTTTCGGTCCACAGAGAACTGCACGCCGTACTGAATGGATGCGGGGGCGGTGTTGATGACCGGCCGCTCCGACTCGTTGGCGATGACCGGCGGCGTGTAGATGTCGCCGGATGGGTAGGTGGTCGTCTGCGTCTTCTGTCCTCCCGCAATGAAGATCCTGCCCGAGAGAAGGAGGAAGGCGATCGAGTGGTACGTCCGTGGGTCGAACGACGGGTCGGGCGGAGCGTCCCAGTTCACCCAGGGGACGGTGGGGTTCGAGGGGTCAAGCACCTCCGGCGTCGTCACCGGCAGGGAGTAGTCCTTCGTCGCCTGGCCGCCCATGGCAAGCGCGAGTCCGTTGGGCAGGGCGACGAGCGTGTGGTCTCGGCGCGCGTGGTTCATCGGCGCGGCCGTTTGCCATGAGGCGGGCTGCCCGTCCTGCCAGTTGCTGAGGTCAATCGTGGCAGCCAAGTTGCTGGCGCCTGCCCCGGCGAGACTGTCTCCGCCGGAGCGGAGGACCTTCCCCGGCGCGAACATGCACGAAGAGTTGTGCTCGCCGATGCCGCCGTCTGTGAAGCCTGAGGTGACGAGGTGCCAGGTGAGGTCGCTCAGCCGCAAGGCTAAGGTCTGGTCGCC
The DNA here is from genome assembly GCA_040752255.1 of Armatimonadota bacterium. Taxonomy (GTDB): domain Bacteria; phylum Armatimonadota; class Fimbriimonadia; order Fimbriimonadales; family ATM1; genus J051. The sequence continues at coordinate 3,731 of JBFMFD010000170.1, forward strand.
GGGAGGATTAGGCTCAATGGCGCGACCGGCATAGAACACGTAGCCCGGCGGGATGAGATACATATTTGGGTAGAGCGGCAGCTGCTGCTCGATCAGCGCAGTGAGCCACAAGTTGGAGGCGGGGACGTAGAGTTGAACTTTCTTGTTGTAGACGCGCGTGCCAGGAGGGATTGGCGGTGCAAGGTGCGTCGTGCCGCTCAAGACGAGCGGGCGGTCATCCGGTAGCGTGGTGTTGGTTGGGTACCACCTGGCGTCGTCTGGCTCAACGGTTCCCATCGGCTGCGCCGCTTCCCAGTGGGCGCCAGCCGGCGTTCCGTCGGGCACAAGAAGTGTTGCGAAGAGCGTTCCGAAGCCCTCCCCGTTTTCGCCCTGGGTCGAGTCGGTTCCTCCTGCGACGAGGACTCTCTCGTCCGCAAGCATCGAATGCCCTGCGCAGAAGATGTTGTTCACCGTGCAGTTGATCTGGAAGAACTCCCATGTGTCCAGATTCACTACCCAGGCCTTACAGACTAGGTTGCTGTTCGGCTCGCCGAATCCCCACATCACGAGTCTGTTGTTGCGGAGGAGCACAGCATGGATCGCCGTGAGCTGAGCCGGCCAGTTGAGCACGTGACGCCACGACATCAGCGCGTCCTCCTGCGCCTGAGAGCCACGATCGCGACTCCGGCAGCGAGCCATGTGATAGAAGCAGGCTCGGGAACGACAGACACGCGATCGACAAGAAGTTGCGCCGGCATCCCGCGGTCTCCTGAAAATGCCAAAGTCACGAAGCGCACATCCTCGGCGATGCCCGCCCCGCTGAGAAACAACTCATCATCAAGATACGCGCTCAGCATATTGCCCCTTCGCGTGATCCTGAACTCATGGAACCCACCTGGTGGGGCGTCCGCCGTTCGAGTCGGTCCGTCGTGAAAGCCTGCTTGGATGATGTTCATGCTCCTGCGCGCAGAGCGTCTGAAGCTC
>JBFMFD010000171.1:0-4512 GCA_040752255.1 Armatimonadota bacterium
CTCGCACGCGGTCCGAGCCGTCCAGCTCCATCGTATACAGTTCGAAGTTCCCGTCCTCATTGGTGCTGAACAGGATTCGCGTTCCGCCGAGGTTGAAGCTCGGGGTCGTGTCGTCAAACGCGTTGTTGCTGATGTTCGTCTCGCCGCTACCGTCAACGTTGATGAGGAACACCTGCGGCGTGCCGGTGCGATCGGAAACGAACGCGATCTTCGTTCCGTCCGGGCTGAAGGCGGGCATGGTGTCCTCGCCTGCGTCGAAGGTCAGACGAGTTTGCCCCGTGCCGTCGGCATTCATGATGTAGATCTCCCGGTTTCCGTCACGCTCGGAGACGAACGCGATCTTGGTGCCGTCGTTGCTGAATACGGGCAGGAAGTCGTCCGCGCCGTCCGTGGTCAGCTGGGTCTCGCTGCCGCCCGAAAGCGTCGTCAGGTAGATGTCCAAGTTGCCGTTGCGATCGGACACGAACGCAACCCAATGGCCCGGCCCCTCGAGCGTCGCCATTTGGTTGTTCGAGCCCAGGCTGGTGATGCGAAAGACGCTGCTCCCGTTGATGTTCATCTTGTAAACCTGAAGGGAGCCGTCCCGATCCGTGGTGAAGAGAATCTTCGGAAAGGTAGGCGTGCTGACGGAACAGGAACCCAGGACAACGGCAACGGCAATCGCGGCAAGGAACGGACGAGCGCTCGGCATGGCGCAGTTCCTACCTGATATCGCCACTTCCGCGTCAAGCCCGATGAATCAAAATGCCCTCAGTGGACACCCGGTGGTTGATTCCGACGCCCGCGGATGTCGAGACCGAGCGACTCCAGGCGGAGCAGGAGGGAAGGGACATCAGCCACCTCCTAGACGACTTCGCTCGCCTCGAGCGCGCCGACACCGTCCCGCCCGCCGACTTCTTCCGCCTGCTGGGTGAGGTCCAGCGCCTGCCGAGCGCCACAGAGGAGGCGGAGCCGAACGACCTGCGGAGCATCTTCTATCGCTGCCCGGGCGCGCTTCCGCTCGACGTGCAGCCCGTTGACCTTGAGGACAGGATTCGGGGCGCGTGGCGGGGGAGGGTCGCCGGGTGCATGCTCGGCAAGCCGGTCGAGGGCTGGAGCCGCGGCGCGATTCGCAAAATGCTCCAGGAAACCGGGCAAGGCCCGCCCCTCGCAGGGTTCCTGCGCCGCTGGGAGCCTCTGAATGCCTTCGGCCCGATCGCACCGGGAAACGAAACTGCCTTCGTTGCCGACCTCGACACCCTTCCGGAGGACGACGACCTGAACTACACCGTCGTCGCTCTGTTTCTCGTCGAGCGCTGCGGAGTCGGCTTCAGCACCGAGGAAGTTGCGGCTGAGTGGATCGCCCGTCTCGAGCCGTTGAAGACCTGCACCGCCGAGCGGGTCGCCTTCCGCAACCTGCTGCTGGGCCTGAAGCCGCCGGACACAGCGACCTGGCGCAACCCGTATCGAGAGTGGATCGGCGCACAGATTCGAAGCGATTTATACGGCTACATCACGCCGGGTGACCCGATGCGAGCCGCAGTGATGGCGTGGACGGATGCGCGGTTGTCGCACACGCGCAACGCGCTCTACGCCTCGATGTACTACGCGGCGATGATCTCCTCGGCGCTCGCGATGAGCAACCCACGCGGTGTTGTCGAGAACGGCCTTCGCTGCCTACCGCCTACGAGCCGACTCGCGCTTTCGTTGATGCGCTTGATGGACGAGGCTGAGGATACGCACTCCGAGGGCACCATACAGGCTATCCATGATCGCTGGAACGAGTCGCGGCAGCATGATTGGTGCCATGCGATCTCGAACGCCGAGGTCGTAACCTGGGCGCTTCTTTACGGTGGGGGCGAATTCGAGCGCTCGGTGTGTATGGCGGTGGAGGCCGGGTTCGATACCGACTGCAATGGCGCGACCGTCGGGTCAATCCTCGGCGCGATGCTGGGGGCCCGCTGCCTGGTCGGTACTCTTGCCGACAAAGTCGCCGCAATCCCGTTGCGCACGGGGGTACGAGGCGCGGAGACGGTGACGGAGGACGAGTTCACGACCCGTGTAACGAGCCTGCCCGCCTACTGAACCAGTCTGCGCCCGCACACTACCGAGCGCTGGATGCGGAACGGCTAGCCCGCTCCTTAAAGTGTTTGTGCATGTCGTCCCATGAGCGGAAGATTTGGCGCCCATCTCCAGAGACTGTGTCGCCGGGAATCTTGAGTGAGGTGAGCACGGGCAGCTCTTCCTCGAACGCCTCGAGAAGCCCCTGTCGAAAGGCAGGCCCTCCGGCGCTGACTACCTCCGGCGGCATCTTGGCATGCAAGGACGCCTGGACGAGGAAAAACACCAGTCCATAAACTTCCGCATCCCGCTCGCCGGCGGCAACCAGGATGCTAACTTGGAACTTTCTACCGTCCGGGTGGGTATACCCTTGCATAGCCAACGCATCCCTCTCGGATGCCTGGTGGAGCACGACCTCTCCGCTTGGCTTGAATCCCTTAGTGTTCGGCTTGTATAGACGGTTCACGCACTCGGCCAATGACTCCTCATTGAGATTCAGCAACTCCTTCTCCTCCTCGTTGACGTAGCCTAAGAGGGTCGCGTAGTCTCCGTTCACGAACGCCTCCATCGCCCTGCGGGCAACGACATCCGGCGGCAAAGAAGGGCGCGGCCACCTTAACCACACGTACAGGCCGAAGCACGCGGTCACTGCGAGGAAGGCGATCACCAACGGGAGTCGAACCAATCGCCCACGCGCATCGCGGCTGCGGGTCATGGCCTGTAACACCAACCGTCATCAGGGCTGCACAGCATCCCCCACTGGGGATCGCCCGCACGGCACTCCGGGAACCACCTTACCGGGCCGCCCTGAACGTGCCTGCAACACCTCCACGAGCCTGTGAAGGGATAGCACACTACCGGATATCCCTGTGTGCCGATACTCCAGCAGCATCGTGTAATTGTAGGCCACGAATCTACCGTCGGTCCGCTGCAGTTGGCGGTCATCTCTTCGCATCGGCCGTAGGCGTCCTTGCCGCAGTAGTGCTGAGGAGCGGGTGGGTTGCCACAGGGGCTGGCCCCCGGCAGTCCCTCGTCTCCCCTGAGCGGGAGCGACCAAACGGCAATCGCCGCAAGGGACACGCACACGGTAACCGTGCATGCAGTTCTACGAGCATACAAATGAGGTAATTTCATTTTGTCAAATTACTCCATGTTGTGTGTAGTTAGTCGGAAAACCATCGCAGATCCCATGTAGACCCAACATCGGATTTGTTTACAACCTGGCCACTCAAAAGAAGTGCGATGCCTCGTTTGCGGACCTTGGAATTCGATAAATTCAGGCTTGGTGGATTGCAATAAAACTCTGCCAACACGACGATCTGATCTCGATGAGTTGAAATGTAGTCCCAATACATTCCATAGTTCCCGGCTTCATCCTCGCCCTCCATAACGACGGGCGCGTACAGACTTGCTGCATATGAAATCGAGCCCCCGTGTCTCGGGTAGACGTAGTAGAACTCAAACCGCTCGCCGGGTCCTGCTGTGGGGTTCCGGTCTACATCGTATCCGCATGGTCCGATCCAGTCCTTACGGGAGATTCCCGGCAAGGGTGGAGTTAGGTGCATCCAGGTGGGGTCGGTGCGGGAGGCGGCAGGAAGCCCAATGACGGAGAAGGACTTCCAAGACGTAAACACGTCAGCCCCGCCCCAGTCCTGCCGGTACATCTGTAGGGCGATGTGAAACTGTTTCATCCGCTGAACGGTGCCCACGACCCTCATCTTCATCTTCAGCGACTCGAACACCGGGTACAGCATCGCCGCAAGCATCCCAATGATCAGCACCACAATCAGCGCCTCTAGAAGAGTCAGCGCGTGATTCCTCTTGATTCGCTTCATTTTTGTCCTCCTAAGCGCTCAAAGAACATCTTCAGCGTCTCCTCTTTCCGGGGTACCGCAGCGACGACGCCCTGCGCATCGAGCACCACGGCTTGCGGCGCCTTGAGCAACATCTCAGGCGGGACGACCGGCGACTCGGAGGTGAATTGTACCAACCTGACATCCGGCGCAGCGTCGAGCACGGCGCGGTACGGCTCGGTGAACTCCGCCGAGACGAACACCACCGGCTTCACGGGCGACTTCGAGGCAATGGACAGCAGCGCCTCAGGAGAGGCGCAATCGGTGCAAGAAACCGACACCACGACCGTTCCCTGGCGGGCGTCTACCGGGCGCCCGTTGAGGTCAACCGTGGGAAGCTCTACCTGCCGGCCTACGAGCGATTCGTCCCACGGCGATACCGCTGGTACGGGTCGGGCGTCCTGCCCGGCGGCGAAGCCCGACAGGGTGGGGGCGAGGCGCAGGGCTCCCCACCCGCCGACGAGCACGACCACGACCGGCAGGGCGTCCTTGGCGCCCTGGAGCCAGGCAGTGACCTTGTTCTCTGAGCCTGCACTCATGGCGATAACCCAGTTCTACCCCCCCCCCTTTGGGTTTGTCAAGTCCTCAGGACACTTTTTTGTCCTGCCGCAGCCCAAAA
>JBFMFD010000172.1:0-4503 GCA_040752255.1 Armatimonadota bacterium
TGCTGGACGCCTTGGGCGGGTAGCTCCACAGCAAGCTGTGAAGGGATATAGTTTGCCTCCGTCCACTTCCAGATGGCAGAGTCGTGTGGCACGGACAGATTCGTCTCGGGCGTTGGTGCAGCCGAGGATGGGTGCGGAATCTGTCCGTGGCACCCGAAGCGAGGTAAGGGTGCTGAATCTGTCCGTGGGGAGCGACGGCGATTACGTCTAAAGAGAAAGCGCGCGAGGACAAGCTCACAAAGTCCGCCGAAGCGCTCAGTCGCTCAGCCGCTTATCCTTGCCACCCCGGCTCACCGAGTCACTCGGCTACGCCGAGCGGGAGGGAGGCGCTACAGGGTCGAGCGGCGGTGCTTCTTGCTGCGCTCCTCGACTTTTGCCGCCATCTGCTGTTTGAACTCCTCGAGCCGCGAAGCGAGGGAAGGGTCGCTCGTGGCGAGGATCTGCACGGCGAGGATGCCCGCGTTGCGCGCGCCGTCCACCGCCACCGTCGCAACCGGAACCCCAGGCGGCATGTTTACGGTGCTATAGAGCGCGTCAACGCCGTTGAGCGCGCCGCTTGCCAGGGGCACGCCGATGACCGGCAGCGTGGTGTGCGCGGCGACTACTCCCGCAAGGTGCGCCGACATCCCCGCGCCCGCGATAATGACGCGGATGCCCCGCCCCCGCGCTGACGAGACCCATTCGCGCACCTTGTCCGGTGTGCGGTGGGCGCTCATCACGTCCAGCTCATACGGAACGCCGAACTCCTTCAAAACCTCTTCCGCCTGCTCCATCACCGGCAGGTCGGAGTCGCTACCCATGATGATTCCAACCATCGCGCGGGCGAATGTACCCGACGGCGGGTAACCTGCGCCGCCGTATGAACCTTGCCGAGCGACTTGCCTCCTATTGCGCCTCTTTCAGCTATGACAGCCTTCCTAAGGAGGCGATTCACGAGGCGAAGCGGCGCGTGATTGACTCGATGGGCTGCGCGATGGGCGCCTACCTCGCCGACCCGCCCAAGATCGCGCGCGAAATCGCGCGAACCACCACAAGCGAAATCGGCGCGACGGTCATCGGCACGGCGCACCAGTCCTCGCCCGAGTTGGCGGCGTTTGCCAACGGCACGATGTTTCGCTACCTCGACTTCAACGACACCTATCTGAGCAAGGAGCCTGCTCACCCAAGCGACAACATCGCCGCGCTGCTGGCGGTCGCCGAGGCGTTCGATTGCGATGGGCGCGATCTCATCGCCGCGATCGTGCTGTCGTATGAGATCCAGTGCCGGCTGTGCGACGCCTTCTCCATCCGCGCGCGCGGATGGGATCACGTTACGTACGGCTCGCTTTCGTCTGTGGCGGGGTGCGGTTTGCTGCTGGAGTTCGACGAGCAGCAGTTCGTCAACGCGTTCGGACTCGCCGCGACGCCGAACAACGCGATGCGGATCACGCGCGCGGGCGAGCTAAGCATGTGGAAGGGGTGCGCGTTTGCGAACGCCTCGCGCAACGGAGTGTTCGCCGCGTTGCTGGCGCACCTCGGCATGACGGGGCCTGCGCCGATCTTCGAGGGCGAGATGGCGTTCTTCGATCAAGTGTGCGGTGGGGAGCGCTTCGACCTGCCGAGGATGGGCGGCGAGGGCGGCGAGCCGTTCATGATCAACCGCACCTACATCAAAAAGTACCCGGCGGAGTATCACAGCCAAAGCGCGATTGACGCCGCGCTCGAGATCGTGCAGGAGCACGGCGCGCCGCTGCAGCCGGAAGAGGTGCATTCCGTTGAGATCGAGACGTTCACGGCGAGTTGGGAGATTATCGCCAAGGACCCGGAGAAGAACCGCCCGAGGAGTCGAGAGACTGCGGATCACTCGATCCAATACATCACTTGCGCCGCGCTGGTGGACGGCAAGGTGTGGATGGAGACGTTCGACGAGGAGCGCTTCACCGACGAGGCGCTGCTCGGAGTGGTGGCGAAAACGAAGGTGACCCCGCACAAGCCCTACGACGAGCTGTATCCGGCGAAGGGCATCCCGAATCGCATCACCGTGCGCCTGCGCGACGGTCGGAGCTACTCCCGTGAGGCTGTCGCCCCGCGCGGGCACGCCCTGAACCCGATGAGCGACGAGGAGGTGGTGGCCAAGTTCCGCCGCATGGCGGAGCCGATGCTGCGCGACGTGCAGGTGGAGCACGTTCTGGAGGTCATGTGGGGGCTTGAGGACTTGGACGAGGTGGGTGACCTGCTGGGCGGGTTCATCGTGTAGGCGGCGGGGTTTCGCCCTCACCCCCGGCCCCTCTCCCGTGGGGGAGCTCCGTGAGGAAGCCCGGCAAACCCTGGCGGAGCCTCGGAGAAGTCTGGGACGTATTCGTCCACGACCGCCTGACGGGCCGAACGGCGCGGGGTGTCCCTTTCTTCCACAGGGCAGGAAGCGATGGGAAGGAGCGTGGTTCCTTGCATTAGTGCGGATGGGCGGTTCGTGGGTTTCGAATCAGATGCGCCCAACCTGGTGGCGAACGACACGAACGGAGGGTGGGACGCGTTCGTTCACCAGTACGGCCCCGGCGACGGGTGGTTCGCGGGTACAATCGTGGCATTATGCCGACGATAGTCTTGAACAGCCCCGACATCCATTGTGAAGGTTGCGCCGAGAGGGTAACCAAGGCGGCGGGCGCCGTCGCGGGAGTGCAGAACGTCAGCGTCGAGATTCCCGAACAGCGCGTTACCGTTGAGTACGACTCGCCCGCAACCGACGACGCCGTGCGGAGCGCGCTGGAAGACGCGGGCTTCGAGGTAACGCAATCACAGCGGTAATCCTGCTCTCCGGCGTCCTCCTCGTCGCCTTCATCTATTGGTTCTTCTTCGGGGGCGAGCAGCGCGAGAGCGCTTCCCCGCAGCGAGAGGAGACCGGCGGCGATGCGACCTCGGTGGAGCTCGACATCTCGGGCATGACTTGCGCCGCGTGCGTGGCGCGCGTCGAGAAGGTCCTGCGTCGCGTCGAGGGCGTTCACGAAGCGGCGGTGAACCTTGCGACCGAAGGCGCAACCGTTCGCGCCGAGCGCGGCGTGCCGGTCGAGGCGCTCGTCGCAGCCGTCGAGAAGGCGGGCTATGGCGCAGCGCCGCACCGCAAAGTCGCTCCTGAAGAGGATGAACGTCGCAGGGCGGACGCGCTTCGTACCTCAACCGTGCGGCTGGCGGTTGCGATTGCGATCGGGCTGGTTGTGGTGCCCACTTCGATGCACATTCCCGGTGTGCCGATGCTGCCCCTGCTTGTCCAGTTTGCGCTTTCGGCGGTCGTTGTGTTCGGTGCGGGTTGGCCGTTCTTCACGCATGCGTATCGCGCACTTCGTGGGCGTTACGCCGACATGAACGTGCTCATCGCGCTCGGAACGGGCACCGCGTTCGCGTGGAGCGCCGTTGCGACTTTCTTCCGCGACGTACTGCAGTCGCGCGGGCTGTCAACGGATGTGTACTACGAAGTCGCCGTCGCCATCATCGCTCTCATTCTCCTCGGGCGCTGGCTCGAGGCGCGGGCGAAGGGACGAACGAGCGACGCCATCAAGCGCTTGCTCTCGCTGCAGGCGAAGACCGCGCGAATCGTCAAGGACGGCGAGGAGCGCGACGTGCCCATCGAGGAAGTGCAGCGGGGCGACCTCGTCGCCGTTCGCCCAGGGGAGCGCGTGCCTGTTGACGGCATCATCGAAAGCGGCGACAGCAGCCTCGATGAGAGCATGCTCACCGGCGAGAGCATGCCTGTGGACAAGGGGGTTGGCGCGCGCGTCTACGCCGGGACGCAAAACCTTCACGGCGCGATACGCTTCCGAGCAACCGGCGTTGGAGCGGAGACCGCACTGGCGCGCATCGTCGAGCTGGTTCGCCAGGCGCAAGGCTCGCGCGCGCCGATTCAGGCGCTTGCAGATCGCATCACGTCGGTCTTCGTTCCTGTTGTTCTGATGATTGCGACGGCGACGTTCGTCGGCTGGTTCGCCCTCGCGGGGGGCGGAGCAGCGGAGGCGATGGTGCATGCCGTCGCTGTGCTCATCATCGCCTGTCCCTGCGCGCTCGGATTGGCAACGCCGACCGCGATCATGGTCGGCACGGGGCGAGCCGCAGAACACGGCATCCTGGTTCGCGACGCAGAAGCGCTCGAGCAACTCGCGCGAACGCGCACCGTGATCCTCGACAAGACCGGCACACTGACGCGCGGCAAGCCCGAGGTTGTGCAGATCACTACGACTACGCTCACAGAGGAGCAGGCGCTTCGTCTTGCCGCGAGCGTCGAGCAGAACAGTGAGCACCCAATCGCCGAGGCGATCGTCCGCGCAGCGACCAACCGAGGAATCCAACCCGCCGAGGCAAGCGGCTTCCGCGCAACCTCGGGCAAGGGCGTGGTTGCCGCCGTCGAGGGCAGCACCGTGCTCGTTGGAACGCTGCGAATGATGCAGGAGCAAGGCGTCTCGATGAACGGCGTCGTCGAGCCGGCAGAGGCTTTCGCTCAAGACGGCAAGACGACCGTCGTGCTATCGGTTGACG
>JBFMFD010000173.1:0-4340 GCA_040752255.1 Armatimonadota bacterium
GGCGATCCGCTCCTGCGACGGTTTCCTCATATCTGTGTTCGAGCGCGCGCACCTGCCTCCGCCTCTCGAAAGCCCAAACCGTCCAATGCTTCAGCTCACCGTGCCCAGGTCTCATGCCGAAGAAGTCGTAGTCGTCACGCAGTTTGTCAATCCATCGCGGGTCGTCAAGTGCGCGAGAGACGGCCGCCCACTCCCTTCGCACGGCGTCAGAGAGCGGCGGCAGTCCCCTTGCTATGAGCGGGAGCGCCTCGCTTAGGAAGCGGCGTGTGGCGTCATGGTCACAGTGGTCTACCATCCAAGCGAGCGGGCCGGAGAACGCCTGGCTGAAGACGGCGAACTGAAGCACGTCGTCCCGATTACCTGTCATGCCGACGGCTGAAGCGATGCGGAGCGCCTGCACTATGGCGTGCGCTGCTTGGAGGCAATCCCCCTCGCGCAGGGCGCGGCGCACGACTCCGGTGGCGAGGTTCCTCAGCGCGGACATCCCGTCGTTCATTCGGCTTGGCTCGTTGGGGTACCGCTGCGCGGCGAACAGGAGGCGCCCTTCGGGGAGCGAGGCGAGCGCATCGAGGTCCGCCACGACGGGCCGCAAGTCGGCGATAAGCGCGGCCCATCTCTCGTCGTCGATTTCTGCGGCGAACTCCGTTCTCCTGTTGGCAAGGCGCCCAACGAGGTTCAGGAACTCGCTCGCTTCCGCGGAGTCTTCGTTGGGAACGTCAGGCGCAGCCATCGAGTAGGTGAGGTTCACCCGCGCGAAGGCGACGAGCGCGAGCGCAACGAGGACGACGCCGACCAGCACGCCGAAGGCGACTCGTCGCGCGCTTAGTCTTCTGACGGTTTGCTGCGGTTGTTCCATCCCGAGAAGTCCGGTTCCAGCGGCGACTTGGTGAGGCCGTAGGACTTCAAGTCCTTTTGGATGACGATTCGCATCTCTCCGCCGCCGGGCAGGTTGAACTCGCGGCTCTGTAGGATGACTTGATCGTCGGGGGCGTCCGGTCCAGGCTTTGAGTAGGTGAAAGCCTTGGTTGTCGCCCTCATCTCTTCCTCAGATAGATACGGAGCCAGCGCCTCGAGGTTCGGAGGGAAGTCGCCGTTCTCGGTTGTGTACTTCTCCAGCGCGTCCTGTAAGACGGGGGCGAGGTTCTCCGCTCGCTCCATCTCCGACATCTCGCTGACGAAGGACCGCACCTCGGGGTTGCGAACGAAGTTGGCTACGATCACGCCGACCACAACCAAGCCAAGAATGAGCAGCACGGCGCAGCCAACGCCGACCCACAGCCAGACCTTCGTGCCAGCGGAGCGGTTCACTCCTCGATTCTATCCGGCGCAGGTCTGCTGGGGGCAGCCGTGGAGTGGTGGAAGCGCGAGAACCGGTGCCGCAGCAGCGTCCAGAATGCCTCCACACCGTCCGTCCAGCGAATCTTCTTGCCTGCCTCTTTCGACCTCGGCTCGTACCGGATCGGGACTTCGTGGATGCGCTTTCCCATACGAATCGCCTTGGCGGTTACCTCGGGGCAGAACTCAAAACGCTCGCAGACCAAGTTCATCCCGCGAAGGACCGAGGTGCGCACAGCCTTGTAGCAAGTCGCCTCGTCGCAGATGCGGCGACCATAGAGCAACCGGACAGCCCATCGCAGGAGCACGTTGACGATTCGGTTCGGGAGCGCCATTCCCTTCGGGAAGCCGTCGCGGAAGCGGGTGCCGTAGACGACGTCCTGCTCACCTCGCAGGATCGGCTCGACCAAGTTGGGAATCTCCTCAGGCGAGTACTCAAGGTCGGCGTCCTGGATGATCGTGACCTCCCCCGTTGCCCGCTCGAGGCCGGTCCGGATGGCTGCGCCCTTCCCTCGGTTCCGCTCGTGCCGCAGCAGCAGGATGCGCGTGGCGTACTGCTCGGCTATTTGGGAGGTTCGGTCGGTCGAGCAATCGTCAACTACGACGACCTCCTTGGATATCGGGAGTGCCAGCACACGCTCAAGGACGTGGGCGATCGTGTCCTCCTCGTTGTACGCGGGGATGAGGATCGTTACGTCCGGTCTGGTTGCGGGGGTATCTGCCAAGGTGATCATTCTGTTCTACGGCACGTCGGGGGCCGCTGCTCTGCGCGGCGAGTCAGAGGGGATCGCCGACGCGAATCCGGTTGTTCGCCCGGCAGCGAAAGTGCTGGATTTGCTCGCCGGTTCCGGTAGTTCTGCTCGAATGCGCTCCCGATTCCCGTCAGATTGCTGAAAAGCGGCGCTCTTGTTTCGCCGAAAACGTACGCGTGTTTGAGGAGAGTCGTTTCGATCCCGAAAGGTGCAAGCGGTACCTGAAGATCTGTCCACTCTGCGGGGCTGTGCTGGTTCGCAGCGATGCGCGTTGCTGCAAGTGCGGCTGGCCAGGCCCATTTCGCTCTTCGCCAGAGGAGTTGCGGGCTGCGCTCGAGGCTATCTACGGTGCGCAGGGCGACTCGGCGGCGGTGGAGTTCCCCGGCTCGCCGGATGCGTGAGCCGTTCAGTTTGAGCGGAAAACTTTGACGGCGCGTGTCGCAAGTCAAACAGGTTGTTGCCTACTGAGCGGAGCGGTGTCGGCACCTTCTTGCGGTGGCCTATCCCTGCCGCTCCTCGATCGCCGCGATGAGGACGGCGGCGGCGATGCCGAGGCGTCTGTCCAACATGCCGCTTGCCGTGGGTAGGTAGTGGATCTCAAGCTTGTAGATGAACGGGTTGAATCGCTGATGCAGTTCCAGCACTCGTTGCCCTGCCACCTCAACGTGAAAGTGTTGGGGCACGAGGGCCGAGAGGAACCTCCGGACGAGCGCCCACGCGGCACTGTCCTCCTGAATTCGCCCGATCTCGGCATCGCTGGCGTCCATGAGAATCCACTCATCCCGCACGAGCGACTTCCACCCCTTTCGCTTGAGTGCGCCCACCTTCTCCCCGGTCGGAGCGAAGTAGACATCATACGCGGCGGAGAAGTCAATGATGTTCCGCGCCTGAATGTGCAAGATCTCCTCTGTCCTCGATTCGTCCGAATAGACGCGAATGTCCTCCTTCAGCCTGAACGCCTTTTGATTGCTGAACAGGACCAGACGGTCGTGCTCGTCGAACACGCGGAAGTTCGCACCGAACAACTTGAAGAACTGCCGGACGAGCAGATACCGGGAGCCACTGAACCGCTCAATCATGGCGGTTGAGGTTACCCGGCGGGTAGATTGCCAGCATGCTGCTTGCCATTCTTGCGTTGGGGATGACGCAGTCCGCCCTCGAAGCGCCCGCGGGTGTGGCGTACGACGCTGAGGGGCTGCTCTATGTCTCTTGGATGGGTTCCAACGTCATCACCGTGCATCGAGGCGTCGAGGAGGTGCGACGAATCGAAGGTGGCCTGAGCGCGCCGCGGGGGCTTGCCTTCGACGACGCGGGGCGGCTGTACGTCGCCGACTCAGGCAGCCACCGGGTGCTTGTGTTCAATCGAAGCGGCTCGCTCCTGCGGACGCTGGGCGGCGAAGGGACCGCGGACGGGAAGTTCCGGGCGCCCTACGGCGTCTTGGTGGACGCGCGGGGCAACATCATCGTCGCCGACACCTACAACAACCGACTGCAGTTCTTCGACGGGGAGGGACGGCACTTGAAGACGTTCGGCGCGCTCGGCGATCAGCCGGGCCAGTTTCGCGAGCCGGCGGGTCTTGCGCTGTCGAACGGCTCCCTCTACGTTGCCGGCGGTTGGCTGGGCCGTGTGGATGTGTACGACTACGATGCCCGCACGCTGTCGCCAACATTTCGGCGCTCCATAACGGGCTTCTGGGTGTGCGGCGATGTCGCGGTGCTCGCCGACGGGTCAATCGTTGCCCTCGACCGAAACAACGGATGGGTCGGCAGGTGGGACAGGGACGGCAACGAGGTGAAGCGGTTCGGCGGCGGCAGCTACGGCCTCTTCCGCCATCCGAGCGCCGTGGTGCAAACGCCATCCGGCGAACTCGCAATTGCCGACACGGGAAACGACCGGGTGCTGCTCCTTGGCGCAGACTTTGCCGACGTGTCGAGGCCCCTCCTCGCCCGCCTGACCCCATCGTCTGCGACCGTCGAGTGGCGAACCGCCCCCGAGGACGAAAGCCCGAGCCTATCGCTGTTCCGACGAGCGGACAGGCACAACGGGGAGCACGTGTTCCAACGGCAGGTCGCGGCGGTTGGGAAGGATGGGGCTGCCTCCGGCAGCGTGGGTCGCCTCGAGCCGGGGAGCGGCTACGTCGTCCAGCCGCAAAGCACCCTTGTTCGCTCAATAGACGGTTCGGGCGAGAGCGGTCGCCTGCGCGCGCTTGCGTTCGCCACGGAGCCGCGGGAAGGAGAGAAGACGATTCTCAA
>JBFMFD010000174.1:0-4215 GCA_040752255.1 Armatimonadota bacterium
CCGCGCACCGGCACGTTCGGTCCGCCGCAGCCGCACTCTGCCTTGTCTTCGCGGGCATTTCAGCCGCAAGCCAGGCGCCCGTCATCGTCGGTCCGGAGACGCCGTACGTCGCCGCGACGGACGGGCAGACGGTTGTCGGCTCCGTGGTCGTTGCCGCGTCGCAACTGGAGCGCGGAAGGTTTCGCATCGAGTTGCGGAACGGCGGCAACCGAGCCGCCGAAGCGCACATTGTTCCTCGTTTCTTCGACACACGAGGTCGCGAGGTGCTGCATTCCTATCGCCCAATCAGCGTAACGCTGCAGGCGGGCGGTCGGGGGACAGTCGAGGGCGCCGCGCCGACGCAGGCTGCGCGCCTCGGCTTCACCGCCGCTGCCCAAGGCGCACAAGGACCGGAGCCAATCCAAGTGACGCGCCTCGAGATGACTCGCGCGCAGTACGTGCAGATGCGAACCCATGTTCTCGACGGGATGTTTCCGATCGGGTTCGGCTCACCGTGGAGCGACGCGCCCAAAGGCATCGGTTGGTACGAGCCGACGACCGGGCGCCTGCGCTACGCCATCGAGGTGCGCATCGTTGAGGAAGCCCAGGAGTTCTCCGCCGATGTCTCGCGCCTCGCGCGCGGGTTCGACGCGCCCGACATGCTTTGGCTCGAGGACGACCCCTCGACGGCCAGGCAAGCTGCGCTCGTCGCTAAGGTCGGTGATAAGAGCGTCGTCGCACCGCTCGTTACGCTCGTGTCGGGCAACTCGGCGCTTTGCGTCTCTCCGATGCAGCGCCTGCCGCTCGACGCCGAGATCGAAGCGCTTGAGATGGACGGCCGGTCGGAACCGGTTTCGTTCGACCCGGTGGGCGCGCTCCTGTCACCGCAGGTAACCGTAACCACGACGCCGGGCACCGACCTCAGTCCGGGCTCGGCGACATTCACACACGCCGGCGGGCCGCCCTGCCTGGTGAAGGCGTTCTCGCCGGACGGGACGTTTACGGCGGTGGGAAGCAACCAGATCGAGTTCGTTCTGCAGCCCGGCGCCAATCGCCGCGAGCAGATTCGGCCTCGTGCGGCTGGGCAGCAGATTGCGAACGTCGGCTGGTCGGTGCAGGCGATTGACGAAGAGTCGGGCGTGTCGCAGGGCGGGTTTCAAGGCCCGCTCATCGGTGGGACGCTACAACCTGACGGCCAGATCAGCTACGCGCCGCAAGAGGGCTGCGAGGTTGTGGGCAAGCCGCCGACATCCGGCGGACAGCCTCTGCAGCCGTCCTCGTCGCGCAACACGTTGGGGGGCATCGCAGTTGCCGTGATTCCGCTGGCGCTGCTTGCGCCGGACGTGTTCCGCAACGAGCCCGAGGTGAACGAGACGCCGTACGCCGTGGTGCCCTACCAGGTTGATCCGATGGTGTCGCGCGACCTCTACACGCAGGACGAGACGACCCAAACGTACGTTGTGAACGCCTCACAGGTCGCAGCGATGCCGATGTTCAACGTAAGCGGCAACGCCGGCGGCGCGTTCATGCCCGCGGGAAACGTCCAGGCGAACCAGGGCAATCTCGATCCCAACAAGGTCAAGGTGGACAAGTGGGATTGGGAGATAGATTGGGACAACGTGCAAGGTCGCGATGGTTGGACGTTCCACAACTTCTGCGACTGGGGCCCGCTCGGTGCCGCGCCGTGGCACTACTATGCGGTGTTCGACTCGGCGAGCAACAACATCGCGACCGGCGAGTGCGACGAGGTGTGGGGCTTCGACAAGAAGGGGCCCAAGCGCTGTTGGCAGGAGTTTCTCGTCGAGAAGGAATCTCGAGGAGCGCTGTGGTGGTCGGCAACGGTGACCATCGTGAGCATCATCAAGAAGTGCGAGCTCGACTGGTGCAAGTGGAAACTATGCAAGTACAAGTCGCGCTCGACGACGCTGGGGATGCATTCCTACAAGTGGGTCGTCGAGTCCAAGGAGTGCAGCAAGGTAACAATTGTCGTCGCAAAGAAACAGCTCGCCATCTTTCCTGAAGGAGTCGAGATTGACTGGCTCAAGATCGCAGAGATGGTCGGAGGCGGAGGCGACTAAGTGAGGAAGGAGATGAAACATACTACAGTAACGATGAGCATAACGGGGCTCATGGCCTTTGCGCTTGCGGCGAGCGCCAGCTCGCAGTCCGCAACGCTTCAGCACGGGTATCGCGCAGGCGAGTCCTTCACGCTGAACATCACCAACACGTACCGCATGTCGTCAGAGCGGGGGGGCACGCCGTACGGGACACTCTCGCATGAGATATCTGCGAGGGTGAACGTCGTACAAGGAGACAACGGCGTGAGACTCGACGGGACAGTCACCCGGGCCGCGCAATCCATAACGCGCGACCTGGTCAGTGCTGCTCCCCCGATCCGCTTCGCCGAGTTCCACCCCCTCATGGGGCCGGACCCGCTGCTCGCCACAGTGTCGGGCGGCTTCAAGGCGACGCTCGGCGCGGACAACCTGAAGTCCGAATCGAGCGGAGTTCTTGGCATGCTCGGGCTGCAAGATCCGATGCAGCTTCCGCTGGTGCAGTTCGGCATCGGGATGACCGAGCTCCCCGCCGGTGGCGTGTCAGCGGGCGCGACGTGGGGCGAGAAGACGCAGGATCAGCCGATGTTCTCGATGGAGATGCGGAATCGGCTCACCTCGATGTCGGGCGCGGTCGCGGTGGTGGAGACGACCGTGCGCGCAAAGGTGAAGGACCTCCGCGCGTACATGGATCAACTGCGAGAGGACGTACCACCCGGCATGCTGGACTTCGAGATGACGGCGACGACGCGGTTCAACACGCGCACGGGGCGATCGGAAAGCCTCACGCTTCGCGCCACCTACCCGCTCGAGATTGACGGCGAGTCGCGGAGCATCCGATCGTGGGTCGAGCAGGAGATAACCGTGCGGTTGATGTAGCGGTCGCCATCCAGCCTCTCCCTCCCCGATCGAGCGGTGGCGTCGCGCGCTCGGGGAGGGGGCAGGCGCGTGGGTAGAATGGAGGGTGCATAGGAGTTGTGACAATGAAGCCATTCGTTCTATTCATTGCTGCATTTGCGGCCTCGCCCCTGCTTGCCCAGGGCGAGGTGGTGCAGGTGCCCAAAGTGGCGATCTACCCCTGGTCGTTTGCAGAAAACGAGAGGGGCACGAACCCGACCGCGGTCGACACCGCGTTATCGACGTTACAGAAGCTCTTCGAGAAGCGCGCACAGTTCGAGGTGATCAGCCCGGCGAGGTGCGCCGCCGCTTGGCGTGAGCTTGGATATGAAGAGCTCCCGGAAACGGTGGAGGACCCTGGGCAGTTGCCCGCGACGTACGATCCGAAGAAACTTCTCGCGTTCGGGAAAAAGGTTGGAGCAGACTACGTGTGCGCCGGCACCCTTGCCTGGCGCGTTCGGTCGGTTTGGGTTGGGCTTGGCCCAAAGACCAAGGCGAACGCAGTGGTCAACGTGATGATCGTTGACGTCAAGAAGGCGGAGCTGGCTCTCGACGTGAAGGGGTTTGACTCCGACAGCACCAAGGCGGAAAAGTGGTATGAGACTGCGGGAGCGCTGCTCGTAACTTGGGGCATCACGCTGTTCAGTGGAGGGCCGAAGACGCCGCACATGCAGAACGCCGCCATCAAGGCCATCGGCGGCGCAACGGATCCGTGGTTCGCCACGATCGGCAAGAAGATCGGCACTGACGGCGACGGCACGCTGCTCTCCCACGAGCGTGACGAGGAGCGGACGCCTGCCGCCTACTCCCGCCGCACGTAGTGTCGAACGTGCCACTCGGACGCCTCGCCGCGCGCTGGCTCGGAATGCTGATCGCTCTGCTCGCGGTGATGGGGTTGGTTGCGTGGGTGGTGCTGCTCACGCGGCTCACCGTTCCGCCGAGGCAGGCGCTCGCCGCCGGGCAGGAGATGCTCGAACATCGCCGCGTGCTTGCAGTGGTCGCGCATCCTGACGACGCAGACTGGTGGATTGCGGGCACTCTACGCCGCTTCGTCGAAGAGGGTGCGGAGGTGATGCTCGTCGTCGCATCGAACGGTGAGAGAGGGCCCAACCGGAACGGCGCGCGGGACCTTCCCGTGGCTCGGAAGGAGGAGCAACGAGCCGCGCAACGGGTCATTGGATATCAGCACCTTCTGTTTCTCGAAATGCCCGATCGAGAGGTGGCGAGGCAGCCCGAGTTGCCGGAGCGCATTCGCGCGATCGCGAATCAGTTCAAGCCGACACTG
>JBFMFD010000175.1:0-4198 GCA_040752255.1 Armatimonadota bacterium
ACGTCTGGGTCGAGGCTCCTGCGGTCCGTGGTCGCCTTCGGCACCCACGGCTTGCTGTGGAAAGCATACAGGATGACGTGCAGCTCCGACGGCCGGACCGTCTCCACGAAAGCACCGCCGAGCGACCTGACGAACCGCGCTACACCCGCGTCAATCGGCCAGCGACCGGGTGAAAGCTCGGATGCTGCCACACTCGGTAAGATCGACTTCGTCAAAGCCTCCGCACGGCTCGGCGCGGAGGCGCGCTAAATGATCTCCGGGCTTTTGCCGAACATCCGCGACCATACCCCGCCTGCGATAGCCGACTTGTCGAGGTCGTGGATGTCCTGGCTGTAGCGGCCTGTGTAGAGCTTGACGATCATGCGGTCGCGGCACTCGCCCTCCAGCTTGAACCTGAATTTCACGCTGACGGGCTTGCCCGCCTTCGGAGCCGCGACCTTCTCGACTGTGCAGCGCAGGTGCGGGAAGGCGTCCATCTCGACCCACATGTAATCACCGGTGCGCAGGCCCGGGGGCGTGGCGAACTCAGCGATGCCCCCGTCCAGCGAGAGACTGACGATGCGCGCCTCGCGGTACGTCTCACTCACACCGAGCACGCGTGCGCGCTCGTTCGTGGAGAAGGACTCTACGAGGGGACGTGGCTTCTCAAAGCAGATCAGCGCAGCGATCATCAGAACCACGATATTGATTACCGCCCAGTAGGCTGACACCACCGAGAACTCGCCCTCACCGATCCGCGACCATTCGGGTACGATGTTGACGATAAGACCGAGCGACGTGATCGCGATCAAGGAGGCGATCCAGAGGAACGTGTAGGCGTCGAACTCGGACTCCTCATTGCCCGAGCCCTTCGGCGTCACCTTGAAGGGCACGCCGAAGGGCTTGATCAGGCTGGAGAGCACGATGGGCAACATGCGGAAAGTCGCGAAGGTGCCGACCGCCGAAGAGATCAGGGGCAGGTACCGCGTCGGCGTGAGCCAGCCCATCAGCAGGAAATAGCCGACCAGCACAGGAAGCTGGTAGCGCACGATGTCCTCGGTGCCGGTGAAGTAGAGCGGCGCCGATCCCGTCCACAGGTAGACGGCGGGCACGATCAGGATCACGAAGCGGACGGTGTACTGAACCAACCAGGACAGGGGTATGAACATGACCCGCTGGAACAGGTTGAGGCCAGGACCGCGCAGCGGGCCGTTATGGAGGTAGATCGTCTGGATGCCGCCCCGGCACCAACGCCCGCGCTGCACGAAGTAGCCCTTCAGGTTCTCGGCCGCCAAGCCCATGGACAGCCGCTCGTTGAGGTACCGGGTCTTGTAGCCCTTGTTGAGCATCGCGAGCGTGGTGAGCAGATCCTCGGTGATCGAGTCGTGCGGGAAGCCGCCGATCGCGTCGATGGCGGCCCGCCGAGCGATGGAGCAGGACCCGCAGCAGAAGCTCACGTCCCAGGCATCGCGCGAAGTGGCCATCTCGTCGAAGAACAGCCGCTGCTCGTCGGGCCAGACCTTCTCGAGATTGAGGTTCGACTGTACCGGATCCTTGTTGAAGAAGTGCTGCGGCGTCTGAACGATGCCGATGGTCGGGTCCCGAAAGAAGGGCAGCGTGCGGCGCAGGAAATTACGGTACGGCACGAAGTCGGCATCGAAGATCGCGACGAAGGCACCCGACGAAACCTTCAGGCCGTTGTTCATGTTGCCCGCTTTGGCGTGGCTGTTGTCCGGGCGCGTGACGTGGATCGCGCCCTTCGACTCACAATAGGCGCGCAACCAGTCGCGGCGCTTGTCGTCGAGGACATATATTTTCAGCTTGTCTCGCGGATAGTCGAGCGCGAGAGCCCCGACGATGGTCCGTTCCAGAACATCCAGAGGCTCGTTGTAGGTCGGAATGAACACGTCGACGGTGGGCAGGCTGTCAGGGCGGGCGGCGAAGAACGATTGCTCCAGGCGGTCGGCCTCGGCGTGCCGATCGACGTAGCGGCTCATCGCCACCAGGAAGAGCAGGATGTCGGCGAAGGCACCCATCTCGACGCAGAACACGAACCACGTCCAGAAGAAGCCGAAGCTTCGATCCGCTGGGTAGGGCAAGACGGTGTGGAAGAAGCGCCACCAGAGATAGCGCACCGCGACGAGCAGCACGAAGGCGCAGGTCACCGCGCGCGTCCACGTGCGGTCCCGCGGCCAGTTCAGGGCGAAGATAAAGAAGAAGGCCGCAACGAAAAGCGTCGGCCCGAGGCTCACGAGATGCTGAACCACAGGCCCTTCACCCAATTCATGACCGGATCGAGGGCGGTTTGAAGGGACGACCCGGCACGCGCGAATCGAACTTGAACCGTGCGACCCACCTGGCAGAAATTGGCGTAATCGGTCTGCATATCGCTCGGGTCGAGCGCGACCCGGATGCGGGCATTCTTGCCCCGGCTCTGCGGCGGGATCGCTGCCAGCACCACCTCTTCGACGGCGGCGGCTGACCCGCGCACCGACAAAACATGACCAGGGATCACTTGGGACGTTCCGAGCAGCCGCACATCGGCGCTGTCGCCCGGCTTGATCTCATCGTAGTTCACCTCGTCCACGAGGATGTCCACGAACAGGTCGCGACAGTCGAGCAGGCGCATCAACTCGTTGCCGACCAGCACGTTTGAGCCCGCCACGACGTTGTTGCGCCAGATGACTCCCTTGAACGGAACCTGCACCGCGACGAAGGAGAGCCGGTCGTTTCGGGAGCGCTCCAAAGAAAGCTGGAGGCTCAACTGCTGGGTGCGAGCTTTCTCGATCCGGATCTGCGCCTCGACGTTGGCGAGTTGGATCGTGACCTCGTCGGTACGCTGCTGCGAGTAGGGTACGTCATTGCGGCCCTCGCCGACGAAGATGCCGCGCTTGAGCGCATCCAACTGGCGCTGGAGCCGCTCCAGCTCGGCCTTGGCGATGTTCTGCTCACTGCCGGCGCCGACTGAGGCGGCGCGGGCTTGTTCGACCGAACTCCCTGCCACCACGCCGGTCGCGCCGAGCGTCTGCTTGCGCGCAAGGTCCGCCTCGGCGGAGGTCTTGTTGGCCTGCGCCGTCGCGATGCGCTGCTGACGGATGATGATCTCTTGCTGAATGCTCACTATGCTCGCCTGCTGGTACTCTCTGAGGCGACCGATCAGATCAGTTTTGAGTGCAGATAGATCCTTCGCTTGCAGCTCGAGCGCCCGCAACTTCTCCTTGGATGCAGCCAAGTCAGCATCTAATTGCGCCTCGGCGGTTCGCGCGATGCGGCCATTGTTGATGAAGAACACCGAGGTATCCTCGGGCAGCGCCGTCCCGACCTTAGGCGGCGTATCGGAGACCACGCCCTCGATGGGCGCCGACACGACGGCGAAGCGCGCGTTCACGGTGCCGTCTAGGCTGGTGTAGCCTGTGAAGCTTGGAAGGACTGCTAGGATGGCAGCACTCAGGAGGAGCACGCCGACCAGCACGCGCATCCAGCGACTGTTCCAGGGCATTCGGCGCCTCAGTTTTGTATGATTGTTTTCAGATCCGGTATCGCTTCTGTCCGTATCGAGGACAACTACGCGAATTAGGCGCCAGTTCCGCCTCGAGATACATCCGGCGAGCTTTGAATCGCGCTCCGAATCTCCGAGATTGCTATAGTTCATGGACTATTAATTTGAAGCTCCGGAGCCAGCCCCGCGCTGATTGGGACGAGTTTGCGGGTAGCGCGTCGGTAGGTGAAGGAGCTTGCCCATGCCTTCGCCCCTGTTTCTGGACCTGCGCGAACGTGTTACGGCTGCCGTGATGGCGGGTGCCTCCTGACGCTGCGCCGCGGCCCGCTGCGCGTCCTCGGCGACGGCGTTTCGCCTCGGAGAGAGCGACGTCGGCGCACTGCATCAGCTCTTCAGGGCTCGACCGATCCTCGCATCCGCTCAAACCAAGGCTGCAGCCAATGGAAGTGGCGCACTCGTTGAGCGCGTACGGTCTTTCGATCTCGGCAATGAAGTCTTCTGCAAGGCGTGCGGCCGAATCCGAACCCGATCGGACAATCATCGCCATCTCGTTCGTCACTGAAGGCTCGCGATGCCGGACATGTCTCCCGCCCGAGGCCCTGTTCGCGCATCCTCGCGAAGGATGACAGCGTGATCGAGCTATGCCGGAGCCGACACGTCATCCGCGGGTTATATGCCGGCATCGCAACGGGCGGGTCACCCCGATAGGCAGGCACGCGA
>JBFMFD010000176.1:0-4150 GCA_040752255.1 Armatimonadota bacterium
CGCGACCGTCGGGGCCGACGGTCCTGTGGATGAGCGAACTACGGCTGCGCCGGGGGCTGGACGGGCGGCAGCGTCTTGTGCGTGCCGTCGCAGTAAGGCTTGTTCTTTGACTGGCGGCAGCCGCACCAGGCGCACTTCTTGGCCTCGGTCAGCTCCACGACCATGGGCGTGACGCCGGTGCCCAGGGACTTGTGCGTGCCGTCGCAGTACGGCTGGTTCTTGGACTGGCCGCACGCGCACCAGGCCTTGCGGCCGGGCTGCTCGTCGCGCACGTAGGGCGCGTTCTGGATGCCGGACATCAGACCGACTGCCCCACGAAGCCCGAGTGCGCGTAGGCGCCCTTCACGAACGCGAAGCCCACGGCCGCGACGGCGGCGAGCGCGACGTAGCTGAACGCCATGCCGGCGTGGCCGGCGCCGAGCATGCAGAAGAGCATGGGGGCCGACAGGTAGGTGTTCAGCCGCGACGCGTTGCCGGCGCGGGCGCGGATGGCGGGCGCCTGGTCGCCGGCGGTGCCGCCGAGCAGCTTCTTCTGCGCGGGCCAGATGATGAACCAGACGTTGAACCACATGATGGAGCCGAACAGCATGCCCCACATGATCCAGCGCGCGCGGTCGGAGAGCCCGCCCTCGGCGCCGCGGAACAGCATGTTCGCGCCCCAGCCCAGCTCGGGCGTGTAGAAGAAGATCATGCCGAAGAGCAGGAGGCCGGAGAGGAAGGTCATCATGGCGCCCCAGCGGAACCACCACAGCGCGCGCGGCATCAGCTGCGGGTTGACGACCTTCTTGGCCGCGTCGTCGAGCTTGCCCTGGAGGGGGATGTTGACGAAGTTGAAGAAGTACAGGTGCCCGATCCAGACGATGCCGAAGAACACATGGAACCAGCGGAAGAAGAACTCGGCCTTGGCCATGACGCCTCCTTGTTGCGGATTGGATTCACTCTATCCAATCGCCCGGCGGGGAGTCAAACCTTGACCCTCCAGACGGGAAAACGGCACAATGGAGCGGTCGCGGGCGTAGTTCAATGGTAGAACGGTAGCTTCCCAAGCTTCAGACGGGGGTTCGATTCCCCTCGCCCGCTCACTCTTTCGCCTTAGAGAGTAAGCGCTTTTCGCAAATCCCACCTTTGTCGGTATTTGTCGATTTTTGCCGGTTTTAGGCGAAAACTCGACACAAAACTCGACAAGCTCTCCGCGCACGGGTACGACTCGTCGCCGTCAAGCATCGCGCGCACTTGGACGCATTCCTGTCTCTGACGGATTGCTCGACCGATTCCTAGGACTTCGCGGGCGCGGGCGCGGCGGTGGGAGGTGTGACTGTGGGGGGCGGAGCAGCCGCCCGGACGGCCGGCGCGACCAATGCGACGGCATCGGCGACGATGGCATCGACCGTGACCGGAGGAGTCGATGACGACGAGGCCTGCGGTGCGACTTTCCTAGGGTAACGATGTGTACCGCAACGGCACACCCAGTCGCCTTTGGGCGCGGAAACCTCTTCAATGTAGCGTCCGCACTTGGCCCCTTTCGTCGCGTTGACGAGCGCCACGACGGCTTTGGCGAAGCGTTTCGCCTCCTCCGTGGTGGTGGGGGCGGCCGACTCGTTCGAATGGGCACCCGTCTCGTTGCGCACCCACTCACTGCGATCGATTTCTTCGAGCGCGCCCATATGCTGGGCGGAGAAGCCCTCATGAGCGCCTGCCTTGGAGCGGAAGCCCGGCCACAGCGCCCCGAGATCGTAGCGGCGGTTGTACCGGTACTGAACGGAAACCTTGAGTTGGTCGCAGAGGGGTTTGAGGATTTCCTCCAGAAGCCGCCCCGCCTTGGCGGCGAGGTCGGCCGGGAGTGCTTGATCGACTTTTTGTGAGGTCAGAAAGGCGTACTCTGCCGCTTCATCGCCCCAGATCGGGCCCTGTTCGAGACTCCAGTCCGAAATTCGGCGGAAGGCGACCTTCTCGCGCAGCCCCTCAGCCTCAACTGCCTCGCCGAGCAGCTTAAACCAGATGGGGTCGTGAGTCGTGATCAAGAACTGATGGTCCTTGAACTCCCGAATGAGCAAGCGGGCTGCTCGATCGCGATGGCGGGCGTCGACTGAGTGGAAGACGTCGTCGAGAACCAGCAGCTTGAACTGCGGATCAGCGATGGCCTGCTTCTTACGGAGCGCGAGGAACAGGGCAACTCCGAGCGTGTCCAAGTGTGATTCGCTGAAGTAGAGGCGTGCGTCGGCGCGCTTGGCGAAGAACTGGCTCTCCATGTTGACGCTGCCCTCGCCCCGGTTCGGCACCTTCAGGGTGACGTCGCCGATCTTCTCATCCGGATGAAGCTCCTTGTAGATCTTGTTGGCTTCATCCGCGATTGAAACGAGAATTGCCTGCACCGTGTCCTTGCGGGCCTGGATGGCGGATGCGAGGACCTTGTCGATGATTTTCTTCCGGTCCTGTTTTCGCGCCACCACGGTACGCGCGGCTAGGAGGGCCGGCCAGCTCACCGAGACGGTCGCCAACGCCTGGTTCGCAGCTGAGAGGTTCCTGTAGTCTTCCATCCCGCCGAGGCCCTTGAGTTGAGTACGAGCCCGTTCCGCCAAAGCCAGCACGATGGCGTCCAGGTCGAGCGCCTTGAGGACCGTGAGGTGTTCCTGAAGTTGCGCCGCCGAAAAGCCTTGCTGGAACGCCTTTACCAGGCGTCTCAACTCGCCGAGCGCGGCGGACAACGGAGCGGGGTCTTCGCCCAGCTTCTCAGTCCACACTTTCTGTGCCGCGCCGCACCCCTTCCCGAGTTCGATAATAGCTTCGGAATAAAATTTTGCCTGCGCCAAGGCGGAGCGTCGGGCTTCAATCACCGCGGAGCACTCCTGCACGCGCGCCGCGATTCGAGCAAGGACCTTCTCTCGATCGGGCAGGCCTTGCTCGCACAGCGGGCACTCTCCGAGGTCTCCCTCAATGATCCACTTCTTGCCGTTCTCGAGCACCTCAACCGAGAAGCCCTTGCTCAGGCGCGCCTCGAGTTCCTCGAGGCTTTTCTGCATGCCTATCAGAGCTTCTAGCGCCTCAATAGATGCGCGCACCGCAGGGACGGCGACCGTCACGGTGACAACGGTTTCGAGCTTCACGGCCTGATCGACACCCGAGAAGGCCTTCATCTGCGCTTCGGTTTCGGCCTGCATGCGCTTGGATGCGTCGACGTCCTGAACGGCGCCTTTTTTGACGGCCGCCAACCGCTGGTTGACCGCGCCGAAGACACCCGCCGCCTCAATGCCGGCCCCGGGGGCAATGTTGAAAGCCCTTCGGAGGACTTCTTCTTCCGTCGTCGCCGTACGCGTGGCGGCCTTAACGGCCGAATCCAGCTCGTCCGCCAGGGTTTTGACGCCGCGCTCGTAGTCGGTGAACCTGTCTAGCGCGAAGAACGGAGCCAGGGCTTCGTAGCGCTCCTTTGGCTTCGCCTCGATCAACCCGAGCAATGTCCTGCGCCGTAAGAGGAAGCAGCGCTGTTGTGCCGCCTTGATCCACGGTTTGAGGGGCGGGGTCAGAGTCGAAAGGTCTGTCTTATGGTCCAGCCAATAGGGATTCGTCCCGTCAGTCAACTCGCCCTTGATCGACATGTCCTTCGTGGCCGCGAGGATGTGGATGCCGCCATCCTCCCAGTTGACGCCCTGGCGGTCGATGTCAATGGAAGAGCAGTGCCTTGTGAGAAGGTACTCGAGCGCATCGATGTAGGAGCTCTTGCCCGTGGCGTTGTCACCGAGAAGGATGAGGCTCTTGCCACCGAGCTCGAGGTCGGGCCCCGATCCCGCGATCCCGCGGACGTGCCGGACTTCGAGTTTATTTAGCCGAAGCATGATCGTCCTCCGCCCACTTGCGCAGGGCATCGACAGTGGGCGTGGTCGCCGCGCAGGCGTCAGCGACGGCTTTCTTTACTGGCTCGGGCAAAGTGGTGTCGGCGTCGGTGAGGGCCTTGAGCTTGTCGAAGGCCAGTTGATTGGTGTCAGTATCGATGGGCATGGTTTTCCGATCGTCCAGTAGAAGAAAGGTAATTATACCACGACGAGGAGACAGTTCCGGCATCCGGCGGCCGTGCGCGTCTGATGAGCAGCGTCCAATCCACTTGGGATGCTTTGCTCCGGCTTGCGGGTCGGTCCGCAGGCGCTCCACCCCTTCG
>JBFMFD010000177.1:0-4146 GCA_040752255.1 Armatimonadota bacterium
CGAGGCACCCGGAGCTGCCGTACCTGCATCCCGACCACGAGGGCGTTGGGCGGGTCGTGCGCGAGTGGTGGATGCGAGAGGGCGAAGGGGTCGCTATTGCCTTTTTCCACTCGCGGCGACCGAACGCAGCCGTTGACATCACCGACGTCTACGCGTGGAAGCGTGAGGCGCTCCAACAGCACAAGACGCAAGGTCTCGGCGGCGCCGGGTCTTTCAACCGAGCGGCGCATGCTCGAAACGGGCGGCGCGTGGGTGTGCCGCTTGCGGAGCTATTCCGCTTCGAACGCGCGTCGGGGCAACGTTAGTGACCGATCGAGACCTGAAACCCCCGCGCAACAGTCGGGTACGTCAACACCCTCATCGCTGTCCCCCGAGGTTAACGCGCAGCCATTCCGACAAGCGCGCGATTTCTGGGTCGTCCTCGGACGACAAGTAACGCACGCGGCCGCGTCCATCAACGCACAGGTGCCGAACCGGGCCGTTGCCGGTATAGCGCTGCTGCCGTTGGTCGTAGCTGACGTACGGAAAGACCCGGCCATCCGGCCCTGTGTACGCGCCGTCAACCGATGCCGGGTCATAGTGATGGAGGCACACGAGGACCGGCCGGTCGTCCCAATTGATCGCGTTGACCATTGCTTTGTACTCAGCCGCCTTGCTGGGGCTAATAGCGCCGGGCGCAAACCAACTGGCAGGGACGTAACGCATCAGATCGCCATGGATCGGGCACTTCACGCTCAGGCGTGCAGGGTCGTCGCCCATGCCGATGTCGCCGAGCCTCTCAGGCATCCGGCCATCGTGAGATTGACGATACGCCACGATGCGCGCGCCAACCTGACCCATGAGCTCCGCGCAAGCTTCCGCGTCGGCAGCCCTTCCTGCTGTTGCCGTCGCCACGACCGGCGTCAGCGACGTCGTCGCCGCAAGAGCGCATGCGAGCAGCATCAGCAATGTGCTCATCTTCAGTTTCGTTTTCATTTGTCTTTCCTCCTTGTTCGATTGTTTTTGGGCGCCCAGGAGTCCTTGCCGGTCACGGCGCCGGGTTGACTGGATTCGGGCATGGACCCGTACATTGGCCTCCCTGGCAGTCGTCATCAACCGTGCCGCGGTACAAGAAATCCTCAAAGCACACCACGACCCGGCAACCGTCGCCGCACTCGTACTCTGACCGATGGCCCTGCCAACGCGCCTTGTGGTTACAAGGTCCAGGTCCGCAGCCAGGTGTGTAGCACGAGCAGAGCTCCGTGTTCACTTCTTCGAGCACCTTCCCGCTCCACGTGGCAGGCGTACCATCGGGGCACGTACAAGGCTGTCCGGCTTCGGGGCATTGGGACAGCGAGGCGCAGTCCACGTTAGGTTCTGGGCGTAGGCTCGCTGCATATACAGACATGACCGCCATCGCACCGAATATATGCAGCCAGCGCATTATTCCTGCCCCCTTGATCTGAGCAGGGTTCTTGCGAACTCCGCGGTTGCGGCTGCATTGGGATTATCAGGCACGAAGTAGCTGACTCCGCCGTCGAGGGTTGCGCCCAGAATGCGTATGTCCTCGCCCTCCGCCGGTACGCCCATCGGCCGGGGCGGCAGCCCCTCTCCCTGGTCGTAGTACATTACATTGATGATGTTCGAGGGATCAAAGTGGGCTGGACAGCTGACTATCGGAACCTCATCCCAGGACAGCCCACAGACGGCGGCTCGGAAGGCGTCGCGCGATTCGGGACGGTATTCCAGCCAATCGGGCAGCTCGACTCCGATTCTGTACCAGTATCGTGTCTTGTGAACCGGGCAGCGGAATGGGCCGCCGATCTCATTGAGGGAGTACGGGAACAGTCCGTTGTGCTCGGCGCGGTACGACGTGATGCGTTGCGCGACGAGTGAGAGAAGATTCCGACAGGAGCGGTCGTCCTGCTCACGCTCAGGCACAGCTGCCTTCGCCCGCGCAAGGATCGGCGTCAGCGACGTCGTCGCCGCAAGAGCGCAAGCGAGCAGGATCAGCAATGTGCTCATCTTCAGTTTCGTGTTCATTTTTCTTCCGCCTTGTTGGATTGTTTTTGAGCGTCTGAACCTTTGTCGGGTTCGCCGCCCAAATCGTTCGCGCGTTCCGCAGCGAGATGCCGCAGCAGCTCATCTGCAGAGGAGAGGGGGGCGCTATAGGTTACGGCTCCACCCACGAATCGGAACACGAAAGGCGGCGCGGAAGGTGGCATCTTCATCGCGGCGAAAGTAGCCGCGTCAACCTCCACCGCAAACTCCGCAAACGTTCCCTCCTTCAGATCATCGATGCGCCCCTGAGACACCAGAACGACCGGCTGCGCATCCGCAGGCAGCTGCGCCACAAACCGACTGACCGAGTCCGCCACACACGGCGGGCAATCCGGGACGGCAAGCACGATGCGGCCGTCGTACGGTCGCAGTCCGGCAGGGATCTGCTCTCCCGGCCTCAACCCGGGTGGCGGGGTGAATCGAGTCCTGAACGACTCGATCCGCTGCTCCTGCCGAGAAATCATCTGGGCGGCAAGCATCCGCGCGGCTGGGTCCTTAGCGGACCAGGCAGTGCCACCAACAACGACTAAGGCAGCAGCCCCGACAGACACGCGCTCAACCCCCTGCAGCGTGTAAAGTCGCGCGATGAGCGCGCCGAGCATGCGTGCTGGGGCAGGTGGGGCAGGCGTACACCAGCCCGAGAACGGACACCAGAACACCCCCCCCCGCAAAGATGCGGTACGCTCGTTCCGCCACGATTCCGGCAGTCATTCGTTGTTCCTCCGCCTGTGTCTCCTAACTGGATACCCGCAATCGGTACGCCGTGTCAAGTATCCGTAAAGAGATTCTGTCACTTTCGACGGTTTCCTGCACGGATTTGGTTCGCCTACGGCTTCAAAGCACGGGTAGAGACCCGTACAATTACCTGAGTGTGGCCTGAATTATGCCACTTCGGCGACCAACTCAGCCCGGCGGGCGGCTAGATCGGGCGGATGTTCTGGTTCATCCGGAATAGGTTCGTCGGGTCGTATCGCTGCTTCAACTCGGTTAGGCGCTCCAGGGCGGGCCCGTAGGCCTTGGACACCCTGCCAGCTTCCTCCTCGGTCATGAAGTTGACGTACACGCCGCCCGTAGCGAACGGAGTCGCCGAGTCGAACAGCTTCCGGCACCAGGCGATACATCGCTCGTCCTCGGCTGCCGTCTCCCAGCGCCCGTGGACGTTCATGATGAACTCCGCGTCGCGATGGGGATAGGCGGTGGCGCTAGGGGAGACGCGGTTCGTCATTCCGCCCATCTGGCCGATGAACACCTCGCAGTGCGGGCTGGGCAAATCGTGAATGGCTTCGATCAGGACATCGATGAAGCCGTCCTCGAGGCCCAGAAAGTCGTGTGACTTCCAGTAATTCCGCATTCCAGGGGTGAGCAGCGGGTCAAAGGCCGTTTGCCAACCGACGAACGGCGTCGGCCCGATGACGTCGGCGATCGGGTTCCCGAACGCGCGAAGGGGCTCGAGCGTCTTCTCCGCTTGGGCGCGGTCGCCGATGGCGGCAACGGCCAAGACCAGGACCTCCTTGCCGTGCCACTCTTCCGGCAGGAAGGGCAGCGGCGGGGCCTTTCGAGCGACCGCCCAAACGGTGATGTCGTCCGGAGCGGTTTTGCAGAACTCGCGATAAAAGCGAAAGACCTCCTTTGCGTCGGCGAACGGGTGGACGATTAGGCCTGCGAGGATCTCCGGTCCAATCGGATGCAGTCGGAATTCGAAGGACGTGACGATGCCGAAGTTCCCTCCGCCGCCGCGGATGCCCCAAAAGAGGTCGGGGTTTCCTGCCTCGCTGACGGTGCGCATCTCGCCATCGGCGGTGACGATGCGCGCCGAGAGAAGGTTGTCTATCGTCATGCCGTGCTTTCGGCTGATCCATCCGAATCCGCCTCCGAGGGTCAATCCCGCGATGCCGGTCGTGGAGTTGATGCCGACGGGCGTGGCAAGGCCGTGGGCCTGCGTGGCGGCGTCCAGTTCGCCAAGCGTGACCCCCGGCTCCACCTGGGCCGTTCGAGCGTCGGGGTCAACCTTGATCCCCTTCATCATGGAAAGATCAATCAGCAAACCGCCGTCGCAGACGGCGTTGCCCGCGATGTTATGCCCCCCGCCGCGGACGGCAACGAGCA
>JBFMFD010000178.1:0-4142 GCA_040752255.1 Armatimonadota bacterium
GCTACCTTTTTGCGCGATAAGGAGCGAGCGATCCGCGAGTATCTCGGCTTGTTGCTCGAAAGGGCGGACGCGAACAGCGTTCGCGAGGCGCTCAGCGTAGTCGTTCGATCCCGTTCGCTGACTTTGATTGACGAGGTGCTGTCCGCCAAGGGCGAGGCGCTCGGCAAACGCGAGCGGAAGCGGCTGGACGACCTTCGGCGCAGGTTGGCGGCCACAGCGAGCGATCCTCCCGGCACCCGCTCGGCGGTCGTGGCAACGTCGCCTTCCTTGCTGCGGGCTTGGGCGGAGACGGTAAGCGCGCTCGCGCTCGGCACCGGAAAGGGCGTTCGGCGCGCACAAGCGAGCGCCGCGGTCATCGTAGAAACGGCGCGAGGGGCGTTCGCGCTGATTGAAGGGGCAGCGGCACCCCTCGGCGATGCGCAAACGGATTGGGCAAGGGAACTGGACTGGCTCTCGTTCGACCTTCTCGCCCCCACTGTGGACACGCAGGCATCCGCGCAGGCGTGCATAGAGTCGCTTGCGGGATTCGCTGAGCGCATTTCGCCCGCGGCGGGGGCGCGCTCGGTTTCGCCTTCCGGCGCGTTCTGGCGCGTTCCGTGGCAGGCGTTCGCTTTGCTGCGCGGTAACCCCGAGCCCGTGGTTCTCCACAGCCCGGTCTTCGACGGTAAAGCAGGGGAGCGGCGGCTGCCTCGGCGGCCTCGCGTCGTCATCTGGGCGGGGCGGGCGGACGACCTGCCGGGCGTCGAGCGTGAGGTGGATGCGCTGCTGAGCGTCTATCCTCGGGCGCGGGTGCTGAGGACGCTCGCGGCGGTTCAGCAGTGCCTCACGGGTTCAGAGTTCGACCTACTCCACGTGGTCGGGCACGCCACGGTCAACGCGGAGAACCCGATGTTCAGCCGCATCGAGTTTCCCGATGGGCCGCTGTTTGCCGTCGAGGTCGCCGGCTCGGAGTTGCGGGTAGGAGCGGTTGTGCTCGCTGCGTGCGACACGGGCCGCGCGCCGCTCTGGTCACTTAGCGAGCCGGACGGCCTTGCGCGAGCCTTCCTCGCTTGCGGAGCCAGGTGGGCGATTGCGAGCCAGTGGGCGCTCGACGACACGGCGGGCGTGCTGCTCACGTCCACGCTGCATCGTGAATTGAAGCGCGGCTCGCCGGTCGGCGAGGCGCTCCGCTCGGCCCGTATCAAGACTCGCGCCGACCGCGACCATCCGTACTACTGGGCTCCGATGTTTTTGCTAGGTGGATATGCGACATGATTTCGGGTAAGATAGGAGAAGTAACATGAGAGTTCTCGTCACAGCCGCGCTCTTCCTGTTGGTTTCCTCGGCTTTCGCGTTCGGTGAGCTCATCGTCCGTCTGCGACCGGGAGTCAGTCCGGAGCAGATTGCGATTGATTTTGATGTCCTGTTGCGCGATGGCGCTCCCGGGGGGCTGTTCTATCTCTTCGAGGTACCGGGCAGTCGCGACCCGCACGTTACGCAGGAGCAGATGCGCCTCGACCAGCGCATCGTGTGGGTTGAGGACAACGATGAAGTGGAGATGCCGGAGCACTCCGGAGCAGGGAAGGCGAACGTTATCGGCGCGATCGGCAACGACAACGAGTTCTACCAACTGAACGCCAACCTCTTGCGACAGATTAACTGGATTCCGCCGCTCTCCTTGTCCCCTTCGCGTGAGATTCGAGTCGCGGTTCTCGATACCGGCCTCTCGCCTCATCTGCCACAGTTGTGGGCGCGCGTGGTCGCGTCTTTCAACGGCATCGAGGGGGACGACCCGGGTTACGACATTCCCCGCGGACAGGATTCAAGCGGCAACGGAGAGATGGATGAAGGCGTAGGCCACGGGACGATGGTTACCGGTGTGGTAGCACAACTCGCGCCATTCAGCAAGTTCGTTGTGGCGCGCGTAGCCGATAGCGACGGAGTCGGCAGCGCCTGGAGCCTTGTGAAGGGCCTCGCGTTCGCCGTGCAATCGCGGGCGCATGTGGTGAACATCAGCCTCGGGCGCATCGTGCGCATCCCCGCATTGAGCGAAATGGCGGACTACGTCGCCGAAGAGAACCGCATCACGATTGTCTGCGCGGCAGGCAACAACGGAGAGCGAACGAAGTTTTTCCCCGCTTCAATCAGCGATTGTATCAGCGTAACCGGTGTGGATGACCGCGACATCAAGGCGACGTTCTCCAACTGGGACAGTTCCGTTGACCATTGCGCCCCCGCGACCGGCATCCGCAGTTACTATTGGGACGGCAACTGGGCGGTCTGGTCCGGCACATCCTTCGCCGCGCCGATGTGCACCGCCGTGGTAGCCGCTACGTTCGAGTTGGCAGGTCCGAAACTACCGACGACAATCCGCACAGCTTTCGACCTGTACGGCGACGACGTTGACGGTCGAAACCCGGAGTATGACGGCGAGATCGGTCGAAGGCTCAACTTCGCAAAGTTCATCTTCAACGTCGGAAGCACACCGGGCGGTTAGGGCGCACGCCGACGGTCGGACGTATCACAAAGTCCGTAGTTCCTCTCTTGGCTTGTGGATGCCGCATTCCGGCATCCACCATTGACCCAACAAAGGAGGAACTATGTTCAGCAAATTGACCCGACTCTGCGCCTACGCCGCCTGGGCGTCCTTGCCCATGGCCGCCGCCGCGCAATTCACGTTCTCCGGCCCGGCGACCTACGCGCCGGGAGAGCGCCCCGACGGCGTGGCGTTCGCCGACTTCAACGGAGACGGTTTCGCCGATATGGCAGTCTCCTCAGACATCCCGGATAAGGTCGCCATCTTCATGAACTCCGGCAACGGAGCGTTCGGCGCGCCCGCCTTCGTTCAGACCGGTGGCGGCACGGGTGCGGACGACCTTGCGACCGCCGACGTGGACGGCGACGGCGACATGGACATCGTCGTAACACTGCACAACGTCGCGGCGGTTCGCGTGTTGATCAACAACGGTGCCGGCGCCTTTAGCCTCGGCGCAAGCGTTGGAGTTGGGGCGAACCCGATCTCGATCGCCGTCGGCGACTTCAATCGCGACGGCAGGCCAGACTTCGCCACCGCCAATCGCGATGCTAACTCTGTCTCCGTCCTGCTCAACCAGGGCGGCGGGGCGTTCGTCGCCGCCTCCTACGCCGTCAACCTCGACCCGCGCGGCGTCGCAGCGGGCGACTTCGACAACGACGGCGACCTCGACTTGGTCGCCTCGAACCACGACTCACGAAACCTGACGGTGTTATGGAACTCGGGCGCAGGCGCGTTCACTCGCGGTGCCGACCTCTCCGTCGGCTCTACGGTTCGTCCCGAGTCGGTCGGCGCAGGTGACCTGGACGGTGATGGAGATGCCGACATCGCCGTGGCGGTCAACGGCAACGGCCAGAACTTCGTCGCGGTCTTCCGAGCCAACGGCGGCGCGTTCTCCGCCCCCAGCTTCTTCGGAACGGGCGGCGTTGACCCCGCTCACCTCACGCTCGGCGACTTCGACTGCGACGCAGACCTCGACATCGCCGTGGTCAACGAGAGTTCCAACACTCTGGCGGTGATGGCGAACAACGGCGCGGGCGCGTTCGGCTCTCCCACGCTCCTCGCTACCGGCTCCGCCCCAGAGGATGTCGAAGCCGCCGACCTTGACGGCGACGGGGACCTCGAAATCGCCATCGCCAATCAGAGCTCGAACACCGTGAGCGTGTACAAGAACGAGACCTGCTCGGACAACGTCATTCTGCCGTCCGGCTTCGCAGTAACTCGTGGCGCGTTGCAGAGCGGCGGCCTTGCCGACCTGTTCAACAGCGACGACTCGTATGTCAACGTCGAGGCTCGCCGACCCAGCGACGTCGCTGCAGCGTCGGTCGAGATCGAGGTGGAAGGCATCTCGCCAACCGAGAGCCCCTCGACGCTCACTCTCACCTTCGAGGGCAGCACGTCCGGATCCCCGGTGCGTCAACGCATCGAGGTGTTCAACTTCCAAACGAGCACCTGGGAGACGGTGGACGAGCGCGATGGCCAAACGACTGACTCGACAGTTGAGGTCGTCTTGGCGAACGCCGCGCGGTACGTCCAGACGGGCACGGGCGTCGTTCGCGCCCGAGTCGGCTTCCATGATCGCGGTGTTACGTTCCCCGCCTGGGGCGGACGCTTCGACTTGGTTCGGTGG
>JBFMFD010000179.1:0-4115 GCA_040752255.1 Armatimonadota bacterium
CAGTCACCGTTCCGGCGAGGACTAGCCAGTTGTTGAGCGTCAGGTGGTTGGCGCGCAATGGCTCGAGGATCAGTGTTGAAGCGAAGAACATTGCGAAGAACGTCAAGTA
This sequence comes from Armatimonadota bacterium, assembly GCA_040752255.1. GTDB lineage: Bacteria > Armatimonadota > Fimbriimonadia > Fimbriimonadales > ATM1 > J051. Next base: position 110 of record JBFMFD010000179.1, read on the forward strand.
TGGTAGGCCCGCCTCCTCGACGCGATTCAGCTGCCAAACGATGACCCCAAGCGTGATGAGGGCGGCGATGATGAAGTAGATCTGTAGCGGATGCACCGGCAAAGGTGCCTCCGCTGAAGGCGCGATCTGCCCTCGGGTCACTTGGTAATAGAACGCCCAGCTCTCTCGCGGGAACGTGACGGTCCAAGGCAGGGATGAGACTCTTCCAAAGCAGCATCCGTTCATCAGGCAGCCAATTCTGATGAACACCGTCATCACGGCAACAACGACCACGAAGCGGTCGCCGAACCGTGGCCACGGAAGGCCCGCAAGGCGAACGACGAACGGCGCGACAACACCGACGAGCGCAATGCCACCTGGAATCCGGAAACCGTGAGCGAGCCCGTGGAACTGGGCGGGCACGTAGTCCTCTCCCGGAAAGAAGATCGCCTCGGCCCCGTAGAGGGCCTTCGATCCAACCAGGATCAGCGCGAAGAGAAGCGCTCCGACAAGGAGTCGGCGTCGAACATCGCCTCCGTCGCGTCGAGCGAGGTACAGACCAAGGCTGAAGCACGCAATCGCTGCCAGGGACCACAGGAGGAAGTAGGATGAGTAGCCGAACAGCCGCGGCTGCACCGCGCAGCTCCTAGCACCCGTTCCCGACGAAGTTGTCGAACGCGAAAAGGTTGGCTTCCGCGGGGATTGGCGGCTGCACCAGGGGGCCGCCGCCAAAGCCGAACCGCTGACCCTTGTTGGGCAGGTTGTACCATCCTGTTCCGGGCGTCATGTCAAACTCCATGTTCCCGGTATCGAGCAACGCGGCGTTCGGATTGCTGACCGCGAAGAGCCGCGCCCGACCCCGGATATCGCCGTCGGGACCAATGCTCGAGTCCGTCCGGAGAATGTAGTTCGGTGGGTTGGATGGCCCGACCAGACTGAGTGCGACGGTGCCGGGAGCGAAGAACGCTCCTCCTTCATTCGTCCCACACTCGCTGAAGCCGGTCAGCGGGTCGTTGCCGACAATGATCCCGACGCGGTACGTGCCAAGAGCTTGATCGACGACGGCGACGACGCCTTGGACGCCGGTGTGGCAGTTGGCGTGCGATGCGGCGAACGTGTTGAGGTGTAGCCCGTTTGCCGGCGTGCCATGCGCGCGGATCCCGAAGCTCACCTGCGCCGTGCGGGAGGTGCCGCCGTAGTTCTTCTTCGAGACGACGAAGAAAGCACCCACGTTCACGGGGCTGTTCGGCCCCCCATTGGTGGAGGAGCACTGTGATCCTCCTCCGTCACAGGTGCACCCTGACGGGAGTCCCTCGCACGGGAGTTCCACGGACGAGTTGCCAACGAACCGACAGTCTTCCTCGGTTTCCCTTCCGACGCGCGGAACGATCATGAACTCGTTGGTGGCGTCGTAGTGGATGTGGTGATACCGCTCGCACCACCGCTGAAAGGGGATGTCGGTCCCGTACGGACTGTTGTGGAAGTCGTCGCAGAAATCACTCGGGCAGCTTCCCTGGGGCAGCACGCGTTGCGCGACTGCCATCGAAAGCGCCAGAACCATGACGACGATCAGGAGCTTGCGCATCGCACTACTCCGTCGGCTGAGGCACCATGCTGACGTCAAGGAGAGCGAAGATCCCATCCGGGATGGTGGCGATGTCCCAGCTTTCACCACCGTTCGTGGTCGCGAGGATCAGGGGCGGGCTGTCAATCGAAAGCTCACTTCCGACGATCACCCCGTCGTTGACGGAGGCGAAGGCTACAGCCCAAAGGTCCGTACGTGCTTCACCTGGGACGGGCTGTCGGCTCCAAGTCTGGCCCGCGTCTCGTGTCCGAACGATAACGACACCGCTACCCCGCCGGGACGCACCGAGAAGCCAACCGTTATCGGAATCAGCGAAGGCAACGCCCTGTACGCCCGCCTCGATTGGGACGCGCGACGAAAGATCCTCCCAAGTTTCACCCCCGGTCGATGAGCGCAAGACGCTCGGTCCTACGCCGCCTCCGAGAGCCCAGAGATCCTCTCCGGGACAGGCGACGACTGCGGCGAGCGGGACACTGGCAGTAATGTCGCTCCAGGTCACGCCACCGTCCCGTGTGAGTAACGCAAGCGTTCCACCGAAGGCGCCAGTTCCAACGGCAAGCCCCAAGCCGCTCTCTCCAAGACATGCATCGTCGAGCTCCACACCGACTTGACGCGGTACATCAGCAAGTTGCCATGTTGTGCCGCCATCGCCGGTGTAAAGGACGGCCGGAAAGCGCTCGCCACTGACCGGATCGTCGGGGTCGAACTCGCTCCCCACCACGATTCCTCGCTCGCGTCCGCGGAACGCGACATCACCGAAACCGACATTGTTGAGAGGGAGACTATCGAGTTCGTCAGTCCACGTGCGTCCGCCGTCGGTGGATCGCAAGAGCGCCCGACCACCAACCACCCACCCAAGATCGCGATCTATGAACTGGATGGCCTGGAGAGACGGCTGGTTCTCGAAGACAGCTTCCGTCTCCCAAGTGAGACCGCCATCGGAGGAGTGGATGACCAGTTCTCGAACGACAGCGCCGGCATCGCGCGTGTCCTGGGCGATGGCCCAGGCGAGCGACCCCAATGGTGTTAGGGTCGGCGTTGGCACGGGTGTCGGGTTGACGCTTGCCGTCGGCATGGGTGTCGGTCCGACGGTGGGCGTAGCGGTTGGCTCGGCCCTATTGCTTGAGCTGGACCCGCACGCGGCGGTCACCCAGACGAGAAGGACGATGCTCGCTAGCCTCTCGTTCACGACAGCTCTCCACGCAGTCGTCGTCAGGTCATTCCGGCAGTTCGCTGCCTCGCGCCAGGCTCCACACGTAGGTGTTCTGCTCGAACCCCGTTGGGACGCTCTTCCACGATGCCCCGCTGTCTGAAGTGCTCAAGAACGTGGTGGTCACTCCCGCTCGATCGTGGATAACGGCCCACCCGCCCTCATCGTCGCCCCGCACGACGCTCCTTACGGTTAGGTCCTTCGACGTCAGACCGTCGGGTAGGGTTGCCCGCTGCCAAGGGCTTCCCCCGTTCGACGTGTAGAGGAGGAACACCCCCGTCCCGGCGTCTCGTTGCTCGCGTCCACCTGCGATTCCGGAGTCCTTGTCTCGAAGATGGAGAGCCTCGATCATCGCGATTCCTTCTGAAGGGGTCTCCTGTCGCTGCCAAGGGCCGCAGCCGCCCGCGCTCTGGAAGATGGCGCTTTCGGAGGGCCTGCGACCGCCCCACGTGAGCATCCCCGCAATCCACACTCGATCCTGGGCGGCCGAGACCGCGCGCGGCCAGAACGGGTCATCACCGGCGATGTATTCGGCATCGAGTTCCGGCAGGTGGACGAAGCCTCCTCCCGCGCTCGAGCCCAGCACGAGACTACCTGAAGACGATGCCGGGTCGAGAAGATCATCCGCTTGGAGCCCCGTTGAGACGAGCGAATCGAGCTTCGCACACCGGGCGCCGTACTCATCAACGCGCACCAACTCGGGGACGGCCGAGTCGGCTGTCAGGAAGTAGCGACCAAAAGCAGAGAATCGGGTCCCGCCCGCGTCGTCCCAAGATACACCGCCGTCGCGGGTGACGAGGAGGTACGGTCCCATCCCGGTCATGCCGACCATGACGAGAACGCCGAACGACTTGCTGGGGAAGGCGATCGCGACCGGGCGCCGCCCGCTGAGCACGTCGTCGGAGATCCCCTCAGCCACCTTCCATGTCCGACCGGTATCGGTACTCTGTAGGATGATCGCGCGCGAGTCTGCGGTAGTCCCGTATGCCCAGGCCGTCGAGGGCGAGGAGAACACCGCCCCCTCGAGTCGAAACGTGGCGTTCTCTGGGAGTGCTGCCGTGCTCCACTGACCGTCTTGAAGGCGAAGGACGAAAGGCGTCTCCTCGCGACGACCTTCGGCGGTCTGGTCGCCGAAAGTTGCTCCGGTAGCAAGGATGGTCTCCGCCCGTGGGAAAGTCGGGCACGCGAGCAGACCGATCGCGACGAACGCCGCGCACCTCAGAACCGTGCGG
>JBFMFD010000180.1:0-4105 GCA_040752255.1 Armatimonadota bacterium
GCCGAGGGCGTTGCGTTCAGCAGCGCCATGCGCAGCGCTCCGTCCCAACCGCGAGCCAGGAGCTTCACAGGCTCGCTGGGGTCCACGAAGATCGCGAACGCCTCCTCTGCTTCGCCGACGCCGGCAACGGTGAACGGGTTCTCCGGCGGGAAGAAGATACTATAACGACGCGGCTCGCCGTCGGAGTGGGCGTCCAGGACCGTGGGGATCGGCAAGGCGCGGAAGGAAAGCGGGTCAACCGTGCGCAGCACCTGCAGGGGCGCGCCGCGGAAGACGACGATCGGCGTGTTCCGCTCCGCCGTGGTGAGGCGAAAGTACGTCTCGAACTGCCCGCCTTGCACGCCCATGTCGTTCGCCTTCAGGATCGTGCCGCTCTCGTCGAACCCGAACGCATAGACGGGGAGCGGGTAGCGATCCCGCTCGTCCCAAAGCGTTATCGGAGGCGCGCCGTGCATCTCATACCGACCGCGCCCGTCCGACATCGTCGTCATTACGCCCCGAACGCCCGCGAAGCTCTTCTTGTCTCGAGTGGTAAGGACGAGCGCGCCGGAGACCGGCACGTCGGGATAGAAGTTGCGGCTCGGATCGAACTCGACCACCTGCCCCTCGATCGTCGAGAACCCACCCATTAGGGACATTCGATTCATTACGGGGCGGACGTTGTATGGTATCGAGCGCTCGATTCCGACGGCGGTGTCGGAGGAGTCGTTCGCGATGTGGTGCGCAAGGCAAACGAGCGTTCGGACCTGCTGGACGATGTTCTGCAGGTTCAGCCGATTCGGCGTGTCGAAGGGCGTGTCCTGTAGGAACCGCGCATCCTCCGCGGTCAGTAGCGTGACGCCGTCTAAACCCGTCATGTTCACCACCTCGCACTCCGCGGCGAACGGCACAGGGATTGAGTTACGCCACTCCCGGCCGTCCGGGTTGTTCACCGCGTCCACGAGCAGTTGCTGCGGCTCTTTGCCGAACGCTTTGGCAACTCCTTCGGAACGGTCGCGCAGAGCGCGGACGATGCCGCGCTCGCGCTCGAAGTTCTCCATCCGGTAGCGCAGCCACCACCCCTGGGCGTGCGCCGCGAGGGCGCCCCAGCCGCCGCTGATGTCGAGCGTAAAGAAGCACACCGGCGCCCGCCCGCCTGTGATCGCCCAGCCGTCTCGGAAGCGCGCCTCCAGGAACTCTCTCATGCCTGCCATCCCCTGGAAGTGGCCCGAAGTGACGAGAAGGAGCACGCTGCGCTTCGGCGGATTCGCCTTGAAGTGCCTGGCCAACTCGAGCAGCGCCGCCAGCCCTGCGGTTTGGTCGGCTCCGTGCGGTAGGCCCGGCACAACCGACACCGTGTCGCTGTATGCCGCGAATGCCACCCACTCGTTCCGCAGCCGCGCGTCCGTTCCGCGAATCGCGACGAAGAGGTTGACCGCTTCTTCGGCTATCCACGGTTGATCGCACCTCACTTCGACCACCCTGCCTGCGCTCTCCAACACCGTCGCCGCGTCCTGAGCGCGGACGTAGAACCTCGGCACGTCCAGCGGCATGCTCGACCACTTTTTGTCCGCCTCGCGCCGGGTTGTGTCGGATGGCTCGAGGAATAGGATCGCAGCCGCTCCGAGCGCCGCCGCGTTTCGCCAGTTGCTGCCGCTGTTGAACCGCAGAGCGACGACCGCGCCCTCGATTCGGTGTCCGCCAAGTTCCGCGAGCGAGCCGTTCCCCGCATACACCAGCGGGCCGCGAACCCGGCACGACGAGGTGCGGACGCCGTTCGGCCACAGCGGAAAGAGCGGCACGGCCGCGCCGCCCGCTCGCAGTTCGCCCCGCGCCTGCGGAGAGGGAAGAGGGAGTTGGTACCGCTCAAGGATGACTTCGCCCAGGGCACCCAGCGCCCGCCCCGACGCGAGGAATTGGAGCGCCTCCGCCCCTGGCGTGCCCACCCTCGGGGTGGCGAACAGCGCCTCGATCTCCTCACCGATCCGGCGGTCGCTCACGGAGGCGGCTATCCGCTCGTACTGCTGCGCCGCCCCCGCGAGCGGCAGGGAGAACAACAGAAACAGAAGGACGACCCGCATGACGCCTCGCTCATTATGCCGCCCCACCCGACGCGGCAGGCTTCCCGAGCAAGGCTCAGGATGGCGGGTTGGGGCGGAGGAGCCCCTTGACACAGCCCCTTGACATTTGACGGTGTAGGGTAAAACATTCATGCCCACACCGAGCAAAGGAGGTACTGACAATGCGTAGCTCAAAACTAATCGGAATCTTCGCGTGGCTGGGTGTCGCGGCGCTTGCCTTCGGGCAAAACGCCGGCAGCTTCGGACCGCTGCTCACCCCTTCGACGATTGGGATTGACAAGTGGGACGAGAACTGCGTCGGCATCCACGCTGCGCTTTTCGACAACGGCAAGCTCATCATCTGGGGATACCGGGGTGTGTCCACCAACCCGCCCGCCTACTTCACTCGCGCGTACATCGTGAACGCGTACACGCGGCAGTTCGAGGAGTCCATCGTCGTCCCAGACGTGCACATCTTCTGCGCTGGTCACAGCCACGATGCAAGCGGCAAACTTGTGATCGCCGGCGGGACCGAAGGCGGAACGAGGGATCACGGTATCGCACGTGCATACATCTATGACCCGTACACGAAAACGTTCACGAGACAGGATGACATGGTTGAGGCACGGTACTACCCAACGACGTTCACCCTGGCCGACGGCCGGGTCGGCGCGTTGTCGGGTTGGAGAGTCCCGGAGGCCTGGTCCACAAAGATCGAGGTGTTCAACTCACAACTAGGCACTTGGGCGTCTTTTGCAGCCACGCCCAGCACCACCGTCCCGTGGTACTACCCGTTCACCCACACGTTCTACGACCCTGCCGCGCCCGCCGGGTCGTTCAACGCGTTCATTGCGGGTCAGTTCATGCAAGTACCCAACTCCGGCGGAAGTCAGCGCGAGTCGTACGTTCTCAGTATCACCGGTCCGACTAGCGGCGAGTGGATCCGGTTCGGCGGAACATTCGGGCAGCTAGGGATAACCTCGGTGATGATGATTCGCAGCACCGATCCGGTGGACCGCGGCGTGGTGTACAAGTTCGGCGGGCTCGATGTGCAGAATCAGAACTTCGCCACCAACCAGGCGTTGAAGTTCGACTTCGAGGCGGCGGATCCTGGGTGGGAATCAGCCGGCACGATGCACCACCCGCGCACCGACTGCACGGCCGTGCTGCTGCCCGACGGTACCGTCGCCATCGTCGGCGGATCTAGCCGAGTGGGGCACCCCTACCAGCAGCGCGAGTGGCGGGTACCAAACGTGGAGATCTTCAATCCGGCAACCGACACGTTCGCGCTCTCGCCCGACTGGGGCGACGAGAGCCGGATGTACCACTCCCTGGGAATCCTGCTGCCGGATCGAGCCGTGCTCATCTGCGGGGGCCAGTACCGCTTACCCTTCATCGACGATACGTTCAGCGAGATCAGCGGGCGGCTGTACTATCCCCCGTATTACAACTCGCTCGGCCGGCCGACGATCGTCGGAACCGCGACGCCGACCATGCACTACTACGGCGTTACTCCTGAGGAGTTCACGTTCAACGTGCTGCCCGGCGAGGGCAATACGGTGGACCAAGTCACCATGATTCGGCTCGGCGCGGTAACGCACGCATCCGATATGAGCCAGAGGTACATCAACCTCACCATCAAGAGCAGGACGGACTCGACGGTAACGGTGCGCCCGCCCCTGAACGGGCACATCGCTCCTCCGGGCAAGTACATGCTCTTTGCGCTCATAAACGGCGTGCCCTCGGACGCTCACTTCGTCACCCTGCAGTAGAAGAAAAGTCTGGGGCGGGCGACTCGCCCGCCCCAGAGTCGGGTATACTGAGGCATGAACGCTGTTCGAATAGCCTGTGCAGTTTGCTTGGGCTGCTGGCTCGGCGCGGGGACCGCCTTTGCGCAGCCTCGGTATGAGGCGATAATCCTCCACTCCCAGCGCATACCATCCGTTCGCTCGTTCGGCTGGGGCATTGGTGACGGAGAGCAGGTCGGTCACACGGGCTTCGGTGACAGCCGGGCGCTTCTTTGGCGCGGCAGCCCCGAGTCGGTCGTTGACCTCTCGGTGCCCGGT
>JBFMFD010000181.1:0-4028 GCA_040752255.1 Armatimonadota bacterium
AGCCCCGATTTGTTGGCGATCTCCGCCCGCTAACTCAACATAAGAGAGGTCAGTCAGAGCGACTCAAGCCACGCGAGTACGGACTCGTCCTCCCGCCAGGCTCGGAGCGACTCCTCGGACCCTTCGACGATGGGTCCCGCGCGCGCCACCGCGGCACGCTTCGTGTCCAGGTCGATCTTGGTGTACCTGTTCGTTGTCTCGACGCTGGCGTGTCCCAGCCAGTGTGCGATCGAGACCAGGTCCACCCCGGCTTGGAGCATGTGGACCGCCGCGGAGTGGCGGAGGACATGAGGATGGATCGGCTTCCTGCCCAAGCTCGGAACGTCACGCGTCCCGAAGCTGCGTGCTTTCTCAAGATGTACCGCACGCCCGATCTGGTGAGCGGCCTGCCCTGTCGGTTGCGGAAGAGTCGCTCGGTTGAGTGCTCGCACAGGCCGACCTCCTGGATGAGGCCTCGCAACAGCTCGGCAGTACGCGGCCAGAGAGGACAGAGCCGTTCGTTGCAGCCCTTCCCGCGCAGCAACATCTGGAAGGGACGGTCAAGCTGAAGGTCCACGGGCCGCAAATCGAGGACCTCCTGTACACGGGCACCCGTATTGAAGAGGGTGGTGATCAAGGCATGGTCGCGCCGGCCATCGACGGAGCCGCAGTCCGCGGAGTCGAGCAGCGCGCGGACTTCGCTCCCTTCGAGGTAATCGACGACCCGCGTGTTGGCGCGCTTGCTGGGCACCGCAAGGATCCGCTGGCACAAGGCCAAGTGTTCGGGGTGGAGCGTGGCCACGAAGCGTGCAAACGCGTGGATGGCGGCCAGTCTGGCGTTGCGGGTAGAGGCACCGTTTTCGCGGTCAGCCTCCAGGTGGTCCAAGAAGGCGATCACGGCCTCGGGGGTGATATGGACGACATCAAGCTCCACGACATCGCAGTCATTCCTGGTCTCGAGGAAGCGGAGCAGGAGCTTGAACGCGTCACGGTAGCTCTGGATGGTATGGGGGCTCAATCCACGAGTGAGGGGCATGTGCTGCGTGAAGAAGGCTCGTAGCGCATGGCCGAGTGCATTGGGGCGGATTCTGTGATTCACTGGTCACCTCCGGGCAGAAGCGATATAGGCGGAAGAAAGCGGGCGCAGTGGCTCTCGAAACGATCGCAGGCCAGTCGAGCGACAGGCTCGAGGAACCGCAGGTAGTACTGAGTCGCAGAGATCGAGGCGTGTCCCATGTAGGTCGAGAGGGCGGGAAGGCGGGTCTGAACGTCGATGCCGGCGCGGTACCACCGAAGCAGCGCGTGCACCGCGAATGAGAAGCGCAGGTCGTGAACGCGGGGAGTGCGACCGGCAGCATTGCGAATGCCCCCCCGGCGGAACAGCTTTCGCATGAGATCCGCGAACCCGGCACCGGTGTAACCGGGCTCACCACCCCACCCGTTGAACAGCAGAGGCGAGTCCGCCCGGAGCGGAAGCCCAAGCTGCCGACGCTTCAGGAGGAAGCCTTCGACCTCTCGTGTGGCGTCGCCGGACAGGGGGAGCAGGCGGGACTTGTGAAACTTCGACTGGCGCACGTGCAAGACGGCCTCCGTCGTGTCGTAATCCCCCACGGTCAGCCTGATGAGTTCACCGCGACGGAGGCCGGTCGTGTACAGCAAGACGAGACCAAGGCGAGCGACCTGCGGATGGAGAGGCAAGGCGGAGTGGGCCTTGAGGCTCTCGGTGATGAGCAGCAGCCGCGCGTCCTCCTCCGAGAAGATGTAGGGAACAGGCCGCGGTTGCTGCTGCGGGAACTGACTCGGATCCGGCACGAAGCAGGCAACGCTCCGGCGCCGGAACAGGCAGAAGTGGTAGACGATCCTCATCCTCTGGCGACGCCCGCTGGCCTTCAGGTGGCCGAGGGTGGAGGTCCACTCGGCGAAGGTGTCGGTGTCCAAGTCCGCTGCCCGTTGGGCGTGGAGGAAGTGATCGAGCTTGGCTAGGTAACGGCTCGGACCGTCGAACTGGCGTCCGAGAGCCTGCTTCACGGCCACATAGCGCGCAATCGTTGGGCCAAGAGCAGAGCAAAGCTCCCCCAAAGGGTGAGATCTCATGGCTGCACCTCCAAGGCTGGGATCCGTGGAAGCGGAAGCGCGACATCTCTTAAGTCCTCAATCTGAAGGCGCAGATAGACGCTGGTGCTATCGGGGCTTCGGTGGCCCAACAGATCGCCGATCATCTTCAGCGACGAGCCCTCCCTCAGGAGGTGCATCGCGAGGGAGTGACGCACGCAGTGGGGCCCGCCGGCGCCCCTCGAGAATTGGATGCCCGCACGCTTGGCCCAGACATCGAAGGCGTCGCAGACCGCTGACGGCTTGATCGGGCCAGGAGGTATGCGCACCCGCAGGAAGACGTGACGATCGCTCGACGGCCCGCGCCCATGGCGGAGGTAGTCCAAGATTGCGGTTGCGGCCTCGTCCGTCAACGGGAGGAGCAGGGGCGTTCCCATCTTTGGCCGGGGGGCCCTAATCTGCCGGGTGCGCCATGAGAGGTCCTCGAACGTGAGCTCCGCGACCTCGCTCACACGCAGTCCGTAAGTGGCGATCAGCAGCAGCATTGCGTAGTCGCGACATCCTTTGGGCGTCTGCCGGTCGATCACACGGAGGATCGAACGAACGGAATCCCACGAAATCGCGCGTGGAAGCCGCTCCTGGCGGAAACAGCGCGGCGAATCGATCTGTGCGTCCAGGCCAGACGGCGCTTCGCTCCGTGCCGCCAGAAACCTGAGGAAGGACCTCAGCGTCGCGGTGACCTTCTGCATGGTGGCCCGGCCGAGACGGCGCCCCTCCTGGGCGATGAAGGTTTCGATGTCGACCACGTCGAGTTCCATAACCCGCTCAGGACGAGAGTCGTAATCAAGAAACCGCAGGAACTCGTACACTCGCCGCCCCTCTCTCACGACCGTCGACGGAGCCAGTCCGCGAACAGACGCGAGGTACCGACGGTACGAAGCGACCTGATCGGCCGCCGGAGTCGTCGGCAAGGGTGCAAGCACACCCTGCTCCCCCAGGTAGTCGATCAGCGAGTCGACCAACGAACACGCCAGTTCCTCCGTCCACCGCCTCGGAGGTCGCGGGGACAGAGCGCGCAACACTGGCGCCGTGAGCTGGCTGAGGGAGTGCACGCGCTCGGCGCGGAGCGCATCCTCCAGCCAGGGACCTGCCTGGACACGGCGCTTGATGGCGTCGGCCGGATAGCCCAGTTGGCTGAGCCACTGGCAGAAGCCTTCCCAGACATTCCCCAGAAGTGGCAGGGCCGCGAAGCGGGCCCACGAGTTCGGAAAGATCGCAGACAGCATCAGTACCTCCTTCCCGACCGCCTCGGCGATCAGGGTGTGATCCCGATGCTACCCTAATTATGTGGAGTACGCACGCCGAGAAGCCCCTGAGATCGGGCATCTAGGGGTCGCTACTCAACATAACGGGGCGCTGCACATAAGTCATAGACCAGCACTCTGATGGTGGTCCAGCTCCCAGCTCCGCGTACGGAAGACGAAGACGCATCCGGAGAACGGGTCCTCGGCCAGTTTCTCGCGGCACAGCCAGGCAGGGACAGCTCAGTCAAGTCAAGCACGTCTGCAGAAAACTCACGATCGACCAGCATTCACCGTTCACCCTTACAGTTGGGAGGCTAGAAAGATGAAACAGGTGCATTCCGCGACAGCAATGCAAATACCATACCGGATAGGGCATTGATGGTCTATTCTCGGATGTTATATTCTTCAATCAATCCGTCAAATTTCGCGGACTCAAGGAATTCAGAATCAATATACCTAGGATCCATATAACACCCAAAATCATAATCGTCACAAACGGCGGGGGTGTCCCCATTGCTTAGCAAGATTGAAAATTGGCACAGCATCTCTCTTTGTGGAGAATCCTTAACAATCATGATGATGGCATCAATGCTGGCCAAGCAGATGGGTATCTTATAGCGATAACTTCCTTCTGTCTCAAAATCAACTCTACCCTCCAAGATTGGTATAGTCCAAGACATATCTCTGCCCTCA
>JBFMFD010000182.1:0-4026 GCA_040752255.1 Armatimonadota bacterium
ATAAGGCGCTTGATCCAAATCTCACATGCAGCGTCTACGGCCCGCCTTGCGTCCGGATCAGTTCCCCCGTCTCCGGCTGCGCCGGAAAGAACCTGCTCGCTCATCGTCTCCCTCATTGGTATGATACCACGCCCGGCAGCGCGGGGTGCCGATTTGCCGGGTGCCGCGCGGCTGTTGCGTGGAGCGACAGAGGGGTGCCACAATACGCCCGCTCACCCTCCCGGAGAGGTCGCATAGTGGTCTAGTGCGCCGCACTCGAAATGCGGTGAGGTCGCAAGGCCTCCGTGGGTTCGAATCCCACCCTCTCCGCCACCTCTAACCCGCGACGGAACCAGCGCCGATGGCGGGGGGCGCCCCGACTAACTCCCGAACCAGCGGTTGATGTCGATCGAGAACACCGCAACGATCAAGAACACGACGAACAGAAGCCCTGTAAGCGCGACGACGTTCTGCATCTGGTACGACAGCCGCCTACCGCCCCGGAGCGCTTCGATGCCTACGATCAGGAGCTGCCCACCGTCCAGCGGAGGTATCGGCAACAGGTTCACCAACCCAAGTGAAACGCTGATGATCGCCGCAAGCAGCACAAGGCTCGCTATGCCGGTCTGAGCCGCCCGCGCCGAAACGACGCCGATCGTAATCGGCCCGCCGACGTTCTCCTTGATCTCGCCCAGCCGCGTGAAGACGGCTGCCGTCCCGCCAATGATCTGGCCCGTCTGAGTTGTCGCCACCGCAGCAGCCTCCACGGGCCCGACGCGTTCGAACCGCGTCATCTGCTCAAGGCTCACCCCGACAAGGTATCCGCTGCCGGTCTTCGGCTTGCCGTTCTCGTCCAGCACGGGCTTCCCGTCCTCATCCACCACCGGCGCTTCATCCGAGGGGCGAGGGCGAACGGTTACGCCGAACCTCTCCTCGCCGCGGAGAACTTTCAAGGAAAGAGGCGCGCCGTTCGATCTCTTCACCTCGGAAAGGAACACGGCGTGATTCTCCGCCTGGCGGCCGTTCACCTCGAGGATGATGTCTCCCTTCAACAGTCGGGCCTCCTCGGCGGCGCTCTCCTCCACGACCTCGCTGATGCGCAGTTGCGGCACGATCTCCGGCTTGCCAAACGCGACCAGCCCAAGGAAGGTTATCACCAGCCCGCCAAGGATGCTCGCTGCTGGACCCGCGGCGAGCACGATCGCCCGCGAGCCGAGACCCCTCGAATAGAAACCCTTGGGAACCTGCGCTTCGCTGCCGTCAGCCTGGGGCTCCATGCCCTTGATGCGGACGAAGCCCCCGAGCGGAACCAGACGCAAGGAGAACACCTCGCCGCGCTTGTTCGTATAGGCCAGCACCCGCTTACCAAAGCCGATGGCGAACTCTTCAACCTCCATGCCGCGCCACCGAGCAGCCAGGAAGTGGCCGAGTTCGTGGATGCCGACAATGATGGTGAAGACCGCGGCGATGCCCAGAATCCCCTTGATTGTGTCCAGAGAAACGAGGGCGAGAAGGGAGAGGAAGTCCGTAAGAATCATCGAGCGCTGTTAGAGTATACGCCCTGCGCGAGGTCGGCGTTGAATCGTGCGCGGTATTCCCGGTCGGTTTCCAGGATATTCTCCAGGGTCGGCTCCAGTCGCGGCGCGGCGGAGACTGCGCGCTCGACCGCCTCGAAGATGCCGACGAACGGCAGCCTCCCCGCGAGGAAGGCGTGCACCGCTTCCTCGTTCACAGCGTTCAGGGCGGTCGGCACGACGCCACCAACCCGAAACGCTTCGCGCGCGAGCGAGACGGATGGGAAAGTGGCCTCGTCCACGGGCTCGAACGTGAGGCTTGGCGTGTGCATCGGGTGCCAGTCCCGCGCGGGCGACGGCAGCCGCTCCGGCCCGAGCAGGGCGTACTGAATCGGAAGTTTCATGTCCGGATGTCCCATCTGGGCGATTACGCTGCCGTCCCGGAACTTCACCATCGAGTGAATGACGCTCTGCGGATGGATGACTACCTCCACGTCCTCTGGCGAGACACCGAAGAGCCAGCAAGCCTCGATGAGTTCCAGCCCCTTGTTCATGAGGGTTGCGGAGTCTATCGTAATCTTTCCGCCCATCTTCCATGTCGGGTGGTTCAACGCTTGGTCCACTGTAACCTCGCGGAGGCGCTCAGCCGCCCATCCCCGAAATGGGCCTCCACTGCTCGTGAGCAAGACTCTCTCGATACCGCGACGGCTCTCGCCCTGCAGGCATTGGCGAATGGCGGAGTGCTCCGAGTCAATCGGTCGAAGCGTGTCGTCGTTCGCCAGCGGCATAACGACCGGTCCTCCGGCGACGAGCGCCTCCTTGCTGGCCAAGGCGACGCGCTTCCCCGTTTCGAGGGCGGCGATCGTCGGTTGCAGCCCAATCATGCCGGCGACGGCGACCACGACGACGTCCGCCTCCGGCATCTCGGCGAGCGAGACGAGGCCTTCGACACCTGCGGTGACCGGCCTCCCAACCTGTTCGCTCAGCCGGTGCGCAGACGGCTCGTCGAACAGACCCAATCGAGCATCGGGGAACTCCGCTGCGAGCGCCGCAACCGACTCTACATCCTTGCGAGCGGCGAGGGCGACGACGCGCAGACGATCAGGGTGCAACCGCACGACATCGAGGGTCTGAGACCCGATGCTGCCCGTGCACCCGAGGATCGCCACACCGAGCTGCTTGCTCACGATACGCCTCCAAACTTCCGTACGCGCGACTGATACTGTCGGCATGCCTCGATGAGCGCTTGCGCGTCGAACTCGGGCCAGGGCATGGGAAGAACGACCAACTCAGCGTAGGCTCCTTGCCAAAGAAGAAAGTTGCTGAGGCGCATCTCACCGGCGGTGCGGATGAGCAGGTCCGGCTCCGGCACATCCGGCAGATAGAGGCGCTCCGAGATTGCCTCTTCGGTGATCTCATCCGGGCGCGCGCCCTCCGCAAGGAGGCGCCTCACCGCGTCCACCACTTCTGCTCGCCCGCCGTAATTGATGGCGAGCGTGAAGGTGATGCCCGTGTTGTTCGCCGTCGTCTCCACTCCCTTGCGCAAGGCTTCTTGAAGCCGTTGAGGGACCTCTTCGATGCGTCCCGCGACGAGCACGCGCACGTTGTTCTGGTGCATCACGCGCAGTTCGTCAATCGCCGCCTGGGTGATGAGGTCCATCAGCCCGCTCACTTCTTCCTCTGGGCGACGCCAGTTCTCGGCGGAGAACGCGTAGACGGTGAGGTATTGGATTCCGATGTCGTTCGCCGCGAGCAACACGGTTCGCAGCGTCTTGTATCCCTCTCGGTGGCCGAGCAACCGGGGCATGCCGCGCTGTGTCGCCCACCTTCCGTTGCCGTCCATGATGATTCCGACGTGCCGCGGCAGGCGCTTCAAGTCCAAGCCGAGTTGTTCAGCGAGGGTTCTTACGTCGTTTGGGTCCGGTTTGGACTCTGCGGAGTTCAAGCGCGCCGTCAGACCTCCATGAGTTCCTCGTCCTTGCGCTTTTGCAGGCTGTGGATCTCTTCGATGAACTTGTCGGTCATCTTTTGCAGTTCGGCTTCAAATCGCTTGAGGTCGTCTTCTGAGATCTCGCCTTCCTTCTGCGCTCGTTCGAGGTGGTGCTTAGCGTCGCGCCGAACGTTTCGCACAGCGACGCAGGCGTCTTCGGCGCGCTGATTCACCTGTTTCACCATCTCCTTGCGCCGCTCTTCGGTCATTTCAGGAATCGTGAGGCGAATGCCCGCCGCGTCAACAACGGGGTTGATGCCCAGGTCGCTCTTCTGGATGGCACGCTCGATGTTCTGCGTCGCGCTCTTGTCGAACGGCGTGATGAGCAGTTGCCTCGGCTCGGGAACGGAGATGTTTGCAACTTGGTTGAGGGGGACCTCCGCGCCGTAGTACTCGACGTGAATCCGATCGAGCATTCTCGGGTTGGCGCGGCCGGTGCGAACCGTGTCGAAGTCCCGAATCATCGCCTCCACGGCTTGCTCCATTCGATGCTTGGCGTCTTTGAGTAGGTTGTCCACTATCATTGAAAGATCAGCCTCCGAC
>JBFMFD010000183.1:0-3882 GCA_040752255.1 Armatimonadota bacterium
GGCAGGCACCTGGGCGACGGTTTGCTTCGAGCGCTGAGCATTCGGCCGCTGGATGCGAACGGCAACCCCGACCCGAACGGCAGGATCGTCCTGCTCTCAATCGGTATGTCGAACACCAGCCAGGAGTTCAGCTCTTTCATGCAACTCGCAAACCAGTTCCAGGACAAGAACCCGAGGCTCGTCATCATCAACGGCGCACAAGGAGGGCAGGACGCGAGACGCATCGCCGACCCGAACGCGACCTACTGGACGAACATTGACGCAAGGTTGCAGCAAGCCGGCGTTACGCGAGCGCAGGTTCAGGCGGTCTGGCACAAGCAAGCCGTCGCGGGGCCGCGCGACCCGTTCCCTCAGCACGCGAACGAACTTCGTGAACTGCACGAGGTCGCGATGAACATCCTTGCCGACCGCTTTCCAAACCTGAGAATCGTATACAGTTCGAGTCGCATCTACGCCGGCTACGCCAAGACGGGCCTGAACCCCGAGCCGTACGCCTACGAAAGCGGCTACTCCGTGCAGTGGCTGATCCGCGACCAGATGCAAGGAGACCCCGGTCTGAACTTCGACCCGCGCTTCGGGCCCGTGCGCTCTCCGTGGATCCAATGGGGGCCCTATCTGTGGGCGGACGGAATCTGCGGACGGAGCGACGGGCTACAGTGGTTCCGCGAGGACTTCGCCTCAGACGGAACCCACCCCTCCGCATCCGGAGCGCGAAAGGTCGCCGAGATGCTGTTGCGCCACTTCTCTACAGCGCCGACCGCCCGCCTCTGGTTCTTGCGACCTGGGCTGGGCACGCTGCTGGGAGACATGAACGGCAGCGGCGCCATTGACGGCGGAGACCCCGAGGCGTTTCTGCTCTACGAGACCGACCCGGACGAGTTCGCCCGCCGATACCCCAACGTGGACCCGATCAAGAACGGTGACATCAACGAGGACGGAGCAACGAACAACCTCGACCTGCTCGAGTTCATCCCGGTTCTCATTCGCTTTACCGAGCTGTAGGCGCGGGGCGCTTCAGCCGACCCACACGGCTCGGTAGGAGTCGAGGTCGGGGTACTCCGTCCTGCGGCCCTCAAAGAGGATGTGGAGCGTCGCGATTTGGCGTGGGCCAAGCTCCACCTCCACCGACTCGCCGCGCACCGCGACCGCCGGGGTGTCCGTCGGCTCGCCGAGCAGGTTGACCGCGTGCGCCTCCTCCACGGCCCACGGAAAGCGCAAGGTTGCGACGCTTGGGACGCCCTCCGTTTCAAAGAGGCGTACCTCAAGCCACTCGCCCGCCTTGCGCACGCAGGTGAGCCAGGCGTTTCCGCTGATCGTGAGAAACGACCTTCCGTCGCGAGCCGCCGGCGAGGGGTGAAGCTCGTCGCAAAACGCGCGTGCCGCCAACAACAGGCGATCGAGATTCGTCGCGCCCTCCGACAGCGTGGCGATGGCGAACTCCGTCGTTGCGCGGCGATCAACGCTCTCCTCGTCCCACGCGTCTCGAACGAACAGGATTACGTCCATTCCGCTTTCCGTCGCAAGTGCCAGGGTGTTCTGTCGAGACACGAATAGCACCTCCCCAGGCTCCGCCTGTATCGAGACAAAGTTGAGGAACGTGATCGGGCGCTCGATCCACTCTTCCCACTGCTCGCTCGTCAGCCAATCTCCACTCGGCTGGCGGTGAAGCCACCGCCCCTTCGGGTCGGCGTCCAGCACGGCGAACGGCGAATCAACCAGGTACCTCGTCACCGGCGCGGCCAGGCGCACCGGCAGGTGAACGCCGTTGAGGATTCCCGCCTCGGGCAGACGCTCGAAGTCGAGCGTGAGCAGGAACTTCACCATGTCGGGCCTGTCGAACGTTGTCTTCAGCACTCCCGCCCCTAAACCAGAGCGCAAGTCCGTGCACACCATGCCCCCGACCGGCGAGGTCGGGGCCGATGCGGCGTCCCATCCGAGCGGCAGGCCCACGGGAAGCAACAGGCCCTCGTGGGCAACCTGTCCGTCCTGTTCAACACGTGCGCGCCAATCATTGGGCGTTTCGTTTTCGCCTTCCTCCGGCGGCAGGTCGCCGCGCCTCTGCAGGTGCCTAGCGCTGCGCGACAGGACGTCTCGCGCCAGCATGATTGCCGCCTGCGCGTAACGTCTGCCCACGCGGTGGGTCAAGCCCTCGCACTCATATGCGTCGTGCCCCTGAGCTTGCATCAGCATGCGCCACGCCTCGTTGAGTTGCCACTCCGGATAAGAGTCGAACTGCGGATACGGTCTGCCGAGCAGACTGCTCCACGCCGCGAGATGCTCCGCCGTCAGCAGCGCGTCCTCAGCTCGACGCCAAAGCGCAGGCAGCGCATCCCCGTTCTTCCCAACCGAGATGCCGTGGAACGTCTCATTGAGCGCGTAATCTCTCAAAGGCGCGCCGGCCGCCCTCTCCTCGACGTAGTCGAGTAGTCGGGTGGGCGCGACCTCGACGCCGGTCGGGTTGTCAAGCAGCGCATGGAGGTACGGCAACACGAACTCGGTTCGCCACATCCAGTTCGGCTTGTCGAGCACTTCCAGCCAAGTGATGAGCAGCGCGTCCTCCTCTTGCATCAGCGGGTCTTGGAGTCGCTCGAGCGCCGTCGGAATCCCGCGCATCAAGCAGCGACGAGAGTAGGGAACGGTCGGGATGCTCGAACCGTCCGGCGATGCCCAAAGGACCACCGGCTCGGTTTCCTCTGGGATGGTGGGAGTGTGCCACGTGTGCTGCGGAAACAGCAGCGCCGCGCGATAGCCGAGAAGCCCCAGAAGTTGGGGAAGTTGGGGAAACAGGTCGAACTCTTCTTCGGCGAAGACGGTAGGTCGGTCGCCGAGGAGGCGCTCGAAGCAGCGTACGCCCGCCAGCCGTTGCCGAATGTTGCTCTCGTGGCCAAGCATGTGTCCATAAGGTTGTGTGTAAGTTCCGCCCCAAATCTCTAACTGTTCAGGCGACGTGGAGGACGCTTGCCGGATCCAGGCGAGGCACTCTGGCGAGTGAATTGCGAGGTGCTCTAAGCCCCTGCCGTCGAAGTTCAGCCCTGCGACGAACGGCGTCTCCTCCAGCACGCGCCGAAGCGAGCGGATGCTGACAGCCAGGGTGTCTTCGCCCCACTCCCAGACCATGCCGGTCCAGTGCTTGTGGTGGCCGAAGAGGAATCGGATGCGGCGGGGCACGGGTCAGCATTCTGACCGGTTTCCCGGCTAGGCGGGGCGGTTCCGGTCTCTGCGAGTGTAAAATGAGCCTATGTCCAGCGGGTATCCGATCGGCCCACCACCGATGGCGCAGGGGCCGCAGCGCGTCGGCTCGAACACCCGACTGCTGTGGATTCTCATCGGTGCGGGCGTGCTTCTGACCGCCGCGGTGGTGGTTGCAGGCTTCTATTTTGTTGGTGGGTTTGTCGGCATGATTCGCGCGGAGGTCAGCCGACAGACCTTGGCTCGCGAGTATGAGCAGTACTTCTATGAAGTCTATGAACTCCCCGGCGAGCCGATGTTTTCCACCCCTTCTACGCCGATGGAGAGGGTGGGGAACCACACGCGCGAGATGTTGCGCTTCCTGCTGACCGCGCAGGCGTACGCTGCGGATGTGGAAGCCCGGAACAGTGAGTCCGGCTCGTACTATTACGCCTCCTTTTCTTCATCGTCAAACTTTCAAGAAGCGATGGACCTGCTTGATTCGCTTGCAAAGGAGTATGCGAACGTGGCGGATGCGCACAAGCAGGTCCCAAGCCAGTTCCTCGACTCGATTCGCGAGGTCGCGACGGACGCTGAGTCGAAGCGCTTCTTCAAGGAGCAAGAGCGCTTTCACCTCCGGGAGGCTGAGCTTTATGCCGAGGAGAGCAAGCTTGTGCAGAACATCGTAACTTTGGAGAAGGAGCGTGCCAACCT
>JBFMFD010000184.1:0-3820 GCA_040752255.1 Armatimonadota bacterium
TTCAGCACCATGACGGAGATGATTGCCTTATACGGGCTTGCTGCGCCATCAATCGCGTTCGCCTCTTTCCGCAACCTGTCAAGCTCATCCTTGGCCTTCCCGGAGGACGCCTCAGAGATCTCCCCGTTGTTCTTGGTGTGGATCACCAAGACGGCGTCCTGCAGCTCGGAGTAGCGACCCTGGAGGTACTCGGCGACTTCGTCACAGTTTCGCGTGTCGTCGGTCATCACGAAGAGAATCGCCTTCTTCCCCATCTTCTCATGTTCGGAGTGCGCCTTTCGCCATTCCACAACGCCAAGGTCCAGGTAATCCTGGTAACGCTCACAGAACTTCGCACTCTGCCGCTCCTCGAGCTTCGAGCGGCTTGGGGCGTCCGGCAGCACCGGGTGCTTCACGACGTTCTGCCAGATCGCTTCGACCAAGGGGTAGTCGGCAACCGTCTGCACAAAGATGGCGCCATCGTTGTGCTTCGGCGTTGCGGTCACGTCAATCTGCATCGAGAGTCCGGACTCCTTTTGAAGAAGGTTGTTGTGAATGTCTTGGATGGACTTGAACCATGCGAGCTTCGGGTCGTGAATGTGGTGTGCCTCGTCGTTCAACACCATGAGCTCATCCACTCCCCGGACGATCTCGCCGAGGTCAACCTTCGAGTCTGTCGTCCCGCCCGTCGGGCGCTTACCCAGGAAGTACTCGGTCAGGTCTTCGTCTTCAATGGACGGCGGCGCGTCATCGCCCGTGTACACCCGGTGGATGTTCGTTAGGAAGATGTTGCCCGTAGCCCGCGACGCTCGCACCTCATCCTGCTTGTGAAGCGTCAACTGGAAGTCGCCGTGCCAGTTCTGGCCCGCGTAGCCGTTCGGCGGGAGCACAGGGTCCTGATAGAAGATGGAAAGCCCTCGAAAGTCGCGATAGAGCCGGTCAAGGACGATGATGTTCGGCGCGATTACGAGGAAGTTGCGCGACATGTCCGAGTCCGCTTCGTAAAGTTTGTGAAAGTAACTCCAGGCGATGAGCAGGCTCATGACCTTCGTCTTTCCGCTTCCCGTCGCCATCTTGATGACGTACCGCCGCCACGTCTCGTCGAACATTCCAGCCGAAACCGCGCCGGTGCTGTCGAAGCGCATCAGGTCGAACCTGTCCTTCGCCTTAACCACATCGTGCAGGTACACGATCGTCTCAACCGCCTCGCGTTGTGCGAAGTAGTACCGAAACTCCGTCGCGGCGCCCTCGGCGCTCTCGATGATGTGCGGCTCCGTGAACCACCACTCGAGCAGGGAGCGGCTGGTCGCGCGGGCCCCGGCGTAGCCGCTGTCCCGGAACTCTTTCACGTTGCGCCGGAGTTGTGCGACCAGGGGCGGCATGAGTTTGTCCATGCTCGTGGCCCGAAGCGCTTCGTCGGCCGGGAACCAGCGGACGTCGGGATCAATGATCTCGTAAGGGGAAGTCGGAAACTCCTTGTGAACGCCCATCTACTTCGGCACGTCTACCTCAACAATCGTCATCGTGTCGTTGCCGAAGATGTCAACGACCTTCACCGCCAACTTGCGCCTGCCCGGGGCGCACTCGTGGAAGGGGCTTGCCAGCTCCAGGCTCCGATCCTTCCTCGTGCGGAAAGACTGCCACTCGTTCTCAAACACGTAGTCGCCCGTCCACCGCTCCTCGATTTCGCCGCTCTCCTCGTTTTTCACGCGGATGATCTCGCGCTTGCTCTCGAAGTTGAAGTCGATCGCCCAATAGTCCACCCAGTCTGTCCAGTTCTTCGTCAAGACCTCGCGGGTCACGACGCCGCGCTTGTCCTTGCTCACCTTGACGATCTGCCCCTTCTCGACGACGATCTTGCTGCCTCCGTTCTTCAATCCCTGCTCCGCGGCGGCAATCGAGTCCTGCGAGTAGAAGACCGAATAGTCGGTCAACTCGACGGCCACGGCGCCCTTCTTCACGTGCGGCTTGACCTCGATGTAGGCGACGTCGTGGAAGACGACCTGTCCCTTGTCCACGGCTCGCTTGTCGAACACTTCCGGCGGGATGTATTTGAACGAGAGGTCAATGCCCTTCGACTTCGCCTCGTCCTGCATCTGCGGGAACAGGCCCATCTCGAACTCGAAGCCGAGGACATCCGCCTTCGTGACGTTGTGCTTGCGGCACTCGACGATCAATTCCTCGATGAACAGGCGCGTTACCGGCAGGTTGACAGGCCCCACAACCACCATCCGCCCCGACTTCTTGCCGTGGAAGGCGGCGAACCCCTCGACCGGTTCCGCCTTGTACGCGCTGAGGATGAGGCGAACGAACTGCTGCTCTTTCGCCGCCAGTTGCTTGCGTTGCTCTTCCTCCCGCAACCCAGCGTTCACGCCGATAAAGTGCTGGCGCTCGTACTTGCCCAGGTTCAGGATTTCGAAGGCGCGGTACTCCTTGCCTTCCTTCTTGAGTTGCCGCTGCACGCCGATCATCCGCTTGCGCGTGGTGTGGATGGCGAACTTGCCGAGGTCGGAGACGATCCACTTGCGCCCTAACTTTTCCGCCACCGCCGCCGTCGTGCCGGAACCGACGAAGAAGTCCGCTACGAGATCGCCGGGGTTGGAGGAGGCATTCACTATGCGCTCAATCAGTGCTTCCGGTTTCTGTGTCGCATAGCCGAAGCTCTGGTTTCCCTGCAGCGAAGGAATGTCCGTCCAGACGTCACGACATCGAACGCCTTCGCCCATGTAGAGTTTTCGTCCCGGGACTTTACCTCTTTCGACGACCAACAAACCCTCGGCGAGCCACTGGAGAGCCGTCTCCTTCGGCATACGATACCCGTTCTTCGGCATAACCTCGCCGAAGCCCAGATCGTATACGTAGCCGCGGCCCCCCGGGTTGTCGACTGGCGCAAGCCGATAGCGTCCCCGCTCATCGGTCTTGGAGTAGAGCCTCTCGCTTGCCTCCCCGTATTCTTGAAAAACATCGTTCCAGACCTGCGACCCACTTCGCGCGAAAAAGTGAATCGTGTCGTGCGACTTGATAAACTTCTTGTTCTTTGCCGATGTATCCCCGACCGCCCCCTGCCAGATGATCTCATTTCGAAAGGCGTCGGGGCCAAACACCTCGTTGAGGATCGCGCTCAGATACGCTGTCACCCGCCAATCGCAATGCACATAGATACTCCCATCCTCCGCGAGCAGATCGCGCATGAGAATCAGGCGTTCGTAGATCATCGAAAGGTAGGAGTCGGCGCCTCTGCCCCAGGTGTCCCGGTAGGCGATCTCTTCGAGGATGCTCGGCCTCTTGGTGAAGGTGTCACCCTCGCCGACCTCGATATCCATCGAGAAGTCGGCGCCGACGTCGAACGGCGGGTCAATGTAGATCAGCTTGATGCCGCCCTGTTTCTCGATCTCATCCCGCAGCGGCCCGTTCTTCAGGGACGAGAGGATGAGTTTGTTGTCGCCCCAGATGAGCTTGTTGGTCCACCCCTTCTGTTGCCGTCCGCGCTCGTCAAAGAACAGATCGTACTGCTCAGGCGGAGCCTCGGCGACTCCGGCCGGCCGCTCCCCGCTTTCGATGCGGGGCTCGTCCACCTGCTCGATCGTTTGGAAGGGCAGAACAACGTTGCACACCTCGTTCGTCTTGCCGTTCCAAACGAGTTCGACTTCTCGCTTGTCCCCGAAGAGGAGGAAGCGATACTTCTCCGGCAGCGGTTTGTCCGCCTCCAGGTAGCGGATGATCTCCTGCTTTTCGTGGTCGCTCAGCCCCGGCATGCCTATCGTCTCGCGCGCACGGCGCAGTTAGCATTGTAGCCAGTCCTCGCACGGTTCATGCCACTCAGCCGCTGTGCCGGATGGTG
>JBFMFD010000185.1:0-3764 GCA_040752255.1 Armatimonadota bacterium
GAATTCCAACAATTGCAAAAATGCACGTTCGTCTCATGTCTCCTCCTTTACGGTTCTCTGAGGCGGGCATCGCCCGCGTGGCTATTGTATCCGATTTGATGCGTTCCGCCAGGCACATCCAGAAAATCCGGTAATCTATCGGGTACCAGCCGAACGACCTCTGCTCCTCCGGCGGGCGAGCGCGCCGAGCGAGAGGCCGCCGAGCACGAGGAATGCCGCAGGCTCGGGAACCGGCCTGCCCTCGATGACGAAAGCGTGCTGCCAACCAAATCCCTCCGGAAGCCAAGTGTCACCGGCATTGAGGCTGAAGTAGCCGGTGTTGGACCCACCCCCGTCTGGGCCGCCGTCCGACGTCAGCCAGTAGTTTGTGCCGTATCCCGTGGCGTTCGCGTTCCGCATACCGATCCAGTACCTCCCGGGAGTTAGGATCTCGCCGCCGACGTTGATGCTGTAAACGAACCATGGACGACCAAAGTAAGTCGGACCGTAGCGCACCTTAGTAAACGAGAGCCCAGAGAACGTTGTGGCGTGGGGCCCCGGCATCCCATCTTTATCGTGGTAGAGGTACACGTTCATTGTGCCGCCGTCCCGAAAACCGGAATCCTCTTCGATGAACGCGCGGATGGTGTCCACAATCCACCCCGGCTTGCGAACGTGAATGTCGTCAACCACACGTATGTACGGGAACACGGGCGGCGATATCGCCCGTCCGTTGAAGCCGTTTGTGATGTAGTTGTTGTCCCACAGAACCTCGGCGGGTTCGGCAGTCGACGTAACGCCGACCACGGTCGCAAGTGCAAACAACATCTGCCTCATTCGTTTGCCTCCTCGCAAGCATAGAAACTGATGGTTCAGTCGCAGTCGGCTTCGCCCATCTCCGCGAGGTACGCATCAAGGTCCGCCAACCGCGAACCACCACGGCAATTCTACCGAAGCCTTGGGCAATCCGGTGCCCCGATTTACGTGGGTTTCCCAATGCGGCCTCGGAACGCTAAGGCGGAGGCAGCCCCGGCGAGCGAACGAGAAGTCGCTCGTACAGCGCGCGCGCCTGACTTTCGTCTCCGCGTGCGTCATACAAGAACACCAGCGCGTACCAAGCTGCGGTATCGTCTGGCTCCGCGCCCAGCAGGGATCGAATCCGCTCGTCGAGGCGGCCAGATCGCTTGTGTGCGTCCGCCCAGCGGCGCAGCAACGCCGGATCCAGTGGCGTTCGGGCGCGAACGTGCTCGAGCATCTCCGACTCCGTCGCAGCGTCGCCCATCTCCGCCGCCATCTCAGCCGCAAGCAAAGCCGTGCTGCCCGAGGTGTCCGATTCCAGAAGGGGGCGCAGAGTCCGGATTGCGGAGGCGACCCTCCCTCCTTCGGCGAGGACAAGTGCAAGGTTTCGCCTGAATCCTGCATTGTGCGGCTGAAGGCGGAGCGCCTCCTGCGCCTGCCGCTCCGCCTCCTCGTGGCGCCCGAGGTCGGCGAGCAACAGGCCGAGACGACTCCGCGCGTCGGCCTCGCCCGGCTCGGCACCTACGAACGCCTCGAGGCTCGCAGCGGCTTCCTCCCGTCGGCCCTGCAGCAAGAATGCATCGGCGAGTAGGCGGTGCGCTCCCGTCAGCGATGGCTGCATGGAAAGGGCGCGCTTGAGTCTTCGCTCCGCGGCATCCGCCTCACCGAGATAGAGGTTGACGCTTGCCAGTTTGTACTCCCATTCCGCAATCGGGAAGAGGCCGTTGGCGCTGAGCCACTCATATCCCCTTTTTGCCCTTTGCGCTGCTTCGAGCGCCTGCGGCTCGCCGCCCTTTCCGGAGGCGTACAGCGAGTCCGCCAACGCGAGCGACGCCTCGGCTTCGTGCGTGCGAATCTGCAGCACGAGCGAGTGGGAAAGAAACGCCACCAACACCAAGGCGAGCGCCGACCAGGACGCCCCCGCGCGCGTCATGCGCCCCGCGCGCTTCAGTTGCAGGCGTTGCAGTCGCACGTGAGGTCGGTAGAAGAGTCGCGCGCTGTGAAGCAGCAGCACGGCGGTGATCGATGCCAGTCCGAGCGACAGGAGGAACGGAATGGCGGCGTACAGCCCGCGGTAGATGTACAGCGTGAGCAGGAACAGCCCGACGAGCGCGCACTCCTCCGGCAACGCGAAGTCGTACTTCTTCTGCGCCGGCTTGTTCTCTCGCAGGTCGGCGGCTGGTTTGACGTTCCCGAAGCCATAGTAGAGGGCGTCCTTTGGGCACACGCTGACGCAATCCATGCACTTCATGCAGCCCGGGTCGGTCACCATCTTGAACAGCCGCACCTCCTCGTGAACTCGAACGTTCGATGTGCACGTTGCGGTGCAGTGTCCGCAACCGTCGCATGCGTCCGTGACGCGAATCCTGCCGGGGGCCACCTTATCGCCCAGACCGAAGAAGGCGCCGTAAGGACAGCCGTACGTGCAGAATCCCTTGTTGCCCAGCAGGACAACGATGAGGAACCCGCACACGGCGAACGTGAGCACCGTTATCTGCCAGTTCGGAAACGTCGCCCAAAAGTCCTCCGTCTGCAGGTGATAGATGATGCGCGGGAACGGCCTCCCTTCATAGATACGGAGCACTTGGGGCCACACAAACATGTACAGGGCTGCAAACAACGGCACGAAGACAAGCAGGCGCGAGCGAAACGGATGCGGCCGTATGCCGAGTTTGCGAAGAATCCAACCGCAGAGGTCTTGATACGCGACAACATGGCACGCCCAACCGCAAAAGAAGCGCCCGAAGATCATCGTGGCGAGGATGGCGAGAATGAAGAAGATGAACCCGGCGTTGAGGTATCCCAACTCGAGGGTCTGCATCGCTTCGCTCGGCTCGACCGGCGTTATCGCCCTGCCCTTCACGACCCACCAGGCGACGTGCGCCGCGATGATGAGATGCACCAGGATGAGCACGCCTGCGCGCCAGACGCCGCGCTTCGAGGCGCGCAATGGCCCGCACCGAAGGAGGTGCTTCTCTTGGACGGCGGGTCTCTTCGGGCGAGAGGGCTGCACCTTCCCGCGTGCGACATGGGACATCTTCTACTGATTATGGTACGCGGCGGCAAGGGGTGCCGATTCAGTCCGGCGGCGCCGCCAACGGGTACCATTGAAGCCGTGAAAGGAACACATCTTGAAGCACAGCCGTACGGTCGCGTGTTCAACTTCTCCGCCGGGCCGGGGACGCTCCCGGTCGAGGTTCTCGAAGAGGCGCGCGAGGATCTCCTCAACTATAAGGGCTGCGGGATGAGCGTCATGGAAATGAGCCACCGCGGCAAGGACTACGAGGCGATCCACTACGAAACGATCAACTCCCTTCGCCAAATCCTCAGCGTCCCCGAGGACTGGGGGCTGCTCTTTCTCCAGGGCGGCGCGAGCCTGCAAAACGCGATGGTGCCCATGAACCTCGCCATCGAGGGAAAGACGCCCAACTACATCGACACGGGCACGTGGGGGCACAAGTCCATCGGCGACGCGAAGAAGCTCGGGCCCCTGCACATCGCTTGGACCAGCGAAGAGACCAACTTCGACCGCGCGCCCGCCGACGACGAGCCCTCCTTCACGGATGACGCTTCGTACATCTACTTCACCAGCAACGAGACGATCCAGGGCGTTGACTACCTGCGCGACCCCGAGTGGTCGCGCGACGTGCCGGTCGTCTGCGACATGAGCAGCAACATCCTCAGTCGCCCGATGGACTTGAACCGCTACGACGTCATCTTCGCGGGCGCGCAGAAAAACCAAGGCCCCGCGGGCGTCGCCACCGTGC
>JBFMFD010000186.1:0-3686 GCA_040752255.1 Armatimonadota bacterium
AGAAGTTCGTTCACGGCTCCTTCGGTGTCCTCGTCCGATGCACCGGCAGCGAGATAGTCCTCGTTCAGCAAGTGGCTCATCGTTACGCGCCCGCCGCAGTGCATCTCCTGCCGGGAGAGGACGACCCCGAGCAAGCGAATCGCGGCGAGCGGCCGCTTGTTCCACACCTCTTCGTTGATGACCGCGAGATCCGCTCCTCGCTCCACAAGGTCTGCAGCGACGCGCAGGGTCTCCGGCGTGGTGTTGGGGAAGGCGAAGTTGCCCGTGTCCGTTGCGATTCCCGCCAGCAAGCACTGCGCAACGTCGCGGCCGATCTTGAAGTTCATCGAGGTGAGCACGCGGTACAGGATGAGGCAGGTCGCCGCGGCCGTGGCGTCAACGATTCGAATGTCGCCGAACACCTCCTTGCCCGGTTCGTGGTGATCCAACACGGCGACTTGCTTCGCGCGCTCCACCAGGGGCCGCACCCGCCCGAGGCGATCGGAGGTTGAAAGGTCCATCACCACGGCGAGGTCCGCGTCGCCATCCAGCAGAAACCCCTCTTCGACTCGCTCGACTTCAGAGGAGGCAGGCAGAAACATCAGGTTTTTCGGCACGGGGTCGTGAAACAGCACTCGTGACCGCTTGCCTCGCTCCTTCAAGGCCAGATGCAGCGCCAAGCACGCGCCCACAGTGTCGCCGTCCGGCCCGGTGTGGCCGGAGAGGACGATGAGCCGTGCGGTGTCGACAGCATTCCGAAGTTGCGTTACCTGGTTTTCCAAAACCGGTTGGGGAGTGTACCGAACGATGCGCCGCCCTCGGCTCGACTGATGTATACTGCAGCCGTCGCGGCGAAGTGCGTCGCAAAGAGTGAATTAGAAATGAAAGGAAGGTCAATTGCGTCAGTAGCGCGCCTAACCGCAGGTTGCGCGGTCGTCGGGCTCGCGGTTTGGGCTGTAGCCATCGCCCTCGGTCAGCAGGACGACTTCCAAGACGGCACCACGCAGGGCTGGGGCGGTGGCGCGAACCCGGTCAACGTGCCCGACGGCGGGCCGGATGGCCAGGGGGACCGCTTCCTCCAGATTACAAGCCGTGGCGGGTTTGGCGCAGGCAGCCGCCTCGCAACGTTCAACTTTGCCCAGTGGACCGGCGACTACCAGGCGGCAGGCGTTGACGGCATTCGCGTTCACATGCGAAACCAGTCGAACCAGACGCTCTCAATGCGGGTCGTCCTGTTCGGGCCACTCGGCTCTCGCTTCACCAGCCGCAACGCGATTGACCTCCCGCCCGACAACACCTGGTACGAGGTTAGCTTCTCGCTCCGCGAGGCGGACTTGCAGAACGTGTTCGGCTCCGAGACCTATGCCCAAGTCATCACCAACGTCACACGCCTGATGTTCCGACACGACGCGGACCCCGTCGGCGAAGGGGGAGACCCGATCGCCGCGCAGATGGGCATTGACAACGTAACGGCGATCGCGCTCACGGAGACCGTCCTTCCCAGCTCGTTCACCGTCACGCGGGGAGACCAAACGGGCGGGAGCTTGAACGACCTGCATTTCAGCGACGACTCGTACGTCAACGTTGAGGCTCGCAGACCAACCGAGATCGCCGCCGCGTCCGTTGAGATCGAGGTCGTCGGCACATCGCCCACGGCCACGCCCAGCGAGCTGAAGTTCATCTCCGAGGCGGGGCAAAGCGGCGACCCCGTCATCCAGCGCATTGAAATGTTCAACTACGCCGGGGGCTTCTGGGAGACGGTTGATGAGCGGAACGCACCGTTCGCAGACACTACCGTCGTCGTCACCATCTCGTCCAACGCCGAGCGCTTCGTGCACCAGGGCTCACGTGAGGTGAAAGCCAGGGTCGGCTACCACGACCGCGGCGTCACGTTCCCCGCGTGGGGCGGCAGGTACGACGTGACTAAGTGGGAAGTGCGCTAAACGGCGCGCCCCCGCCTGCTCACCTCGGCGCGATACACCTCGCTCAAGCCCGCGTACGGGTCGCAGGCGCGCTTCGAGCGAATCTTCCTTACCGCGGCGCGGAACGCCTGCTGGGCAGCCTGTTTGCTGTGGCCGCGGCCGGCGGCGACCTCGACCCAGCTCCGCCCGAGCAAGTGATCGGCGAGGACGGCGGACTGCAGCGGCGTCAGGCCCGCAACCGCAAGGTGCCGCCGCAGTTCGCGAAGCAGGAGGTCGCGTGGGACCGCGTCTCCGGGCTGCAATTCACGAGCGAAGCGCCGATCCCGGCTGTGGGCGATGCGGAGTTTGCGGCGGAACCACTGCTCGCCGTAGTGGGGTCGCTCTGGGTCGCGCTCAGCTTGGCGGAGGAGGAGTTCGGCTTGGTGGGAAAGGTCTCGGCTGTGCATCTTCGTTCCTAGGCAGTACTCGTATGTCTACCATTAGAAGATACCGCATCCCGGTATGTCAACCTGCGTTCTGTTGCGGTGCGAACGCCGGGGCGAGGCGTGCCCTGTTAAGAGTCTGAGAATCGGCCCGAATTTCTACTGGGTTTTGGGCAAACCCTGGCGCTGTGGCTTGCGGAATGTGTTAGACTGTCGGCAGCCAGGAAACCGAATCGCTCAGGCTTTCGGTAGAATGGCAATGAGTGCTCGGTCAGCCGACGGCTGCGCGCCCCTTGGGGCGTGAACGCTGGAGGCCTCGAGCCAAGACAACTACTCTACATGTTAGAGAGGAGGAGACAAACAACAATGAAGACCAAACTGTTCGCAATTGCGATCCTGGCTGGCGCGGTTTCCGCCGCCAACGCCGCCGTTCTCTGGGACAACAACGTTATCCCGAACGGCGTCAACGGCCGCGCGATCTCGCCGCCTGCGTTCCCGAACATCCGCGTGGTTGACGACGTTCGCGTCGGCGGCCCGGGCTGGATCGTGAACACGCTCAAGATGAGCATCATCGAAGACGCAAACTGGACCCATGGCGGGAACATTGACGTCTACATCTACAACAACAACGGTGGCGTCCCCGGTGGGCTCAACACCTCGTTGAACGGTCTGTCGTTCAACCGCGTCGCAACCGGTCTCACGTACTTCGGCCGCGCTGAGTACCGCTATGAGATCAACATGGGCGGTCACGTGATGGCGCCGGGTACGTACTGGATCGGCGCCCGCAACGCCAACGGTGGCGGCGCAGGCACCAACTACTGGATGACCTCGGGCGGCGGCCCGGACGGCGCTGGTTCCAGCACCGGCTACTTCAGCCTCGACGGTGGTACCACCTGGGGTCCTGAGGGTTCCGGTTGGCATCACGCCTTCGTCATCGAGGGCAACCCGGTTCCTGAGCCTGCGACCATGCTGGCGATCGGCGCCGGTCTCGCTGCGCTCGCTGCTCGCCGCCGCCGGAAGTAATTCCGCGACGGTTGGCCTCGAGCCAACGACCGAAATCCTGGCGACTTGGACTGCCCGGCTCAGCCGGGCAGTCCTGTTTTTGCTCTCTAGTCGGTACACTGTAGGCAGCGCCCTCGGCGAGCAAAACCGCCAGGGAAAGGAGAGAACCGATGAAGAGGATCTTTGCCGCTCTCGCTCTCGCCTGCGCAGGAATCTCGGTGCAGGCGAGGGTGCTTTGGGACAACAACGTCGTTACGAACGGCAATGGCGGTCGCGCGATTTCGCCGCCCGGGTTTCCGAACATCCGCGTCGTTGAGGATATTCGTGTCGGCGGCCCCGGCTGGATCGTGGACGCAGTCCA
>JBFMFD010000187.1:0-3672 GCA_040752255.1 Armatimonadota bacterium
TCTTCCGCTGCCTTGGTGTGGTTGCCTTTCGCGGCAGCATCAGCGGCTGCCTTCTCGGCGTTCTCTGCCGCCTTCTCCGCCTCTGCTGCCTTCTCGAGGTGCTTAGCTTTCTTGTCCTGCGTGGCACTGGCTTGCGGGTCGGAGAAGATGGCTCCGTCGGCGGGGGCGAACCACGGGTTGCCGGCGTTGGAGGCGCCGATCGTTGATAGGAGCGGCGGTAGCGGCTCGCCTGGAGCGACGTACCACGTGATCTTGATCTCGCCCGTCTGTCCGGTGTGCGACCGGATCGGGAAAGTGGCAAGACCGTTGCTCGTGGGCAGCGACATCTCCGAGGCTCCGTTCTCGAACGTAACGGGCCCCGCGACGATGCGCGCATGGGCGGTGGCGTTCATGTCCGCGGGCTGCACGTTCACAACCAGTTCGGTCTGCGCGCCGCTCATCACGGTTCGCTGGGTCAGTTTTGCCGAGGCCGTGTAGCCGACGAACGGGTTGGTCGCCGTGGTCTCTCCCGTCTCCATGTCTTGGACGAGGATTTGCATCGGCCCCGCCTCAACGCCGCTCTTTGCGGGCGCTTCAAGGATCATCTCGTTCGGGCTTGCGGCAAGGACCGTCACTTGGTTGAAGCCGTCGCTTGCCTTCGGCGTGTCAATCCACGCCTTGAGGTTCGTCGCGTCGGGGTTGATCCCCAGGCCGGTCAGCGCGATCGGCTCGGCGATGTTGCCGGCGGAAGGAACGGGCCCGACCGAGAGCGACAGCGTGTCCTGCGGGACATAGTCAGGGCGAGGCTTTGGCTTCTTTACATTCAGGGTTCCGATGTTGGAGCCACCAGTGCTTCCTGCCGACAGGATGTACGTGCCCGCCGCAAGGCCGAGCGGGAGGAACACTCTGCCGTGTTCGTCCGTTCGCTTGGCGGCGATGACCTCGCCTTCCAAGGTGTGGACTTGGACGACCGTTCCCTCGACGGTTCCGGTTGCGGCGAAGGTGAAGGGCATGTTCGCTTCAACGGCGGACGGCGAAACGAACTCCGCCATGGTTGATGCTTTGTATGCTCGGAGGTACTCCTTGCTGAGAACGTGTCCGGCAGGAATGGTGATCTTGCCGTCGGAGTCGGTGGTTCCCGTCCACGAACGCACGGGCTTCTTGTCGGCGTCCAACTCGACTACCGTGATGGTGGTGTTGGGCGCGTTGGTGTAGACGTTGCTGTTGCCTGCATAGTTGTCAACAGACTTGATTTCGACGGGTGTGCCGGATTGAGTTCCGACAAGCGCTGCTGTGAGTAGCGCGGCTGCTGCTGCGATTGCTCGCACGAGTTGCATGTTCATCTCTCTTCATCTCCGTTGGTTTAGGTTGTACGGCAACCGCTCCACCGGCTGTAGGATAGGGGCAGGCGCGGAAATGTTCCATCGAGATGACACGATGTGGTGGGCGAGGGGGGAGTCGAACCCCCACGGGTTGCCCCACTGGAACCTAAATCCAGCGCGTCTGCCAGTTCCGCCACTCGCCCGACGGGATGGGGAGAATACCGCGTTTTTCGCGGTTCCGCCGGCTCAGGCGCCCGGGTGTGAGGCGGACAGAACCCGCTCGTACACCGCCAACTCTTTCTCGATCCAGGACTGGACGCTGAAGTCGCGCACGATCTTCTCGCGGTTGCGCCGCCCGATCTCGCGGCCCCGGTCGGGGAGCGCGCGGAGGGCGAGTACCTTCTCCGCGAAGTCCGCCGGGTCGTTGAGGCGGAAGAGAAGGCCGTTCTCGCCGTCCTCGACCACCTCCTTGTGCTCGCCGATGTCGGACGCGATGATGGGCAGCTCGGTCGCCATCGCCTCGAGTACAGCGCACGGCAGCCCTTCGAGGCGGGAGGCGGTTACGTAGGCGTCGGTCTCTTCGTTCAGGATGCGGGGGACGTCCTTTCTCTGGCCGAGGATGCGCACGCACTTCTGCAAGCCCATTTGCTCGACCATCTTTTCGTGCTCTTGGCGCAACTCGCCATCGCCGACGAGCGTGAGCACCACGTCGCTCACACCGTGCTGCTCGCGGAGGATTCTCATCCCTTCGAGCAGGACGGGGATGCGTTTCACCTCGTGGTGCCTTCCGACGAAGGTCAGCCCGAGCCAGTCTCGACCGCTGGGCCGGTCGGCGGTTCTCTTGAAGAACTCCGTGTCGGTTACGTTGTGAACCACGACCATCTTGGACCTCGGTATGCCGCGCTGGGCGAAGGCATCGAGGACCGGGGTTGAGACGCAGATGATCGCGTCTACGTTTCGAAGGTTGAAGCGCCAGTACCACGCCTTGAGTTTCATTGCCAGCGGGTTGCTGGTGCGTGGGTCGGGAAGTGTGCCCATCGTGCGAACGATCTTCGTCTTCCCGAGCAGCCTGCGCATGTTGTTGATGATTCGCGCCGACGGCCCGAAGTAGAGGTGAACGATGTCGTAGCCTCCGCGTCGGATGAGGGGCAGCACGCGGAAGAAGTACTTCAAGCGGAGCATCGGCGCGCGCGGCGGCGTCGGGTCGGGCAGGTCGAGGTGAATCTTGACGCCCGGGGCGAACTCCTGCGCCTGCCGTGCGGCGTCCGGGTTCCGCACGCCGTCCCATGCGACCTCCATGACGTGCCCGCGACGGTTCATTTCGACGGCTTGGCTGAGGATGAACCGCTCGAGGGATGCGAACTGGTTGAGCGGGCACCCCATGAATCGAAGGACTCTCATCGGCGCTTCCGATGTGGATTATGGCGCAGCGGGGGTGCTTTCTGGTTTGCGTGGGAGTTGACCCACCTCCAATCCCTTAGCCCCGCCTTGGAGGGATTCTCTATCACGTACTTAATCATCCTTTCGTAGGAGGCCTCGCTCCGTATCAAGTGGTCGAAGTACTCGGCCATCCAAACCCGTCCCTTTCGCCTCAGCGCTTTGTTGATTTCGTGGGCGGTGTACGACTTCAGACTGTGGATGATGTTGGGAAGCTTGTGGCCTTGGCACGGCTGGATCACCAAATGAACGTGGTTGGGCATCACGCACCATGCGTGAAGGTGGTACCTCTCGCCATCGAAATGAGCCAGTGCATTGGCAACGATGTCGGCGACTCCTGGCTGCTTCATTAGGCACGCGCCGATGCCTCTATCCAAGTACTCCTCGATACGACGGGAGACCAGGCGGTTTAGGTTCTTCTTCTCGGATTCGGTCAGGTCCTTCTTCTTTAGGAGGGCATCCCGCTCCTGTTCGAACTCTTTTAGAACGCGGTTCGGAAGGCTGTCCGCCAGTCTAAAAGTGACGTGGTAGACGGCGCCTTCGGCCGTCCAATGCGGCAATCGGTCTCCGTGCTTCTTTTCTATTTGCTCGAAAGCGGGCACTCGGAAGGCGCCTCGACCGAACTCACTCCGACCAAACGTACTCCCGCCGTCCCGGCGGTGGACTTTCTGCTCTGTTACCCGCGGGACGCCGGGGTTACGGCTGCCGGTTTCACTGTGGTTTGTCTCGGGCGGGACGCCGGGGTTACGGCTGCCGGTTTCACTGTGGTTTGTCTCGGGCGGGACGCCGGGGTTACGGCTGCCGGTTTCACTGTGGTTTGCCACCGGCGGGACGCCGGGGTTACGGCTGCCGGTTTCACTGTGCTTTGTCTCCGGCGGGACGCCGGGGTTACGGCTGCCGGTTTCACTGTGCTTTGCCACCGGCGGGACGCCGG
>JBFMFD010000188.1:0-3663 GCA_040752255.1 Armatimonadota bacterium
GGCTACCTTGTTACGACTTAGTCCCCCTTACTCCCCACACCTTCGGCCGCTCCCTCCCTTGCGGGTTGGGCCACGGACTTCGGGTGCAGACAATTCAGGTGACTTGACGGGCAGTGTGTACAAGACACGGGAACGTATTCACCGCAGTATAGCTGACCTGCGGTTACTAGCGATTCCGACTTCACGCAGTCGGGTTGCAGACTGCGATCTGAACTGAGGGCGTATTTTTGGGATTCGCTCCGCCTCGCGGCATTGCTGCCCTTTGTTGCGCCCATTGTAGCATGTGTGAAGCCCCAGGCGTAACCGCCATGCTGACTTGACGTCATCCTCACCTTCCTCCGGCTTACGCCGGCGGTTTCTCGTGAGTCCCCGGCTTTACCCGTTGGCAACACGAGATGAGGGTTGCGCTCGTTGCTGGACTTAACCAAACACCTCACGGCACGAGCTGACGACAGCCATGCAACAGGTGTCTTTGGGTCCACCTTGTGGGTGGAGGGCTCTGTTTCCAGAGCTTTCCCTCGATGTCAAGCCTGGGTAAGGTTCTTCGGTTAGTATCGAATTAATCCACATGCTCCACCGCTTGTGCGGGTCCCCGTCAATTCATTTGAGTTTCAACCTTGCGGCCGTACTCCCCAGGCGGGATACTTAGTGCGTTAGCTGCGTCACCGAAGGGGTCGATACCTCCGACGACTAGTATCCATCGTTTAGGGCGTGGACTACCAGAGTATCTAATTCTGTTCGCTACCCACGCTTTCGCGCCTCAGCGTCAGGTGTCAGCCAGTGATCCGCCTTCGCCACGGGTGTTCCTCCCGATATCAATGCATGTCACCGCTACACCGGGAATTCCAATCACCTCTCTGACCCTCGAGCCTGCCAGTATCAGAAGCAGTTTCCGGGTTGAGCCCTGGAGATTTCACTCCTGACTTAGCAGGCCGCCTACGCGCTCTTTACGCCCAGTGAATCCGGACAACGCTCGCCCCCTACGTCTTACCGCGGCTGCTGGCACGTAGTTAGCCGGGGCTTATTCACCAGGTACCGTCATTATCTTTCCTGGCAAAAGCAGTTTACATCCCGAAGGACTTCGTCCTGCACGCGGCGTCGCTGCGTCAGGCTTTCGCCCATTGCGCAAGATTCCCAACTGCTGCCTCCCGTAGGAGTCTGGGCCGTGTCTCAGTCCCAGTCGGGCTGATCGTCCTCTCAGACCAGCTACCCGTCGAAGCCTTGGTGGGCCGTTACCCCACCAACAAGCTGATAGGCCACAAGCCCCTCCCGAAGCCGCTTGCGCGTTTTAATCCGTCATGGATGCCCACATCGGACCACATCCGGTATTAATCCCTCTTTCGAGGGGCTATCCCGGTCTTCGGGGCAGGTTGCTTATGTATTACTCCGCCGTTCGCCACTAGGACCCATAGGATCCTCGTTCGACTTGCATGTTTTAGGCACGCCGCCAGCGTTCGTCCTGAGCCATGATCAAACTCTCCGTGAAGAATTGTTTGATCTCAGCGCACCAGCAGCAGCCCGAAGGCTACCGAACTGAATGCGCTGGTTGAACTTCTCTCGACGCCGTCCGAGGACGGCGGACGAGGGATTCACACCTAAAGAACTCTTTCTCAGCGCCGGTTTTCAAGGTCCCGCCACTCGGAGCGACGCGTGTCAAACCCGCCTGCATGCTCCGCGGCAACCTGTATTATGGGCACATCCCGCCGCGTTTGTCAAGGGGGTAGCGCCTTTTTCGTCGCTACGACCTGCCGAGGGAGGCCGGCTGTGGCCCGCCTCCCTCGCATGATGCAGGGGTGTCTAAGGCCGAATCACGTGCCAGACCGCCTGATCGACCGCACACCCCCAGGAGATGTCCGTCACGCCGTCGTCGAACCAACTGAGGCGAACCCGGAGCTGGTTTGAGGAGGACACGTACTCGCCTGCGCGGTTCGGTTCCGCGTATTCGACTACCGAGTCGGTCCGCGTCGCCCGGCCTTGCCACACTACGTCCCAGCGGTTGTGGGTGAAGTTGAACCACTCGATCTTCATCGGGATCTCGTAGGTTCCCTGCGACTCGAGAATGAACTTCAATCCGCTCACCTCGCCGGGCGATATGCCCGCCTGCAGCACGATCTGCATCGATGGGTCTGCAATGGCAGGCGAGCGTCGCGCTTGGATGAACACGTGGTCGTCGTCGCTGTTCCACAGGCTCTGGAGGTTGCCGTTGGTGTGCGCCCCGAACGGTACCTGCATGCTCACGGGAAGCGCTACCTCAACGTTGCCGCCGACCTCGACGATCCACAAGAAGTTCGCCTCGTTCGGCGGGCCATCGAACCAGTCAACCTCTGTCTCATCGTAGATACCGTTCTCGTCCGAGTCGAAGAAGAACGCATCCGCACTCGTGCCGATCGTGACGCCGCGACCGCTGAAGATCGGGTTGATGGTGCGAATGAACGCTCCCTCCCCGGTTGGGTCCGGCTCACGGTACTGCTGGGCTACGTAGCACTCGCCGTCCGGCACGGCAAACGTGAATCCGGAGCCCGCGAGGTCAACCGTGAGTTTGAATTGCCCGGAGGGCCACCAGCGAATGGTGCCGAAGTCTGCGATTACGCCATCGAAGGCGCTTCGCCCCGCGCCCCGCCCGGGCACGAACGTGTCGTAAACGATCCAACGCACGAGCGCGAACTCGAGGTCATCGGCGTTGTAGCCGAAGGTCATCGTGCGCCATTCCAACCCGTCGCCCAGAGGGTCGAGGGTGATGTCGTCCAAAGCGCTCGACATGTCCGGCGTGTAGAAGTACGTGTTCGTGCCGTTGTCGTTCTTGTAGGCGATGGTGTTGGACGCCTGTGCGGTGAACTCACCGAACGAGGCACTCCCACTCCGATAGGGTGTCGCGTGGATCCGCTCCATGCGGTAGGGGACCGGCACGTTCCGGTACTCCTTGAGCGTGCCGTCCGCCTGACGGATGCGCAAGAACGTGAGGGTCATCCATCCCTCTTCGACCACCTGCGCCCCCAAGGGAGCAGCTAGAGCCACGAAAGCGATCAGAGTTGCAATGCCTGCCTTCATCATCATAAGCCTCCATCGAATAGTATACTGCGCGTCGGCGATTGCCGACTCAACGATTGGAGTGCCGGCGCGCCTGAAATGTTCCATTTCGCCGGCGCCCCCGTCGCCATGTCCCGCAATAGACAGGGGGCGTCGCCAAGCAACGCCCCCACCTGCTGACAGCGAGAGATGGGCGGTTACCCCATCCGACGAACGAGTTCGAGGAAGTCGACGAAGTCCACGTCATCATCTTCGTCGAGGTCAGCGAGGATGAACTTCTGCGGATCGTGATCTCGACCTGCCCACACTTCGAAGAAGATGGCCGCGTCGAGGTCGTCAATCCGACCGCTCAGGTTCATGTCACCGAGGTGCTGGTTGATGGGCGTCAGCCGGAAGCGGTCGAGGCGACCGTTCTGATCCCACTCGAAGTTCAGCACGTGCTCATGAATGTAGCCCTCACCGTCAATGACCCAGCTCGGGGCGATGTTCATCCAGGAGCCGCCGAAAACGGACTCCAAGACGCCACGCATCTTGAAGAGCGGTCGGGGAGTGTTGTAGTCGATCCAGAAGCCCATGCCCGCGTGCTCGGTTCCACCCTCTTGGTGGTTCATGCCGATCGCGCCGATCATCAAGAGC
>JBFMFD010000189.1:0-3563 GCA_040752255.1 Armatimonadota bacterium
TTGAGCGACGCGACGGTAGACCGTATCGGAAAGTTGGCGCGCGAGGTGAAGGTGGCGTCGAGCGGCTGGTTCCTCGTAGGCGTCAGTTACGGCTACACCTTCGAGTGGGCGCACCCCGCGAGCGCACACCTCAGCTTGGGCAAGCTGCTTCGCACGCCTGACGTCAACATCATCGGCGGCCCTCCGTCCTATCGCGACCGAGGGATGGGAGGCGCATCCGCGTTTCCGGGCCCAATCGACAGCATGCCGCTGAACGGCAAACTGTACATCAGCGAAGAGGATTTCAAGACCCCCATCAGCGGCGTGAAGGAACCCGACGACTTCAACCCCGTGATGCAAACGCCGCAAGAGCTTGCCGCCGCCCACTGGAGGAGCCTCGGCTGCGCGCTGGCGCACGGCTCCGGCATCCAATGGATGGACCTCTGGGGCAACGGCTGGCTCAACACCAAGGCGATTTGGGAACGCGGGGCGCGCGTGCTTGAAGCGATGACGATGGCGATGGGCGCGCCCGTGAACGATCCGGACGTCGCGGTGCTGATCGACGAGCGCAGCCTGGCGTACCTGAGCGACCCGAAAGCGTTCAAGCTGCTCATCCAAGGCTCGCGCGAGGCGGTGCTCAGAGCAGGAGTGAGCGCGGGCTTCTATCTGCTCACCGACCTCGCGCACAGAACGCGATTCCCCGAAGCGAGGCTCTACATCTTCTTGAACGCATGGGATATTCGCCCCGAAGTTCGCAGCGCGATTCGCAAGCGGCTGCAGCGCGACGGCAAGACGCTCTTTTGGGTTTACAGCGCTGGGCAGTTCGAGTGGGGACGCCCCGCCCTCGAGAGGGTGAGAGAAGTTACCGGAATCGCGATTCGACCCCAGCCGTTCAGTAGTCGCGCCGGAACAACCATCCTCAACCGAGAGCACCCACTGACGCACCTCCTCGAGGAACGGGCGCTGAGCACGGTGGAGCAGCTCGAGCCGAGTTACTTTGCCATCCCCGAGGAGGGCACAACCGTTCTCGGCGAATACAACCAAACCGGATTGCCCAGTTTCGTCGTGCGCGAGGTGCCCGGCGAGGAGGGTCAGTGGCGAACGGTATTCCTGGGCGAGCCGATCATCACCGAACGAATCATCCTCGGCCTGTGCGAGATGGCTGGAGTTCAGCTCTGGAACCACCACGGAGACGTCGTGCATTGCCGCCCACCGTTCCTTACGATTCACTACAAGGGCGCGGGCCACCGCATCGCGACGCTGCCGAATCGGTGGAACGCGTACGACGTCGTAGAGAGCAAGACGGTTGCCGTTGACCAGACTCACGTCCGCAGTGAGGCGACCGACGGGGCAACGCAGGTCCTTTTGGTGGGCGAAGAGGGCGACGTGAAGGCTCTACTCAGCGCAGATGTTGAGGAGTTGCGCCAGATCAGCCCCGGCGAGGAAGCAGAAAGCGACACGGTAACGCTCGTAGCTCATGACCTCGATGTCCCCATCGTTACACTCCCGCACGATGACGCCGTTGGAGCGTACTTCGGCGTGGGCGAGGCGGACGAGGAAGAGGACACTCCAGACAAGGACGAGCGCGAAGTGCGCGTGCGACGAGAGGCTCGACGCCGACCGCGAAAGGCAGTAAAGCGGAGCGTGGCGCCAAAAGAGAGCAAAGAGGAAGTCGGTTTCGTCTTCCGTAAGAAGAACCCATGAAGTGCGGCGTCGTCGCCGTCGTCGGCAAGCCGAATGTGGGCAAGACGACGTTGATGAACCACATCGTCGGCGAGAAGGTGGGCATCGTCTCTCCCCGGCCGCAAACTACTCGGAACGCGATCGTAGGTATCGCGAACCGGCCCGGCGCCCAGATCGTGTTTCGTGACACCCCCGGCATCCATAAGCCGAAGACGAAGCTCGGAAGCGTCATGGTTGAGCGAGCCGTCGCAACTCTCCACGACGCGGATGTCGTGCTGTTTGTGGTGGACGTGAGCCGAATGCCCAACACCGAGGACAAGCGCATCGCGCAGTTGATCGGCCTCCATGCGGACGCCCCGAGGGTCGTTGCGCTGAACAAGATGGACCGCTTGCGGCCCGAGTATGTCCGCGAGCACTACGAGGCCTTCGAGGCGTTGACCGCGCCGAGCGAACTGCTCTACACGAACGGGCTTTCTGGAGAGAACGTTGCAAAACTCGTGGATCTGCTCATCGAGCGCCTTCCGGAGCGAGAGCCGCTGTTTGACGACCCCGACCTCTACACCACCCAGACTCAGCGTGAGATGGCGGCGGAGTTGATCCGGGAGCAGGTGCTCATCGCCACGCGCGAAGAAGTACCGCACGGGGTCGCCGTGGCGCTCGAAAGTTGGGAGGATGCGGATCCCGCCGACGAGAAGCCGATTACCCGAATCAGCGCGGCGATCGTCGTGGAGCGCAAGTCCCAAAAGCCGATTCTCATAGGCCGAGGCGGTTCGATGCTCAAGCGCATCGGTACCGAGGCGCGGAAGGAGATCGAGCGAATCGTGGGCAACCAGGTGTACCTCGAACTCTTCGTCAAGGTGCGGGAGAACTGGCGAGACAAGCCCGCGCTGCTTCGGGAGTACGGCATACTCTAACCCTTTTGGATTCGAGCCGCCGCACACGCCAAACGATACGGCACCGAAAAAGAGAAGTGGGGGCAGATTGCCCCCACTAGCTCCTTTGCTCTCCTCCGGTCAAACCTACTTGCGCTTCAATCTCCGCGAAGCGAGGGCGGCAAGGCCGACTCCGATCGCGGCCAACGTTCCCGGCTCGGGAACAGGCGCGACTTTGCCGGAGCCCCCGCCGTTGATGCCCTGAATGTGAAGCATGGCGAACAGGTTGAGGTTGCCCTGTGAAAGGGCAACGAAGTCGTTCTCCGACAGGCCGTCGCCCATCACTTGCCAACTGACGGATTCGCCGGGCTTGAGGCGGTGCGCCCCGCCGTCGCGGTTCGAGACCTCGAAGTCCACGTACATGTCGAACATGCCGCCGGCGTCGTTGAACGCGTCCATCCCGAAGCCGGATCCGGTGATCTTCGTGCTGCTGTGGCTCAGCGTTAGATTGTCCGCGAACGGGTCAATGTTGAGGAGCAGCTTCGAGATGAACTGCCCTTGCGCGGAACCAGCGTTGTGGCTCAGCGTCATGTCCACGGTGTCGGTTCCGTTGTCCTCGATGGTTAGCGTTGCCCAAGGGCTGCTCCCCTGCGGCATCTGGCCGGTGATGAGGACTTCAAAGTCAAACGTCACGATTGCGGAGGCGGATGGCCCCGCAAGGGTGAGAGCGGCTGCGGCTCCAATCCATACAAACTTGCTTGCTCGCGTCATGGCGACTCTTCTCGTCTCCTTCGGGGACCGGGTCCAGCCCTGTCGCCCACTTACTTGACGGCAATTCTGATGCCAAAGTTCCCGTGAGGGCAACGGTTTTGTTACCAGGTTTTTAAGGACCGGTAAGGGTAAACAGGGCATGCAGCCCCAACTGTGGCTGGAGAGTGTCGCGAAAAAGTCTCGGATTTCTTTGGCGAAACCTTGACATACGGGAACGCCGCACGGTAGTATAGTCGTCGTGTTCAGTTACACTCGGCG
>JBFMFD010000190.1:0-3559 GCA_040752255.1 Armatimonadota bacterium
AAACATCAGCCCCACCGCGCCCCAGATCTGCTTGGGCGCTGCGGCTGAGTATCCTGGAAGCAGCATCTCCCGCAGCGCTAGGGAGAGCACCGCGCACGGCGGCTTCACAGCCGCGGCATCGATGACGGCGACCGGCTCAACGACCCGCCCGACCGCCAGCCGAATTGGGGCAGGCTCCGGCTGGCGGCCGTCCTGAACCACCGCCGCCTCCCGCCACGACCCCTCTTCGGCGGGGCGGAGGAGCTCCTGCCACCCCTGTTGGCAGGCGATGCGAAACCTTCGCGTGCCGAAGCGGGTGTCTCGGCGGCACTCCCAGGAGGCGTCCGTCCTTGCGAGCAACTCCCCGTCCGCCTCCACCTCCGCCCAAAGCCCAGCCGAGGACTCCAGGTTCTGAAAGGTCGCGATTCCTGTCGCATGGACCAGCGCTCGGACCTCGTTCTCCCCTTCCTTCCAGAGCGCGGTGACGTCGTACTCGTCGTAGTACGCACAGTCCGGGAAGGAGCGGTTCGGGCCATAGCCGACCCACGCGCCGTTCAGCCAGAGGTTGTATCGCGTGTCCGCGGTGATTCTGAGGATGAGGCGGCCGGCGGAGCCACCCGCGATGATGCGCCGGAACTCTACCCACTGGTTCCACCCTCCGCGGGTTGCCTCGTCCAGCCAAATCCACTCCGTCTTGCTCGGCACGGGCGCAGGTTACACCGAAGGGGCGGTATCCTGCCGAGCCGTGGAGCCGATCGTCCAGGTGCGGGA
This sequence comes from Armatimonadota bacterium, assembly GCA_040752255.1. Taxonomy (GTDB): domain Bacteria; phylum Armatimonadota; class Fimbriimonadia; order Fimbriimonadales; family ATM1; genus J051. Next base: position 751 of record JBFMFD010000190.1, read on the forward strand.
ACTAACCAAGCGCTTCCGGGTCGTGCAGAAGCCGCCGGGGGTGCTCGGTGCGTTTCAATCCCTCTTCAAGAGGCGCTACCGGGACGTCACGGCGGTGGACGGCGTTTCGTTCGAAATCCGCCCCGGCGAGAGGGTCGGCTTCCTCGGACCGAACGGCGCCGGCAAGACCACCACGCTGAAGATGCTCAGCGGCATCCTGTACCCAACCTCCGGCGAGGCGACCGTGCTCGGCTTCCATCCCACTGACCGCAAGCCCGCCATGCTGAAGCGAATCGCCTTGGTCATGGGCAACAAGATGCAACTCTGGTGGGACCTGCCTGCATGGGACGGCTTCCTCGTGCTGAAGGAGGTCTACGACGTGCCGGACGCCGAGTTCCGGCGCAGGGTGGATGGGCTAATCGAGGCGCTGGACCTCTCGGACAAGGTGAACACGCAGGTGCGGCGGCTGAGCCTTGGCGAGCGGATGAAGTGTGAATTGGTCGCCGCGCTACTCCACGACCCGAGCCTGGTGTTCCTGGACGAGCCTACGCTGGGCCCCGACGTTGTCTCGCAAAAGCGGATCCGGGAGTTCCTGCGAGAGTACAACGAGCAGAGCGGCGCGACCCTCTTGCTCACGAGCCACTACATGCAGGACGTCGCGGAGGTGTGCGACCGAGTTGTGGTGATTGACCGCGGCCGGTTGGTGTTCGACGGCTCTCTGGGTGACTTGGTGCGCCGATTCAGCGCGACGAAGGTGTTGAAACTCGTGTTGAACCAACCTGTCCAGGAGTCCGCCCTCCGCGGCTACGGTGATGTACTAACCTGTACAGAATACCAGGTGGTGCTTGAGGTAGAGCGTGGGCAAGTCACCTCGGTCGCGGCACGCATCCTCGCCGAGCAACCCGTGGAGGACTTGACGGTCGAGGAGTTGGGCATTGACGAGATCATACGCAGACTGTTCGGCGAGGGACAGTATGCGCGCACTGAATAGTGGCATGCGCGTGGCGGTAGAGAGGGGGCGGCGGAGTGGCTGAGGGCGCGGGGCGCGCAGGGGCGACCCTTGCGCTCACTGCGTTGACGCTAATCGCGTTCGCGAGCAACTCGCTCCTTGCTCGTGTCGCCCTGCGGGGCGGGGAGATTGACGCCGTGGGGTTCACCGCGGTCCGGCTTATCTCGGGCGCGGCGCTGCTATGGCTGGTCGTGCTGGTGCCGAGGCGAGGGCGCCCGCAGGCTCGGTCAGGCGGTTGGGTGCCCGGCTTGGCGCTCTTTGTTTATGCGATACTGTTTTCGCTCGCGTACCTCCAAGTAACGGCAGGGACGGGGGCGCTCGTGCTGTTCGGAGCGGTTCAGGTAACGATGATCTCGGTGGGCCTTTGGGAAGGCGACAGGCTTCGCCCTATGCAGGTGCTCGGCGCGGCGCTTGCTGCAGGCGGGTTGGTGTATCTCGCGCTGCCGGGGGCGGAGGCGCCGCCGCTGAGCGGCGCTCTGCTGATGGCCGGCTCAGGCATCGCGTGGGGGGTCTATTCGCTTCTGGGTCGTAGCGCCGGCGACCCTGCTTCAGCGACCGCAGTGAACTTCCTTTGGGCTGCCCCGATGGGTGTTGCTGCGGCGCTTGCGTTCCTTCCTTCGGTACGACTTGGGGCGGCGGGAGTCGCTTGGGCGGCGCTTTCCGGCGGGCTCACGTCGGGGTTGGGCTACGTGCTTTGGTATCGGGTTCTGCCTCGGCTCGGTTCGTTGCGCGGCGCGGTGGCGCAGTTGGCTGTTCCGGTGCTGGCGGCGGTCGGCGGTGTGGCGCTGCTGACGGAGGAGATCACAGCGAGGTTGGTGGTTGCGACGGTGGTCACGCTCGGCGGTGTCGCGCTGGCTCTGAGGCGGAGGTAGGGGGTCGGACGGGTCGGACAGGTCGGACAGGTCGGACAGGTCGGACGGGTCGGACAGGTCGGACGGGTCGGACCGAGAAGGTAGAATCCGTCTCACTTTCGAGACAGGAAAGGACGACGATGAACGAGCCTACGCTGAGCACGCGGTATGACCCGACGGAGGTCGAGGAGCGCTGGTACCAGGAATGGGAGAGCGCCGGGCTGTTCCAACCCGAGCACCGACCGAGCGAGCGCCGATACTGTATCACCATCCCCCCGCCCAACGTTACAGGCAGCCTGCACATGGGGCACGCGCTTTGCTACACGATCCAAGACGTCTTGGGTAGGTGGAAGCGGATGCAGGGGTTCGAGACGCTGGTCCTCCCCGGTACCGACCATGCGGGTATCGCCACGCAGAAGGTCGTCGAGTCACAACTCCGAGAAGAGGGGCTGACGCGGCACGACTTGGGGCGGGAGGCGTTCGTGGAGCGCGTCTGGAAGTGGAAGGAGGAGTCGGGCGGGATGATCCTGAAGCAGTTCAAGCGACTCGGCTTCGCGTTCGACTGGTCGCGGGAGCGCTTCACGATGGACCCGCACTATCACGACGCGGTGCTGCGCGTATTCCTCGACTGGTACGAGCGTGGCCTCATCTATCGCGGCAAGCGCGTCATCAACTGGGACCCCGGCCTGCGCACCAGCGTGAGCGACATCGAGGTCTCGGACGAGGTGCGCCAGGGCAAGCTGTATCACATTCGATACCCGTTCGTCGAGGGCGAGGGCTACATCGTTGTAGCGACTACGCGGCCCGAGACGATGCTCGCCGATGTTGCGGTCGCCGTCCACCCAAGCGACAAGCGATACCGAGGCATGGCGGGCAAGCGCGTGCATCTTCCCTTGGCGGGCCGAACGATTCCGGTCATCGAAGACGAGTATCCGGACCCGGAGTTCGGCACCGGGGCCGTGAAAATTAC
>JBFMFD010000191.1:0-3525 GCA_040752255.1 Armatimonadota bacterium
TCCCGTCGGTACCCTCGCTCGAGACGCTGACACGGGCGACCTGCTCGCCGACCTCGCCGAGCCGGGCGCCCGCGCCGTCATAGCCCGCGGTGGCAAGGGCGGCAGAGGGAACCTGCATTTCACGACCAGCGTCCGTCAAGCGCCCACGTTCGCCGAGAACGGCGAGCCGGGAGAGCGGCGCTCGGTACACCTGGAACTGCGCCTGCTCGCGGATGTGGGTCTCGTCGGCCTGCCGAACGCGGGCAAGTCAACGCTGCTCTCCGCGGTGTCCGCCGCGAAGCCCGAGATCGGCGACTATCCGTTTACAACGCTCGTCCCACACCTGGGCTTGGTGAGAGTAGGGGAGCGCTCGTTTGTAATGGCGGACCTTCCCGGCCTCATCGAAGGAGCAGCGGAGGGCAAGGGCTTAGGGCATCGCTTCCTTCGACACGCCGGCCGAACACGGCTGGTCGTCCATGTCGTCGAGTGCAGGCCTCTTGACGGCTCGGAGCCGCTCGACAACTTCCACACCGTCCTGAAAGAGCTGCACGCGTATTCGGAGGATCTCGCCAGGCGCCCGGCTGTTATCGCGCTGTCGAAGTGCGACTTGATCAGCCCGGACGAGGCGCGCGGCATTTGTGAAGTTCTGCGCTCGGCGACGGGTCTGGACTGCTTCACCGTGTCGGCAGCCACCGGGGCGGGCGTGCAGGAGTTTCTGTTTGCGCTCGACAAACGCCTGCAGGACTTGCCGAAGCCGCGCCCGGAGGTGATGCCGATTCCGGATGCTCCGGATGAAGCCGCGGACGAGCGGAACGGATTCATCATTGAGCGGGAGGAGGACGGGTTCGTCGTGCGGAGCGAGCGGCTCGAGCGTCTGATTCAGCGCGTGGACCTCGACAATGACGAGGCGGTCGCGCTTCTGCAGGAGCGACTCGGAAGGAGCGGGCTGTTCGAGGCGCTACGCGAGCACGGCGCGAGCGAAGGGGACACCGTGACGATTGGGCGCTTCGAGTTCGAGTACCTGGAGGACGATTGAAGCGGGGCATCCTCGGCGGTACGTTCGACCCCATCCACATCGGGCACCTCCGCATGGCGATCGAGGCGAAGGAGGCGTTCGGCCTTGACGAGGTCGTACTCGAGGTGGCGCACGTCTCTCCGTTCAAACTTGACCACGAAGCCGCGCCGCCGGAGGTGCGCTTTCAAATGGTCTCGCTGGCGGTCGAGGGGACGCCGGGGCTAGAAGCAGGTCGGACGGAGTTAGACCGCCCGCCGCCCAGTTTCACCGTGGACACCCTCGAGTCATACGCAGGCGACGACCTGGTGCTGATTCTGGGCGCCGATTCGCTCGCCGACTTCCCGGCATGGCGCGAAGCTGAGCGCGTGGCGGCACTCGCCCGGCTGGCGGCGTGCTCGCGCCCCGGGTTCCCGGTCGAGCAGGTGGTCTCCGCCTTGCCGGAGGCTCTCGCCTCCCGTGTGGTGCCGTTCTCCGCGCCGCTGTTGGACGTGAGTTCGACCGACCTGCGCCGGCGGCTGCGCGAGGGGCGCTCGGTGCGGTACCTTATTCCCAATTCGGTCATCCGTTTTATCGAGGAATCCCGTCTGTATCTATGACACTGGCAACTTTACTCAACCCGGAAGGAAAGGCCGCGATGATTGCCCAAATCGCGGAGGAGATGAAGGCTGACAGGGTCGAGACGCTCGACCTGCGTCAGAAAACCATCGTCTGCGACTTCTTCGTCGTCTGCAGCGGCACTTCGGACATCCACGTGCGCAGCATTGCGGAGAAGGTCGAGGAGAAGATGAAGGAAGCACGCGTCCGACCCGCGCGAATCGAGGGGCGAGGGAGCGGATGGATTCTGCTCGACTTCGGCGACGTGGTGTGCCACGTCATGCGGGAGGAGCAGCGGCAATTCTATGACCTCGAGAGCCTCTGGAAGGAGCTTCCGGTTCGCGACGACATCCAGCAACCCCATGGACAACCCTCTGATTGACGAGGAGGTTCGCTCCACGCTCTCTCGGGCCCGCGTGCTGCTCAAGCGCGGCGAGAAGGACGCAGCGCTCGCCCTCGCCGAGGAGCTCGCGCAGAAGTACCCGGACGACCCAGATGCACAGGAGGCGCTTGCGGACGTTCTTGTCGGCGTCGGAAAGCGACAGGAGGCGATTCGGCTGCTGAAGGAGCTCATTGACCAGCACCCTGGTCGCGTTCAGACCGAGAAACGGCACGCGAACCTCGTCTTCGGCATGCACAAGGACGAGTGGGACCTGTACGCTGCCTCGCTTGAGCGGGAAGACGGCACCTTCGGAAAGCGCTCGGCGGGGGCGGCAACGATGCTCGGTCTGATGTTTCCGGGCTTGGGCCAAATCTATGTCGGACGGTTTTGGCGGGGCGTCGTCTTCGCCGTCCTGGCCGTCTTTGGTTTTGCGGTAGCGTTCACGATCGGCCGCACCGAAAATGGGATGAATGGGATCGGAATCGGCGCGCTTGTGTTCCTGGCGACCCTTTGGGTCACCGGCATCCTGGATGCCGCGGCTGGGGCTGCGCAAACGTCGGACACCCGACCAAAGGACCGGCCCGATCCACCAGCCGACCTGCCCTTCGAGTAAGATTTCACAAGGAGTCAGAACGCAATGCCCGAACCGGTAAGAAGGTCCGACGTTACGGAGATACACTGGGAGAACGTCATCACTTGGGGCGTGCTCTCCATCCTCTGCTTGCTCGTTGGCATGTTCTTCCTGCGCTTTGGCCAGAACTGGGTCGTGATAGACCTGCCGTTCTGGAAGTTCGGCGGCCTCGACCTGCAGGGCTTGGGCATACCGTTCATCGCCGCCGCGCCGCTTCTCATGCTCTATGCCCTGTATCGCGCGATCGCGAGCCGATACGAGGGCTCATACGTGGCTGAGTGCCCCTACTGCCACGAGACGAACGAGTTCACCGCCTCGCCGGACGACGACTTCACGTGCATGCACTGCGACCGCCGGGTAGCCGTCAAGGAAGGGAAGATTCTCGACGTGATGGCGGTGTCCTGCGGTTTCTGCGGCGCGGTGAACTACTTAACGGACAAAACTGCCGTGCTCATCTGTGAGCAGTGTGGCCGGGAGATTCCGCTCCTCGATCCCGAGACCGGCGAAATGCGCCACCTGCCGAAGGGCTTCGCCCGCGTAGACGACACCTCGATGTACGAACTCGTGCTGGTGGACATTGGGCGAGACCGCGAGGAGGTCATCACCTCACTCCAGCATATGCTGGCACTCACCAGGAACCAGGTCAAGGACATCCTTGAGGACCTACCCGCCGCATTGCTGACGGGCATCAACCGGCGGAAAGCCGAACTCCTGAAGGCTCAGCTGGAGGCATCCGGGGCGACCGCCGAGATGCGCAAGGTGGGCGAGGCCGCAGGCACGCAGGCCCCGCCGCCTGGCCGCGAATAGGGCGGCGGCGTTCAGGTATCATGCGCCGCGTTCGCCTACCCTGACCCTGCTGGGAGGCGCACGCTCCTGCGTCTGCGCAAGGAGGCACAGAGGAAGCGATGAACATGAGAACAACTA
>JBFMFD010000192.1:0-3507 GCA_040752255.1 Armatimonadota bacterium
CCAACGGGGACGTCGTTGCGGCTTCGGCGTCCCCACCCTTTTTATCCCGCCTCTTCGGTGGGAAGGAACTCCGCAGTCGAAAAGACGGCTATCGAGATGGCGAGAGAGAGAATCGTCAGCACCGCCCGGGTGTTCCAGCAGGTGAGCGGGTCAATCGGCGCGGTCTGGAACGCCTCGGAGAGCGCTTCGAGAGGATTCTCCTGTCCGGAGACATCCGCGTGGGGCGAGAGCTGCTTGAGGTAGGTCATCACAGACAGGCGGCGGAAATCGCCCGGAACGTAGGTGACCCATGTCCCCCAGAAGAAGCCGAAGATCGCCGCGATGAGCCACGGACGCTTCGACAGAACGGAAAGCAGCCCGAAGAGGCTCACGTAGGTGACGGCGCCCGCGCACAGAACCATCATGTCGCGGAGCAGGAGCCCAGTGTCAAGGTCACTTCCGAAGGAGAGGATCGCCGTGACCACGCAGCCGACCACGGAGATGGCTGCGGTGAGCGCCACTGCCCCCATCCACTTGCCGATGAAGAGCGCCCACCTGGGTACGGGCCGCGTGAGGAGCAAAGGAATCGTCCCACCGAGCACCTCGGACGTGACGATGCCTCCACCGTACGCGATCGCCGCAAGCACGAGCGTCGCCGAGAAGATGCCCAACTGCACGCTTGCATCGTACGTCTCCGCCGGTATGAACCCGAACGCACGAAAGAGGAGGGCGAACAGCGGGCCGATGATCCCCAGCAGCACGGCGGTAACCGCCCGCTTCGGCTGCAGAGTGTCCCTCAGGAACCAGATGGCGATAGCGAGTGCGTTCATCCCTTGACCAAATAGCGGAACACCGCTTCCAGGTTGTTGTCTTGCGAGTAGAACGTCCTAAGCGGAATGTTGTTGGCAAGCACGATGTCTCGGAGTTGGGTGTAGAACTCGTCGGGGCGGGGGGTCTCGACGATGAGGCGCGATTCGTCGCCCTCGATCCGCGCAGCGACGACCGACGAAAGGGCGACCAGTTCCTTCGCGAGTTGACGCGCCGAGCCGTCCGTCTCCACGACGACCTGATGAGGGTGACGGTCAATCAGGTCGCGAATACGGCGAACATCGCCCTGGGCGAGCAGCCTTCCGCGATGGAGCAAGATGATCGAGCGTGTCAGCGCTTCGACTTCGTACAGGATGTGGCTGCTGACGATGACGGTTCTGGTGGCGCCGAACTCGAGCAGCAGGTCGCTCATCTCCTTCCTGCCCACCGGGTCGAGGCCGCTCATCGGCTCGTCAAGGATGAGAACCTCCGGGTCATGCTGAACCGCCTGCGCAATCCGAATCCGCTGCCGCATCCCCTTGGAGCAAGCGCCGAGTTTGCGCTTCCTGCTGTCGTACATTCCGACACGCCGGAGCGAGCGTTCCGCCACCGTCGCCGCCTCGCCGGACGGAATCCCGGACAGGCGCGCCATGAGGAGCAGGAACTCCTCGCAAGGCATGTGCTCGTAGAAGCTGTCGGTTTCGGGGCAGTAGCCGAGCCTGCGAAAGACGCTCGAGTTGGCGAACGGCGTCTCGCCGAAGACGGTTACGGCGCCGGTCGTGGGGCGAAGTTGCCCGGTAACCAGTTTGATCAGCGTGGACTTGCCTGCGCCGTTCTCCCCGAGAAGCCCGGTGATGCCCTGCCCGATCGTGCATGTGACGTCGTTGACGCCGATGACCTGGCCATACCAGCGGCTCGCCCGTTGCAGCTCGATCACCCTTTGACTACCTCCACCGCCCTCACGCGCAGCACGGCAAGGGCGAGCGACCCCGCGCACAACACCACGGCGAGGCCAAGCAGCGGCGCCCACTCGGGAAGAGGAAGCTCAGATCGGAAGCCGGGCGGCGTTCCCCGCGTACCGAGTAGGTTGAAGATCAGCCCGTAGATGACCCCTCTCGGATTGAGGAACATCACCGTTGCGCGCGACTCTTCGGCGACGATCGGCGCCCAAGCAATTGTTGCCGCGAGCACGTTCCAAACGATGAAGATGCCCGTGTACGCGATGCCGGCGATTGCGGGCGTTCGATTGAGCGCCGAGATGCCGATGAGCATGGAGGCATGGATTACCGCCGGGATCAACGGCACAAGAGGGAACACCAGCGCCAGCCGAGAGTACGAGCGGAAAAACTCACCGAACCCCTGGTCGAGCGCGGCATAGAGCACGGCGACGAGCATCGGCACGAACTGCGCAAAGTAGAGCAGGATGACCATGCCCGCCCACTTCCCGAGTATGTAGTCGGCACGCGTCAGCGGCTTGCTCAAGTACACCTGGACTGCGTTGGCGCGGTTGTCGGCGGCGATGCTGCCTGCGCCGATGAAGAGGGCGATCGCGAACACCCATATCCAGATATCAGTGACATCTGCAAACGTGTTTGCGAGGTTGAAGGCGCGTAGCCCACGCTGTGCTCCGCCGGTAATCTGATCCGCTTGCGAATTGATGAAGACAAACAGTACGAAAAGCATCCACTGCATGCAGAGCAGCCCGAACAGAACCCAGAACGGCTTCTTGCGTAGCGCCGCACGAATGAAGGAGCGAGAAATCGTCCACCACCGCAGGCGACGAAGCTCCTTCGGCCCGTCGTAGTTGCGGTACGTGAGGTCGGCGATGGGAGGGGGAGCAGCGTCTTGGCTCACGATATCGCCTCCAGGAACGCCTCTTCGAGAGAGCGTGATGCGGGCCGCAAGCCGCGCACCTCGGCTGTTACCTCGCGGGCGGCCGCTAGAATGAGCATCGCCGCCCGTTCGCCCTGCGGAACCTCCACCCGGTACAGGTTGCTAAGGTGCGAGAGAACCTTCGCGCCCTTCGCTTCGAGTGCGGAAGGGAACGACTCGACCGGCTCCTTCAGTTCAACGTCCCACACCGAGTCACTTGCGCCCTTCATATCGGCGACGGAGCGCTGGCTTCGGAACTTGCCCTGACTCATCACGAGGATCCAGTCACAGGTTCGCTCGATGTCGGGAAGCAGATGCGAGGAGACGATGCAGTTGACGCCCTTGTTGTGAGAGATGTCGCGGATGAGTTCAAGCATCTCCTCGCGGCTCTCCGGGTCGAGTCCGTTCGTCGGCTCGTCAAGGAAGAGGAGTTGCGGCCCGTGCACGAGCGCCTGAGCGATCTTCGCCTTTTGCTTCATGCCTGTCGAGTAGGTCTCAACGAATCGGTATCTGGCTTCGCCGAGGCCGCAGTACTCGAGGACCTCGTGCGCTCGCTGCATCGCGTTCGCGCGAGGAAGCCCGCTAAGCTCTCCTGCAAGCGCGACGTACTCGACGGCGCTGATGCCGGGGATGTGACAGTCGCTTTCAGGCATGAGCCCGACGTGCAGACGGAGCTCCAGGCTTGCCGAGCGGATATCGTAGCCGAGGATTGTCCCTTCACCCTCGCTTGGCTTGAGGAACCCGAGGAGCGCCTTGATCAGCGTGGTCTTTCCCGCCCCATTGGGTCCGAGTAGGCCGATGCACCCTTCCGGAATGTCACAAGTCGCGCCGGAGACCGCCACGTTCCGC
>JBFMFD010000193.1:0-3506 GCA_040752255.1 Armatimonadota bacterium
GCGGCTCGGCGGCAACGGGCGCCCTGTTCGGCGCGGTCGTTGCCGTCGCCGGAATGATCGGCGACCTCGCTGAAAGCCGCTGGAAGCGCGTCGCCGGAATCAAGGACAGCGGCGCGATCCTGCCCGGTCACGGCGGGGTGCTGGACCGCTTCGACTCGCTGCTCCTCGCCGCGCCGGTCGCTCACGTTCTGTCCCTGTGGCTCCTGCCGCGTTAGGCAAGAGCCGGCAGGAACTCTCCGAGGAAAGCCTCGGCGCTGGCCGGGCACACGCGAACGTCGCAACCGGTCTCCCGGCGCACGTCGGCAATCGTCACTTCGTCGAGAAACACACGCTCGTCCTTCAGCGCGATGTCCGGCACGAGCACCACTCCCTCGGGACGCGCCTCTTGGAGCGACCGGATCAGGTCCTCCCCCGTGATGAGCCCCGCTATCGTGATGCCGCGACCGAAGAAGTCGTTCGGCACCACGAGCACCTCCACAGCCGCCCCGGTCGCCTCGGCGAGGCGGGACGCAAACCGCTCGATCACCTTCGACGGAAGCGGCGCCGTGACGAGGTGCAGCTGCGCGCAGGCGGGCTTCCCGACCGAGAGCGCCCGGAGGCCCACCTCCGCCTGATCGAGAAACATGCGGCAGGTGCCAACGCCATCCTCGAACTGCGGAAACCCCTCGTACCATTCCGTCGGCGGTACCGGCTCGCCCGCATAGAAGAACCACTCGTCGCTGGGGAACACGAACGATGTGCCGAGGCGGGGCTTCAATTCGCGGCGCAACGCGTCCGTCTGCTTCAGCAGCGCGCGGCTGTACTCTGCGTTCACCCTCCTAATAGGATATAAGTTATGACGAAACTTCGACAGCCCGACCGGCACGACAGCCACGCTCAGCACGCCCGCGTGCAGGTCGGCCAACTCTCTCACCGTGCGGTCAAGCGACGGTCCGTCGTTCAGGCCCGGACACACCACGACCTGCGCGTGGACCTGAATCCCCGCCTCGATCAACTCGCGCAACCGAGGGAGAATCGGCTCGGGTTGGGAGCGGCCGAGCAAGAACCCGCGCAGGCGAGGGTGCGTACTGTGCACGCTCACGTAGAGGGGAGAGAGCCTCTGCTGCTTCGTCCGCTCGAACTCCTCCTCGCTCATGTTGGTCAGCGTAACGTAATGTCCGTGGAGGAAACTGAGGCGATAGTCGTCGTCCATCAGGTATAACGACTTCCTCATCCCCTTCGGCATCTGGTGAATGAAGCAGAACACGCACTTGTTGTCGCAAGTGTGGATGCCGTCTGCAAGCTCAAACGCGAAGCGGATGCCGACCTCCTCGCCCCACTCGCGCAGCACGGGTAAGGCGAGCCTTCGGCCACCCCGTTGCAAGGTCAACTCGAAACGCTCCTCGCTGGAGTAGTAGCGGAAGTCAACGAGATCGCGCACCGGCACTCCGTCAACCTCTAGGATGAGGTCGCCCCCCGTCACGCCTGAGGTAGCTGCAGGCGACCCCGGCTCCACTCCCTCGACGGGAAGGCCGGCAAAAACGCGGCGGCTCTGCTTGCTTCGGTGCATTGCGGCGTGGCTATTGTGCCACGATTACGCCATTCGGCGCGGAGACGTTCGAAATCGTTTCGCCGCCTGGCCGCTCCCATTCGACGCGGATGCTGCCGTGCGGAGTCGGCACCTCCCCTCGTGCCCACTCGACGCCCGAAGCCTCCGATGGCGAGAAGCGAAACTCGCGCATCCCCTTGCCTGTCGGCCGCAAACCGAGGACGAGGCGGGAGAGGAAATGGGAAGGCCCGGCGCTCCAGGCGTGGCAGTGGCTCCGCGTCCAGCGACCTCCGGGCATGAAGCCGGGCAGCAACTCCCAGCACGTTGTCGCGCCGCGCTCGAGCATCATGCCCCACGTGTCTCGAATGCGCTCGAAGATGAGGTCGTCCCGCCCCATGCGCTCGAGCGCCTCGAACACGAAGAACAGGAAGAATGGCGTGCCGACCTGGACGAAGCCGGCCGCGTCCTGCGCCTCGCCCGCGATCAGCGCCTCGACTCGCGCCAGGCGCTCCCGCGGCACGAGGCCGGCGAGATACAGCACCACCTGAGTCTGGATGCTAAACGTGTCGCTCAGCGCGCCCGTGTCGTGCCTGACGCAGTCGGCGTACGCCTCCCGCTCCTCCGACCAGAGGAACCGATTCGCCGCTTCGCCAAGGCGGGTGCATACCGCTTCCGCGCGGGCGGCGCCCTCTTCGTCGCCCAGCTCCCGAAGCGCCTCCGCCGTTGAGGCGAGCGCCATCGCCGCCCAGCCCTGGTTGTGGGTAACGACGCCGATGCCGGGCTGGTCCATCCCCGACCACTCGCACAGGTTCCATGCCTCGATGCTGAACAGCCCGCGGTCGTCGAGGTGACGCTCCAACGCATGCATCTGCTGCTGTAGTGCGGGGGCGATCTGGCGCAGGAACGGGTGGTCGCCCGTCGCCTCGAAGTATTCCCAGCAGCCAATCGCCCACAGGAACGACCAGGCCGGAATGACCATCGGCCAGCCGCTCGGGACGTGGCTCATGACAAACTCCCCCTGTCGCAGGCTCTCGGCGGCTAGCAGCCAGCACCTGCGGGCGAGCGACCAGTCGCCGAAGGCGGCGGCGAGGACGTGCGCCTCGTTCCGGGCGTCGCCGACCCAATAGGTCTGCTCGTAGGTTGGGCAGTCTACGAACGTGTCTTCGGCGCACAGCCGCGCGGTTCGGGCGCAGATCTCCCAGATTCGGTTGAGCAGCGGGTCGGAGCACTCGAACCTCGCCTCCGTGAGCACGGCGGTGTGCTCGTGCACTCGGAAGTTCCGCACGGTGGCGTTGCGCCCCTGGATGGCGACGTACCGCGCGCCCCGCCGGATTGGGCTCCGGTGGCGGGTGACGCCCTGGGGAAACTCGTGCTCGATAGTGTTCGCCATCTCCCAGCAGTAGTCGGGCTCGCCCTCCTGATACGCCTCGAAGCCATTGAAGCGCAGGATTCCTGGCCGCCGCGCCTCGATTTCGTACTCCCAGAAGCCAACGGTCATGGCGCCGAGGTCGAGAACGACCCGGGTCTCTTCGCTGCCGAGTGCGGCCTCGCCGGGGCTGGGAGCCTCGAGGGGAGCGACGCGCTTCGCGTAGGCTGTCATGGGGAACGGCGCGCCCCGACTGAGAGGCGCGAGAATGTCGTCGGAAGGCTCGCGGACCTGGGTGTGGGCGAGCCACTGTTCGGGCGAGGAGCGGAGCAAGGGGGCGACTTCGTCGTGGCTGTCGAAAGGCCCGGCGACGAGCACCTTGGCTTCGCCCTCGAGCTGAAGGTCGGGCATTGACGCCGTCAGATGCCACTCGTGGAAGAAGCCGCTGACGTCGAGAACGAGAAAGTTGTCGCCTGCTCGCGCCTCAGCCTCGAGCCCGATGCCGTTTTCGAACCGGGAGTTGCCGCTTGGGGCCTCCTGCATCGCCTCGCCGTTCAAGAACCCCTTGGGGCGAACCCAGAACCATGCGCCTGGCAGGTCGAGATGGATGGG
>JBFMFD010000194.1:0-3436 GCA_040752255.1 Armatimonadota bacterium
ACTCCAACCCCACCCGACGATCCACCCCTCCGCCTCCAGCCCGTCCGCCTGAGCAAGCCCGATGCCGTCCTCATCCGGATCGCAACATCGCGAAATCGCGTCGACGAAACTGTCGCGACTTGCGACACCTTCTCCGCGCTTCGCCTCGATCCACGAGACAAACGCGCGACCATCCGTCGAAAAGGCGCATCTGTCTCATTCGAGGACAGTCGCGTCTCCGACGACATCGCCCACGACATGTGAAAGAACTCTTGACACATCCCGCGGACCCGGCTAGATCGCTGTGCACCTCGGCGCCCGTAGCTCAGTTGGATAGAGCGTCGGACTTCGAATCCGCAGGTCGGGCGTTCGAGTCGCCCCGGGCGCGCTCGGGCTCATCACTGACAACCTGGTCGAAACTCGGACGCGTAGCTCAACTGGCAGAGCAGCGGACTCTTAATCCGTTGGTTGAAGGTTCGATTCCTTCCGCGTTCACTGGTACTTAGCTCCACTTTTCGAATCTGGCAGTGCAATAAGGTTGCAACAAAAATCGGCGGGAGCGGCTGGGGGGCGAACCTTCGGGCAAATTTGCCCGAAGGTTCGAGGCACCGAACAGCACCTTAGTGCCAATTGGCGCTAAGGTTAGGTTTCCTCTGTCTTTCCGACGACTTCCTTAGCAGCCCTGAACGCGAGATCGAAGCGTGGGTCACGGGCCACCGATCCGGGGGCAAGGTGCGAGTACCGCATCACCATCGCGATCGACTTCCACCCACCCGCCGCCTGGATCGCTTGCAGTGGCACGCCGCTCGCGCTCAGGTGAGACGCCCACGTGTGCCGCCAGTCGTGGAACCCGATCGGATCCACGCCAGCCCGCTTGCATGCGCGCCTCACCATCGGCGAGAGGCTGTCGTTCCGCTCCCGCACGATCGGCGAGCCATCCGGCTTCCGGACCACGTAGGTCTTCTCTCCGCTCTTGAGCTTCCACGACTTCAGGATCGCCGATAGCTCCGGCGCTAGGCGCATGTGCCTCGCCTCCCACGTCTTCACCTGCCGATCGTGGGACGAGATCACGGCGATCACCTGGCGGTCGAAATCGATCGACGACCACCGGAGTGAGGCGACTTCACCGGCGCGCAAGCCGCCGTAGACCGCGATCGCGCACGCAACGCGGAACCACTCCGCGATCTCGCCGGCCGCACCGAGCACCTTCGCGATCTCGTCGGTGGTCCTGATCCAGCGGTACGCGGCCGGCTGCGTCTTGAACCTGATCCTCGTCGGGAAACCGGCGTCGCTGAGAAACTTGCTGAGCGAGGCGAGGATCCGTTTCACCGTCGATCGCGAGAGCGGTTTCTCCGTCTTCTGTCCCGTGCGCGACGACTTCTTCTCGCGCAACGTGGCGATCAACTCGGCGATCACGTCGCCGTCGATCTCCGCGAGCCTCCGGTCACCGATGAGCGGCAACAGGTGATGATCGAAGTGGCTCCGGTTTGCGTCGGCGATCCGACCCTCCCTCGTCGCGATCCATGTCCTGAAGCGCTCGCGCACCAGCACCTCCGATCCCCTCCTCAGAGTCCCGGCGCGCACCTTCGAGACCGTGCTCCAGTGCGACCCGAGAGCGGCGGCGGCATCTTCGTAGGACGCAAACGTCCTTAGCCTTTGTATCGGGCGCTTTCGACCATCGCGCTCCTCGTAGCCGGTGGTCACGCGCACCGCCCACTTCCCGCTGGGCAACTGCTTGGGCTCGCCGATCCTGGGCATGTCAACCTCCGACCCCTACCGTACCACCAACGGACTATTTTGCAATGTGCAAAGGGTGCACATGCTGCGAGCGCCGCATTGTGCGCGTTATTTACATGGCGTACTGCCCGTAAGTAGAGTACAATCACAGAGACGCTGCATGTCTCCTGGTGCGGGGGCATGTAGCCGACATTGACCTTTAACGGGGAGGTCACCGACGAACGAAACGAAAGGATTCCCATGTCCCACACCTCTCTCTCGCCTTCCGCATTCCTCAAGAATTACGAGTGGCTTGCTGCCAGAACTGGCATCAAGGTCGGCACGCTCCGAGCCCTCGTCTGCCGCAAGAAAATCCCGCACGTCCGGATCACCGAGCGAACGGTGAGGTTCGACCCGGCCGCGATCGAACGCTGGCTCGAGGCGCGCATCGTCGCGGACGGGGAGTAGTCCATGGCTGCCACCGGCGGCCCCGGGCCGCCTGGCGAGCGGTTCTACTGGATCGGCAAGGAGACGCTCGCACCGCTCCGTGCCCTGAGCTGGAACGCGAAGGGGGTGCTCGCCTTCGTCCGCGATCAGGTCGGGTTGCGCGATTGGGCTGGCGCCAACGGGCAGCCGTTCAAGTGGGCGTCATGGTCGACGATCTGCAAGGCGCTTGGACTGACCCGAGGGCAGCTCTCGCGGGCGCTTTCCGAGCTGGAGACGCACAAGCTCGTGAAGGTCATCCGCTCCGAAAAGCGCCATATCCCAAACCAGTACGAACTACTCCCATTCGAAGACAGTCCCATAATGGGACTAGTCCCAAAACGGACTCCTCCACAGTCCCGAAATGGGACTGATCGACAGTCCCATAATGGGACACTATTCCTAAACAGATCTAAACAGACTAAACAGGGACAGTCCTATTATGGGACTAACAGAGAAGAAGACGCCTACACCCGACGCGCACGGGAGCGCCTCGAGCGCAGTGGCGAGATTCCACGTCGCGGAGAGAGCGAAGCCGCCTGGCAGGAGCGGATCGCCAAAGAACGGGGGCTCCAAGGCAAGGAGCTGCTCGAAGCCTGGCAAGAAGCCAAGCGAGCGGGACCGCACCACGCCGAGCCTGGCGACACCTTCGTCGGCACCAGCAACGTCCAGGACGCGCGAGCGAGCGGCGTGCCATAGACGCCGAAACTCCGGCTGCGGTGGGGGCGCTCGCAAGCCGGGGGGCAACCTGTCGGTATGGCTGGGCTCGCGGGCGGTGCCGTGGGAACGGCTGACGAAGACGGCATCGATCCAGACTCGACGAAAGTCATAAGTTGACTTATGCCTTTCGTCGTGGGAACGGCTGACGAAGACGGCATCGATCCAGACGGGAGTAGATCGGTCAAATTAACCCGGGTTAATTTGGTGGGAACGGCTGACGAAGACGGCATCGATCCAGACTCGGCCGTGTCGTGAACAAACGACAACTTGTCGTTTGTGGGAACGGCTGACCAAGACGCCATCGATCCAGACTCCACGAAAGCGTCAAGTTGACTTGACCCTTTCGTGGTGGGAACGGCTGACCAAGACGGCATCGATCCGAACCTGCGTCAGGTCGTTTATCACATGATAAATGACCTGTGGGAGCGGCTGGCGAAGACGCCTTCGATCCAGCTCCTTATCTGCGGATAAGGAGCTGGCTGGATTTATTCCAAACGGCCACCTTGCTCGGTGGGAAACCAAATTCGCTCAAGCGAAT
>JBFMFD010000195.1:0-3434 GCA_040752255.1 Armatimonadota bacterium
GCGCCGGTGGCGCCGGTGGCCGCGGCGGCGTCGGTGGCGACCCGCAGCAGCAGCAGCAGCTGCGCCTGGAGCAAGAGAAAAAGATCAAGGAGATTCTGAGCGCCGAGCAGTTCAAGCGGTACCAGGAGATCAGCCTTCAGCAGGAAGGCCCCTCCGCCCTCGCGCGCAAGGAAGTCGCCGATAAGGTCGGTCTCTCCGATTCGCAGCGCGAGAAGATCAACGCCATCCTCGAAGAGCAGCGCGCCACGATGCGCGACATGTTCCAGGGCGGTGGTGGCGGCGGTGACCGCCAGGCGATGATGGAGACGATGCAGAAGATGCGTGAGGAGACGAACGCCAAGTTGCTCGCCGTCCTCACGTCGGAACAGAAGAAGACCTGGGAAGGCATGCTCGGCAAGCCGTTCCAGTTCCAGCGCGGCGGATAGCTGTCGCTTCAAACTCCTGATGGTTGCGCCCCGACGCCTTGCGCCGGGGCGCGCTCTCTTGGCACTGACCCGAAGAGAACCCAGCCACACTTACCATAATAGAGTTAATGCCTCTCGGCACCCTCGGTCGCTACGAGATCATTCGCGAAATCGCCCGCAGCAACGACATCGTGTATGAGGCCTGGGACCCCACGATGGACCGTCGCGTGGCGGTGAAGGAGTTGCACATGCCGCAGGGCGCAACCGAGAAGCAGCGCGAGGATCGCAAGAGCCGCTTCAAACGCGAGGCGCGCGCCGCGGGCAAACTCGAGCATCCGAACATCGTCAGCATCCATGAAGTCGGCGAAGACGAGGGGCGTATGTTCATCGCGATGGAGTTCCTCGAAGGGGGGACACTTCGGGACAAGATGGACGGCGAAGGCGCAATCTCGCAAGAGGACGCAGTCGAGATCTTCTCGCAGGTGCTGGACGGCCTCGCCTTCGCCCACGAGAGGGGCGTGGTGCATCGAGACATCAAGCCGGAGAACATTCAGTTGCTCCCTGACGGACGCGCGGTCATCACAGACTTCGGCATCGCCCGCCTCAAGTTCGAGCCGAGCATCACCATGGACGGCCAGATTTTCGGCACGCCTAGTTACATGTCGCCGGAGCAGGTGGTCGGTCGCGAGATTGACGAGCGGACGGACATCTGGAGCTGCGGCGTAGTGCTGTACGAGGCGCTGGCGGGCGAGAAGCCTTTCACGGGTGATTCGGTGGTTACCATCAGCCACCGAATCATGCACTCCGAGCCGCCCGACCCACCCAACGTGAGTTGGGCGATGCGACAGGTCATTCGGCGCGCGCTCGACAAGGCGCCTTCGGAGCGCTTCTCGAGCGCAAAGGAGATGAAACGCGCCTTGATTGACGCGCTAAACGCCACATCAGGCGCCGGCGATGACGCTCAGAGCGCGGCCAACCCCTGGGGGGCGCCGCTCGACCCCTACGGCGCCGCTCCACCGCCCACCGCCAACCCCTACGGCCAACCTTATGCCGGCTCGGGCGCGCCGGGCACGACCGTCGGGCCGCCCGCTCCGCCGAGCAGCCAGCCCTACACCTACGGCCAGCCGTACGGTGGAGGGTCTGCGCCGCCGCCGGTGGGGTTCCCTCCAGGTTGGACGAACCCCCCGCGCGCGCCGCTCTTTAGCCCGGCTGCGTCGGAGTTCTTGCGTCGCACGTTCATCGTCGTGCTGGTCGGGGGGCTGCTTCTTGCCGCCGGAGTAGGGGTCATCACCCTGTTTGACAGCGCGGCGGAGCGTGCGCGGCACGAGCAGATTGACCGCACACTGCTGCCGAGCATCGAAGAGGCTGAGGCAATGGCTGCGAGCGACCCCGTCGCCGCCTCAGAACGATTTCAAGAGTTGCTGGAACGCGCCGAAGCGGAAAGCACCCGCCGACGCATCCAGAGCGGCATCGCAAACTGCTTTCTCAACGTTGCGCAAGGGCAACTGAGCACCGACCTAAATGCTGCGCTGCGGTACGTTTCATCGGCTGCGGACACGGCTCCGGATGACGCGAAGGTGCAGGAGCGCGCCGCCGCGCTCTCCTATCAGGCTGCGCTTCGGGTGTCCACCCGCCCGGTCCGCCTCGCGCTCCTGGAGCAGTCGGGCGCGCTGTATGACAAAGCGTACGATCTCCTGAACCAGGACGGGCGGGAGCGAATTGCGGGCGACTACGCCCGCGCCCTCTACCAACTCGCCATCGCGTACCGAGAGAATGGCGACCCGAGATGGTGGTTCGCGATGGACAAGGCCGTCGCGCTGGCGGATGAGGCAGGAGACAGGGCGTTTGCAGCCGAGCTGCGACGGCAAAGAGACAGCGAGTAGGGAAGCCGCGAGGGTTCGGGCGGGTTTCCCATTCTTCGTCGGCTCGCGCCTCCGCTCGCGTTCCCCGGCGGGCTACCTTGGGGGTTCAGGTCCGCCGCCGTCTTCGAGGCCGTCGTCTTGGGGCTGGAGTCTTCGCCCAAGGCTGCGTGCGTACTGGGCGAGCGCGACCGCCATGACCGGAGGTGAGACGTTCGGGTCGGCGGAGTGGAAGATGGGCGATTCGTACGGGAGCCAACCGCCCTTCGCCAGCGCGTGCATCGCCTCGCGGCTGCGCTCGCCGGCACGGATCTTCTGCAGGTTGACCGTTTTCTCGGGTATCGCCCGAACGTAGGCGGGCTGCAGTCGCTTGGCGAGATGATGGAACAGCATGGCGACGTCCTCGCGTGTCGCGGGCTTGTCTCCTTCGAAACTCTGGCCGGCCATCAGCGCTTGAAGAGCGCCGCTCGAAGCGAGATACCGGACCCCTTGCGCAGCCCAGTGGTCGTCCGGCACGTCGGTCGGCAGGGCGGCCTCTTTCGCGCTTTGCGGTCGGAGCAACTGCGCCTCGATTCCCTCGGCGAAGCGCTGGAAGAGGGCGGCGAGTTCGTAGCGAGTAACCGGTGGGCCTTCGAGCGTCGCCAGCGCGGCGTTCGGGTCGAGGGAGCCGTGCACGTGTGTCGCACCTTCCATCCCGGGCGGCTGCACTTGCCCCGAAGGGAGGGTCAGCAAAAGCGCGGCGAGGGTGAGGGCGGCGGTGCGAAGAGGTGATTTCATCGGGCGACTCTCTCTCGTGCGTCTATCATAGTCTCGAGGGCGATGCCCGTGCCGATGGCAACGCAGTGGAGCGCGTTTTCGGCGACCCGGACCGGAATGCCCGTCTGGTCGGAGAGAAGGCGATCTATGCCTCGCAGGAGCGCGCCTCCGCCCGTGAGTGTGATTCCTCGGACGATGATGTCGCTGCTCAGTTCAGGTGGCGTCTCTTCGAGAACGGCGCAGGTTTTCTCGCAAATCTGCCTGAGCGGCGACTCCAAAGCCTCGCGGATCTCTTCGCTCGTGATGGCGATTGTCCTCGGCAGTCCGCCTGCAAGGTCTCTTCCGCGCACATCGAGTTGCAGTTCCTCGTTCAGAGGAGACGCAGAACCGATTTTGATTTTGATCTCCTCGGCGG
>JBFMFD010000196.1:0-3387 GCA_040752255.1 Armatimonadota bacterium
AAGACGCGAGCCAAGACGTTTCACTGCCCGGAGTATACCACGGGCGGGGGGCGGTTTGGGGTATCTGTAGGCACCCATGGCTGAGCGCCTTCCCTGCTTCAAAGCGTACGACGTCCGGGGCAAAGTCCCGAGCGAACTGAACGAGGAGATTGCCTACGCTACCGCCCGCGCCCTGGCGGACTTCACCGGCTGCGGCTCTTGCGTGGTCGGGCACGATATCCGGCTGTCGAGTCGGGCGCTTGCGGATGCGGTCATACGGGGGCTGGTGGACGCGGGCGTGGATGCCGTGGACATCGGCCTTTGCGGTACGGAGATGGTCTACTTCGCGACCGCGAGTCAGGAGCACGGCGCAGGCGTCATGATCACCGCCAGCCATAACCCGCCGGAGTACAACGGCATGAAGTTGGTGCGCGAGGAGAGCAAACCGATCAGCGGCGACACGGGCCTCGACGAGATCGAGCGCCTCACGCGCAGGAAGGAGTTCACCCGAAGCGGACACGGCAAGACCATCACCGAGGACATCTATCACGAGTTCACCGACCACCTCTTGAGCGTCGTTGACCCATCTCCGCTGGAAGACCTTCGCGTTTTGCTCAATCCCGGCAACGGGGCCGCCGGCCCTGCTCTCGACCATCTGCTTCCGAGGATCCCACTCCGCGCAGAGAAGATGTGGTGGGAGGCGGACGGCAACTTCCCCAACGGCGTCCCCAATCCGATCCTGCCCGAAACCAGGAAGCCAATGGAAGAGAGGATGCGCCAGGGCGGCTACGACTTCGGTGTCGCATGGGATGGCGACTACGACCGTTGCTTCTTCTTCGACGAACAGGGGAACTTCATTGAGGGGTACTACATCGTTGGGCTGTTGGCGAAGGACACGTTGAAGCACCACTCGGGCGCGAGGATCATCCACGACCCGCGCCTCGTGTGGAACACCATCGAGATCGTCAAGGCGCACGGCGGCATCCCGATTCAGTGCAAGACCGGCCACGCGTTCATCAAGGAGAGGATGCGGAAAGAGGACGCGGTGTACGGTGGCGAGATGAGCGCGCACCACTACTTCAAAGCGCACTGGTTCTGCGACAGCGGGATGATTCCGTTCCTCCAGGCTGCTCGGCTCATCTCCGAGTCGGGACGGTCGTTGGGAGAACTCGTATCGGAGATGATGGAGAAGTACCCTTGCAGCGGCGAGATCAACAGCCGAGTTGACGACCCGGAGGCAGCCATCCGACGCGTCCGCGAGCACTTTCCCGGCGGCGAGGAGGACTGGACCGACGGGCTTTCCCTCACGTTTGATACCTGGCGCTTCAATCTGCGCCCGAGCAACACCGAGCCTGTTGTTCGCCTAAACGTCGAGGCTCGCGGCGACGCGGGATTGGTACGAGAGAAGGTAGACGAAATCCTCGCGGTGCTTCGCGCCTAGTGGTCCTGCTTCAGAGGCGAGACCGTGTCGTACACGGGCGGCGAGGGCTGAACTTCGCCAGTCTCGACGGCCGCGCGTCCGCTGCCGTCGGTCAGCTCGGGCGGCGGCGGTTCGCTCGTCGCCCAGTACGCCACGACATAAGCGAGCGCCGACAGCACACCCACGGTCACAACGTAGAGAGCCCAAAAGCGCCTGCCGGAGGGAAACCTCATAGGTCCGTGTCCCAAATGTACTCCTCTCGCGAGTGAATGCGCCCTTCCCAGCCCGGGAGAAAGTCGCAACCGCTCAGCAACGCGGAGAGCGGCAGCCGCTTCACGCTACCGTCAATCATGAGCACCTGAAAGCGCTCTCGGTGCCACGGCCACGCCCCGCCGTAGACCAGCCACGAGTCGCTGCTCTCGGGCTGCCAGCCTTCCGGCTCAAAGCCGAAATAGTATCGTACATCACCTGGGAAGTTGAAAGTGTCGACGACTCCGTTCCCACTTCCTGCATACCGGCAAGGAGGCACGACGACCCAACTACCACCGCCTATCGGCACGCCGCTGCGAGTGCGATCCCAGAGGGAATCAATGCACAGAATCGTTGTGGATGGATACACGATATGCGATTCGCTCTTCGGCATCGGCTGCCAACGGCCGGAGTGAAGTTGGAAGATTGGACTAAGGTAGATGAAGTTGTAGCCGATGTTCGAATGGAGCGACTCAAAGTAGTACGCGTCCCAAGGATTGTCTCGCGTGCCGTCCGTTGACACCGTGCCTAATCCCGTGCGCCCAGTGTCGGAAGGGCACACAAACACCTGGAAGTGGCCGACGTAGGGGAGCAGCGTCTGCACCCAACTCCTATCCTGGTCCGCGGCACTCGAGATGACACCTTGATAGTTTGCTGGCGGGAAGTACCCATCGTGATCCGAGCGGTACATCGCCATCGCAGCACCGACCTGACGATAGTTGATCGCGCAGTGAGCCGCCTTCGCAGCATCAATGGCCGCGCGGTAAACGGGAAAGAGAATGGCGAACAGGATCGAGAGGATACCGGTGACAACCAGCACCTCCATAAGCGTAACGCCCCGTTCCTGGGTCCGCATCATCATTTCGTTCCCTGAATCGGTTGCCACAGTATAGCCGACTTCAGCAACCGTCAATCCTGGGATTCCTACCTGGTGTTGAAGGAAAACGCCGTCGTCCTGCCAATAACCTCGAACTTGAGCCGCCGGTACCAGCCCGCCAACTCCGGCTCGCACTGCAGGGTTACGCCCATGCCTCGCCTCACCGCTTCGCCCAGAACCTGCCGCACCGCAGCCGAACCGACGCCTTTGCTGCGCTGATCCTCCCGCACGCACAGGTTGTAAAGCCCAAGCAAGCCGCCCGCCGTCACGAGCGTAACCACCGCCACGATGCCCTTCTTGTCGCGCGCAGCCCAGAACTCGTGCCCCTGCCCAACTGACGACGCCAGAGCAACCTGCATATGGCGACGGAGCCACGGCTCGGAGCGGCGAAAGAACGTCCGAACGATCATCTCGCAGGCAGCGTCCAGCTCCTCTTGCCCTTGCACCGGCTGGAGCTTGCCCTCGTGTAGGGCGCCCTCGCCGTCCGATGCCAACGTCGTCAGAGTGTACAGCACTCGCGCGCCCTCCGCGAGCAGGTCGCCGTGCAGCGTCTCCGGCTTGTCGCCGTCGCAGACGTAAACCCGAAAGTGCTCGCTCTTCCGCCCGATGGCGCACAACTCGCGAAAGGCCTGTTCGGAGAGGTCGAAGCGCGCGGCGAAGTTCGAAACAGGATGGCGCAGGGAGCTCAAGATCATCCAGCGCTCATCCGTCCGGCTAATGCTCGCCCCTTCCGCCGCCATGCCGAGCGCCATGTACGTCTCGGCGAGGTTGTCGCGGATCGCGCTTACAAGACGAACGTCCATGCGACTCCCCAAGTGAACCCTCCAGGCGCGTAGGTCACGCCCACCGCGAAACCGTGCGC
>JBFMFD010000197.1:0-3384 GCA_040752255.1 Armatimonadota bacterium
GACGCGCTCAAGGCGCTCAAGCCCGAGGCCGACAAAGTACGTGAGGAAGCCGTGAAACTGGGCAAGGTGCCCAGCCAGGAGTTCCTTACGAAGGTCAACGACATGTTCGCCTCTTGGGAGAAGGAGCGACTCAACATCCGCGCAAAGAACACCATCCTCTTCATGTCGTCCGTCAAGGAGATTCTCAACGAGGGGCAGATCAAGGCGGCGGTCGGCGTCGTTGACAAGGTGTACGACGAGCAGTTGCGAGAGTTCGTCGAGAACCCGACCGACGATCAGAAACTCGCCTACTATGTCGTGCACGTCTTCTTCAACGACACGGCTTATGAGTTCATGCGCCAGCGCTACTCCGAGATGCGCTAAGGCTGTGTAACCCCGTATCCCTGGCGTCTCGCTGTAACCCCGGCGTCCCGCCGGTGAGTCGCACGCTTCCGCCGTAACCCCGGCGCCCGCTGTAATCCCGGCGTCCCGCCGGTGAAGCGCACGCTTCCGCTGTACCCCCGGCTTCCGCTGTAACCTCGGCGTCCCGCCGGTGAAGCGCACGCTTCCGCCGTAACCCCGGCGCCCGCTGTAATCCCGGCGTCCCGCCGGTGAAGCGCACGCTTCCGCTGTAACCCCGGCGTCCCGCCGGTGAAACCCCGAGATGCGCTAAGGCTGGAACGGCACGAAGCGACAGTACTGCCGCGTGCGCTCCGTTCGGTCGCGATACGCACGGATGAGTTCCTGCGAGCCTCGATCCCCAACGGGGGCGAGGACGAACCCGCCCTCGCGCAGCGCCTCGATCGCCCACTGCGGAACCTCCTCCACCGCCGCGCTGAAGAGCACCCGGTCGAACTTGTCGGGCCACTCCATCTCCGCCGCGTTGCCCTGCAGAACGTCGGCTTGGTATCCCAGGCGGCGCAGGGTCAGGAGCGAGCGGTTCGCCACGTGCGGCAGGATCTCAACGCCGACCGCCTGCACGCCCATCTCCTCGAGCAACGCGAGGACGTAGCCCGAGCCGGAGCCGACCTCGAGCACCCTCATCCCGGGCGAGGCGTCAAGGGTGTCGAGCATGATGGCGATCATCGAGGGTTGTGATATGGTGGAGCCTTCTGCAAGAGGGAGCGCCTGGTCGGCCCACGCGCTCTCGCGCCACTCGGGCGGCACGAACTCCTCTCGCGGCACCTTCCTGAGCGCCTCGACCAGCGCCCGATTCCCCGGCGCCACGAGCGCAACCCGCCGCAACAACTCCTCTCGCTCGGAGGTCATGGCATAGGATAGCCGAGGCGGCGCCCGCGGGGCGATGACGGGCCAATGTTAACCGGCGGATGAAGCGGGGGAACTCCCGGAACTCGGCGCGGCAGGTACAATTCAGATCAGTCTAGAGTGGAAGCCATGGAACGTGTGTTTGAAGTCGAGCTCTATCCGGGTGAGGACGGTTGGTGGGTTGTCGAGTGCCCCTCGGTTCCCGGTGCGATCAGCCAGGGCCGAACACAGGAAGAGGCGCTTGAGATGATCAAGGATGCGATCAAACTCTGCCTCGAGACCAGGCGGGAGTTGGGCCTGCCCGAGACGGTGATTCGCCGCACTGTCGTGATTCCAGCATAGATGGCGCCCATCCCTGTTTGCAGCGGTGACGAAGCGTGCAGAGCGTTCGAACGGCTGGGCTGGGAGAAGCGTCGTCAGAGCGGGAGCCACATGATACTCGTCAAAGGCGGCGTGCCCGCAATACTCTCTCAATCCCCCGCCACAGCGAATGGATCGAGGCACGCTCCGAGCTTTGATTCGGAGAGCGGGAATAACGGTTGATGAGTTCGTCGCGGCGCTCCGGGGTTAGATGTCGGACACGGCTCGACGCCGATCAAACCGGCTCTAGGAGCCGAGGCAGCGCCCGCGGGGCGATGACGGGCGCCGGGGGGAGTCTGCCCACCACTCTGCTGCGGGATGCGTGTCGCCCCCGTGTTCGTACCATAATACGCGTATGACGGCGACCAAAGTGCTCGAGACCAAGCGCGCAGAGATTGCGGATCTTTGCCTCCGCTACGGCGTCGAGCGGTTGCTTCTCTTTGGAAGCGCGCTGCGGTCGGATTGGGACCCACAGACGAGCGATTTCGATTTTGTGGCGGAGTTTGGCGCCCCGCCCGCCGGCGTGAGCCTACTCGACCAGCACTTCGGCTTTGAAGCGGATCTTCAGCAGTTGCTTGGCCGCCGAGTGGATGTGGTTGAGGCAAAGATGCTGAAATGGGTGATTCGAGACCGCGTTCTTGAGGAGGCTCGACTCATCTATGCGGCTTGACGATCTCTATCTTGTGAGCGGGCAGAGCGCGCTCTCGAGCGCTGTTCCCAGAGACTTTCCACAGGCTCCAGGAGAGGCGGCGTGAGGGCCTATCATAAGCCGGGCTCGATTAGGAGCCGAGGCGGCACCCCCCGGGGCGATGACGGGCGCCGGAGGCTTCGAGAGGGCTTGACACGCGGGGGGTTTTGGGGGGTACCCTGTTAGGTGTAAGACAAAGATGCGCCGCTTGGGTGCCGCCCGAGGCGCTTGCAGGCGAAGGACAGCTATGATGAGCAACGCACAGGTCAGGAACCCGGTCCTCACCTTTCCCATTGAGGAGCTGGCGCGTCACTTCCGATTCACCGACGATGGTATAAGCTGGTCACGCCCCAGACCTGGCGCGTGGAAGACGGGGGAGCAGAAGATAAGTGTCACTTCTCCCGCTGGCTTGGCAATACCAAAAACTGGGAGCAAAGAGATGCCGCACGTTCAGAAGGATCTACCGCTGGAGGTAAGTAGTGAACTTGTTCATGAATTGGTTCCGCATTGACAATCTACCCTCGGTGCTGAATCTGCCAAGTTCCAAGTTCAGCGACTGGAGCACGACTCGTGAGCCATTCGATAGATTGAAGAGCAGGGGCTTTCACTGTTATCGCATACCACAAGATGGGGGGGTAGTTCTTGTCTTGTGCTTCGGCCCTCAGCCGCCTGCCCATTGGGTAGTCAGTCCGTTTTCTCCCGATCGAGATCGGGAGTTATTCCTTCATCTTATTGATGAGTCCATTGCACGCTACCTTGAGCGTAGGGCGTACGATGTAAAGCGCACCAGATTCGGAGTTCTAGCCTTCCCACCACACAATGACCTTGCTGACGAGTTGATTAGCGCACGAGCAGGGATTAGCGCGAAATCGATGCGGCTCGGAAGTGAGTATGGTGTATCCATCTACTGGAAAGTCGACGTTAGATTTGTGGCGACCCTCGAAGACAGTAGACTCGATGCGATAGCGACCGATGCCCCTGTGCTGTCTGCGTCTGAGGCAGACAGCGACGAAGGTGATGTCCCCTTCGGCAAACCAGAGGGCTACGTTGGGCTCGTCAAGGAAGTGCAGAGTCCGACGCGTGTTCTTGTC
>JBFMFD010000198.1:0-3367 GCA_040752255.1 Armatimonadota bacterium
TATTGGCACACGGTCTACCCGTTGCCGGACGGCCGCGTGTTGGTTAACTGGTTCCCGGGCTCTGCCCCGGCGGGCGACTCACAGGACGCCGAGCACTCGCAGCGTGACGCTTCCGAAGCCGAGGCACCTTCCGAGCAGCAGCGCTTGCAGCAACGCAAACGGAGGAACCCACGATGAAGAGAGAAGGTGAACCCCGTATGCACTTCCCGACTGTCTACTTGCTTCGCGACGGCAGGCTCTATGTCGGACCATTGCAGCCGCTTGCCGGCGGCGCGGTAGATGCCCACGGGTCGGAAAGCGAGAGGCTCGAGACTGCGACGCCTTCCAATGACGAAAGCACAAGGAGGAAAGAATGATGAAAAGATACTTGACGTTCCTGCTCCCCCTCGCCCTCGTGCCCGCGACGGGTGCGGGGCAGAGGTTCTTTGACGACTTTGACGGCGAGGACCTGGGCTCGCATTGGTCGTTCGGCAACCCAAAGGGAGGGATGATCTATTCCGTCCATGATAGCCTCTTGGAGGTCCACTCTCTCGAAGGGTACAGCTCGAGGGAATGGATCAAAGCTCCGATACCGGAATTCGAAGACTTCGACATGAGAGCCAGAGTAGGCTGGACCGACGCTCCAAAGGGACACTTGCTGATGGTTATGCTGGATGATGGCTGGCCCATTAGGAGTTCGTATGTTGCGCAAATGACTTACCAGCACGGCATTACGGATGGGCAGGAGTACAACCTGGTGCAAGCCAGCTTTGAGGGCGGACCATTTCGCCAGGCGGACGCCCCGCGTGACGGCTTTCACGAGTTTCGCATCACCAGAACCTCCGGCGCCTTCACGGCTTACTTCAACGACCAGATCTTTCTGACCGGTAACGGCACCGACATTCCCCCTCGGTTCCTGACGCTGTACTTCGACGGACCCGACGGTGAGGATGTTGATCTCTTCGTGGACCGAGTTTCGGTGGTGCCGGAGCCACTCTCCGCATCGGTGCTCGTGGCGGGCATCGGGGCGCTTGCCCTTCGCCCGAGGAGGAAGCGCTGATGCCGTGGCGTCACGTGGCTGGCTGGCCGAGCCAACTCACCGCGATCCATGCCGTGCATCTGCACAACAACCGGGTTATGATGTGGGGGTATGGCGATTCAAACAGCGACCGTGATTGCAAAGCATGGATCTTGAACCTCGTCACGGGTGAGTTCTTCCAGGTTGATTGCAGCGTGAACAACATCTTCTGCGCGGGGCATGCCATGCTGGCTGACGGGCGAGTCCTCATCGCCGGGGGGACTGACTCGAGGCAGGGGGAGAACGGAGAGGGATTCGGTACGCGATACGCGACCCTGCTTGTTCCGGATGCATCATTACCGGGTGCCCATTGGGAGGAAGGCCAACCAATGGGCAGCACCTACCCAGACGATGCGAGGTGGTACCCGACGAATACCTCCTTGCCGGACGGCCGACAACTGGTCGTAAGCGGTACGACGCAATTGGTTCCACCTCCGTTCCCTCCTCGACCTCCTGGCACCCGGTCGTACAACAAGAAAGTCCAAGTTTTCAATTCCGATGACGCGCAGCCCTGGTTCACCGCGCTGATCGAGCAGCAACTGCCGCTCTATCCCGCGATGTTCGTCATCCCATCAGGGCTCGTATTCTACGCCGGGCGAGGTACTCAGGATGCGCCTTTCAAGAAGACCCTCGCCTTGCGGCTAACGGACTTCACCTGGCACGACGTGACGCTTGACTTTGATAACGGCGCCATCGGAGAGCACAACTCCGTATGCTCGTTCTCCCCCGGCAAGATCCTCCGCTGCGGTGGAAACGTCGCAGAGGGCAATCCCAACGCCAGCGCGAAAGCCGCCGTCATTGACCTCAGCGCTTGGGAGATCGGCAACCCCGCCGCGTGGGCGAACATCGCCGATATGAACTTCCCGCGGAGGGACCACAACCTCGTCATGCTCCCCGGCATGAAGGTGCTCGCCATAGGAGGGCAGGAGACGAGCGACTACACCGAGCCGGTGATGCAGCCGGAGGTTTTCGACCTCAACGATCTCGACGGCGACTGGGTGCCGCTCGATGCCCCGCCCGACCTGTCGTATCCGCCGCGGATGTATCATTCAACGCACATCCTGCTGCCATCGGGCGAGATCCAATGCTCCGGAGGGCAACAAAACGAAACTACTACCTACCCATCGGGTGACATCTACACCCCGCCGTACATCGCGGGAGACGAGCTCGACCGGCCGATCATTACGAACGCGCCGAACCAGGTGCAATACAGCGGCAGTTTCCAAGTAGTGGCGACGGTCGCAAGTGGTCGGACACTAGTTGAGATGTGC
The DNA here is from genome assembly GCA_040752255.1 of Armatimonadota bacterium. Taxonomy (GTDB): domain Bacteria; phylum Armatimonadota; class Fimbriimonadia; order Fimbriimonadales; family ATM1; genus J051. Next base: position 2,329 of record JBFMFD010000198.1, read on the forward strand.
CTGATCAGCTACGCATGCCAAACTCACGGCTTCGATCAGAACCAGCGCTACATACCGCTCGCGTTCACGCAGTCGGGGCTTGGGACCTACGATGTGGGGGCTCCTCCAAATGCGAACCACGCGCCTCCGGGTTACTACATGTTGTTCGTCACCGACAACACCGGCTCGTATTCGCAGGCGGCGAAGGTGCACCTCTCGGTGTAGCCGCCGCGGCCGCGCCGCCCCCCGTTCCCATCGTCTATAATCTCGCCGAAGAGGAGCGGGCGGACGCCCGGTCCAGCGCGAGATGAGGCTTCGACGGCAGGGAAGAGACGCCCTGCTGTCGCGCATATGCGGGCGCGCGACTCCAAAGAGCGAGCAACGAGACCGATGCAAGAGATCCTGTTGACACCCGAGGGGAAACGGCGCCTCGAAGAGGAACTGGCGGAGCTGAAGAGCAGCGCGCGGGCCAGAATCGTCGAGGCGATCCGCGAGGCTCGCTCGCACGGCGACCTGCGAGAGAACGCAGCGTATCACGAGGCGAAACTCAACCAGGCGCGCATCGAGGGACGCATCGCCGACCTCGAGAAGATCCTCGAGAACGCAACCATCGTCGAGCGGCCCGACGTCGGCGGGGAAGTGGCGCACCTCGGAAGCAAGGTGACGCTCTTCGACATGAAGTGGCAGGAGGAGTTGACGGTAACGCTGGTTGGGTCGTTCGAGGCGGAGCCGGACGACAACCTCATCTCGATCGTGTCGCCGCTCGGCTCTGCGCTCGTGGGCAAGGCCGTGGGTGACGTCGTGGCGGTCGAGGCGCCGTCCGGCGAGATTCAGTATCGGGTCGAGCGCGTCGAGTAGCCGCCGCCCAGCGTTGCTATGCTGCGGCTCGCGAGGACGCTCGCCCTCGCCGTCGTGCGCTACTTGATAAGAAGCGCGGCTCGCGAGGACGCTCGCCCTCCCCGTCGTGCGCTACTTGATGGAAGCACGGCTCGCGGGGACGCTCGCCCTCCCCGTCGTGGCTACTTGAGAGAAGCGCGGCTCGCGGGGACGCTCGCCCTCC
>JBFMFD010000199.1:0-3350 GCA_040752255.1 Armatimonadota bacterium
AAGAGGTGCACAGCAATCAGATTCAGGTTGACGAGTTCTGCTGGCAGGTGTTTGATCGCATACGCTCGGGCGCCGGCGCGGGTGTGGGCGGCGTCCAGGTCCCAACTTTGCCGGTGGTCGTCGGCATGACGCCCAGCGCACGGTTCTAACGCGTAAGGTATGCTCGACGTGTAGCCTGGCTCGATCGCCTTCGAGCCCGAAGGCGATCATGCGACAGTCTCGACACCCGTGAGGAGGCGTAACTCTTTTGACGCCCTCAGAACAGAGCCCTGACGACGCCGTTGTCACACTGATGCGCGATGTGGCTGCGCAGGACGCCGAGCGCTACCTCCAGGAGTACCTCCTTCCGAAGTGGCGCGAAGTCGTCGGCGAGGAAGCGGACGGGTGGGAAGCGCACCTTTCAGCGTTTGCTCCCGCCCTGCGGCTTACCTTGAGGCACTATGCGCTCGGGCATCGTCGCTTCTCGCGCCTGGGCGCGTCCGACGCCGCCGAGCGAGCAATCGAGTGGGCCGAGAGGCAGGGTGCCGATGAGTTCCTGGGTGGAGGCGACTCGGAGTCGTTCTGGAAGCGATTCACGGAGGCGCTGACCCCCAAGGGCAGGAAGTCAGCCGACCAGTTAGCGGCCCTGCTGACCGGCTTGCTGGAGTGGAACTTTGAAACCTATCGTGTGGCGGGAGAGGAGAGCCTCGTAGCTTGGATCCTCACCGAGGTTCGAGACACAGGGCGCGTTGAGCACATTCATCAGCTGCTGCTCGAGATCCCGGGCTTCGGCCCCAAGGCCGCCAGCCGCCTGCTGCGCGACCTCGTGCTTGTGTTTCAGCTTGAGGAACGTGTGCATCCGGCTGACCGCTACCTGCTCCAAACCGTCGGCAAGCCGATCCGCGAGGTGGCTGCCATCATCCTCGCGGATACGGAGGATCGGCGTCTGCCCGACTGGGTCCTCGCCGGCAAGATCTCGAAGGCCTGCCGCATGTCCGGCGTAAGTGGGGCTCGCTTCAACGCAGGGGCGGAGTGGCGCTTCGGCGTCTCCTCGGGCGATGCGGGCGAAGACTAGTCGCTCTGCGCGATGAGCCTCAGCCCCTCGATGGTCAGGTGAGGGCTGACCGCCTCGATGCTCTCGCACAGCGGCGCGAACATAGGAGCGAGGCCACCTGTGGCGATGACCCTGGCGGAGCCGCCCAACTCGGCGACGATTCGCCGCGCCAAGCCGTCAATCGCGCTTGCATATCCCAACACAAGCCCCGACTGGATGCTCTCGGTGGTCGTTCGGCCGATTGCATGCGCGGGTGGCTCCACCGCCACACGTGGAAGTTTCGCGGTGCGATGAAAGAGAGCTTCCATCGAGAGCACCGGCCCGGGCAGAATCGCCCCGCCGACATATGCATCGTCCGTTACAGCGTCGAACGTGGTCGCGGTGCCGAAGTCCACAACAACTGCCGGGGTTCCGTACAGTTCCCGCACTGCAATCGCGTTGGCGATGCGGTCAGCTCCAACCGCGCTCGGCGGCTCATACTCGATCCGCAATCCGCTTACGCCTTCGGGCGAAACGAACCGTACTGGAATTCGGTAGAGCTCATGAACCGCAACGGCGAGGGCGGCATCGGCCGTCGGCACAACCGACGCGCAGATGGCCGCAGTGGGTTGCCTCGCGTCGCGGCTGGCCGAGAGCGCGCGAAGCGCCGCAAGCCAATCGTGCGCGGTCGCCTCTGCCCGAGTGGTCAGCCTCCAAACGGGACCCCATTCGCCGCCGTCGTGAAACCCGAAGACGGTGTTCGTGTTGCCGACGTCAATCGCCAAGAGCATTGGTCAACTCCACCCGCCCCGCGACCTCGCCGCCCAACTCCTCAAGGACGGCGCCGAGTATGTCGTCGGCGACTTTGTCCCGCAGCGCTCGGTCGGTTGCTTCGACCATGATGCGGATGACGGGCTGGGTTCCGCTGGGCCTTACCAGAACGCGCCCGGTGCCGCGTACCTCTTCATCTCCGTGTGCGATCGCCTTTCGGATGCGATCCGATTGCCTCCACCCGTCCTTCTTCTCGACTCGGGCGTTGATGAGCACCTGGGGGCGATTCTCATAAACGGGCGGCAATTGCGAAGCCGGTAGCCCTGATTCCTTCAGCACCCGCAGCATCATCACCGCGGTAAGCAGGCCGTCGCCGGTCGGGGAGTGGTCGGAGAAGATGATGTGCCCGCTTTGCTCGCCGCCGATTTTCGCGCCGAGCGCAGTCATTCGCTCTGCAACGTTGCGGTCTCCGACGGCGGTTCGCTCTAAGGAGTAACCGTCCTTTTCCAGCGCCTCTTCAAAGGCAAGGTTACTCATCACGGTGCCGACGACGATCTTCGGCTCGAGCTTCAAGGCGTGCGCAAGGATCGCCATCGTGCGGTCTCCGTTGATCAGCACGCCTGTCTCATCGCTGAAGACGCAACGATCCGCGTCCCCGTCAAGGCTGATGCCGATAGCCGCGCCAGCGTCTACCGTTAGGCGTTGAATCGCTTCGGGGCAGGTCGCGCCGACGCCGTCGTTGATGTGATCTCCGTCCGGTTCCACGCCTATCGCCGTCACCTCTGCGCCGAGCCGCTCGAGCAGCATAGGCGCGACAGCGTAGGCCGCACCGTTGGCGGCGTCCAGCGCAACGCGTATCCCCTCGAGCCCCCCAGGCAACAGCGATGCCAGCCACTCGACATACCCCTCGAGCGGCTCCGGCTGCGCAGAGGTTCGGCCAATGAACTCGGGCGCCACCGGGCTCTTTGTTCCGATTGCCCTTTCGATTTCAGCCTCCTCGTCAGGGTCCAGTTTCGTCCCTTCCTTGCTCAGCAATTTGATGCCGTTATCGGCGGGCGGGTTGTGGCTGGCGGAGAGCATGACCCCGAAGTCGGCGTTGCAAGCGCGGACGAACCAACTCACCGCCGGCGTCGGTGCGACACCAAGGTCAACCACGTCCATCCCCGCGGAGCACAAGCCGGAGAGAACGGCTGCAGAGAGCATAGGCCCGCTTCGACGTGTGTCCCTCCCTATTGCCGCAACTCTAGCCCCCTGGCGCCGGAAGTGCAGCCCCGTCGCCACGCCGACGGAGAGCGCGAGGTCGGGGGTCAACTCGTGGTTGGCTACCCCTCGAATGCCGTCGGTGCCGAAGAGGCTCACTTCCCGGGTCCCCTGCTCACTTTGGTCTTCGCCGGTCTAACGACACGGTCTCCGAGCAGGTAGCCGCGCTCAAGAACCTCGAGGATCGTCCCTTCCGCCTTGTCGCTCGGCTCTGTGACGACCGCCTCGTGCAGTTCCGGGTCGAACGGTCTACTCTGGGCTTCGATGGGTCGCAGTCCGTGCCGCTCGAGGGCGGCGCGCAACTGCC
>JBFMFD010000200.1:0-3308 GCA_040752255.1 Armatimonadota bacterium
ACCAATCTAAAGGTGGACGGAGGCGAGTTTTATCCCTCCACAGCTTGCTGCGGAGGGGTGCGCCACCTCGGGTGCTACGAACAGTTGCGTCCCCGTTTCCTCGCTTCGGGTGCCACGGACAGATTCGATGCGCAAGCTCGGCTTGCCTCAACGCCCGAGACGAATCTGTCCGTGCCACACGACTGTACCAATCTAAAGGTGTACGGAGGCGAGTTCTATCCTCCACAGCTTGCTGTGGAGGCGTGCGCCACCTCGGGTGCCACGAACCGTTTCGTCCCCGTTTCCTCGCTTCGGGTGCCACGGACAGATGCGATGCGCAAGCTCGGCTTGCCTCAACGCCCGAGACGAATCTGTCCGTGCCACACGACCTCACGAATCTAAGGGTGGACGGAGGCGAGTTCTGCCCTCCACAGCTTGCTGTGGAGGGTCGAGAGGTCGCACTCTACAACGTCGCCGGAGAGAAGACCTCGAGCCTGAGCGGCCGGTGAGGCGGTAGGATTCCGGGTGTCCGATCGCGTTCGGCGGCGCCGCGGAACTGCCCGCTGTGTTGTCGTTCGCTTTCGGCCCCACTCCATTTCCGCCTGCAGATCCAGAACCACCATAATCCCACTAAGGAGAAACTCAAGCGATGACTCAACGATACGATGTGCACGAACGACTCACGGCGCTGGAGAGGCAGAACGTGCGCCTCAAAGGGGCTATTGTTGCAACCTGGGTGGTTGCTGTCTTGCTGGTCCTCTTGGGGCAATCCAAAGAAACGACCTTTGAGGTCGTGCAGGCGAGAAGGTTCGCATTGGTGGCACCGGACGGCAAGGAACTTGCGACACTCGAGCCAACGGACGAAGGAGCTCGCTTGCGCATACTCGAACCCAAGGGAGAGTCCTCAGTCGAGCTGAGCACCTGGAAGGACGCCTCAAAGCTCCTGATGAGGACGCGAGGGCCGCAGGCGCAAACTCATGACTTCATGGTTCACACCGAATACGCCAACGTTCGTGCTTGGATGGCCGGAACTAGCGTTGACGGCGAGCGGCAAGGCAGTCTCGGGTTCTCCGCTGACGAGTATAGCACGAAGATCCGCGCCCGCCAGAAGCCCTCGAATTATGCAGCTTCCCTGGACCTGGATGAGGGCGTCGGGCGACTGACGCTCGGCGCGGAGCGCGGAGTTGGTCTCTTCGCCTCGTCGAGTCGGTCTGGCCACGCTGGCTACTACGTGCTTGATGCAGCTGGGAAGACAAGGCTCTCGACACGCTGGTCAGAGGAAACCGGGCCTGAGGTCGCACTCCACAACGCCTCCGGAGAGAAGACCTCGAGCCTGAGCGGCCGGTGAGACGGTAGGATTCCCGGTGTGGGATCGCGTTCGGCGGCGCCGCGGGTGGAAACGGATTCGGGCTGAAGACGAGTCGCAATGCGCCCGGCAGTCCCGCGCGGAGCCTGAGCCGCCCTAAACCAACAGGAGGAGATCAAACCGTGAACACATCTTCAGAAGAGATTCTTAAGCGAGTGTCCGCTTTGGAATCACACAATCGGAGACTGAGACTTGCGCTGGCGGCAACTTGGGTTGCCGCAATCGCGTTCGCCGGTATCGCAGCATCGCGGAATCAAGCCCCCGAACTCTTGCGCGCCCGCGCGTTTGAGTTGGTCGATGAGCAGGGCAGTGTGCTTGCTTCTATCAAGCGCATCGAGGGCGCCACGGTGTTGCGGCTTTCTGAGCCTCGTGGTGACTCGGAACTGCGTCTGTCGTCGGGCCCCGGATCTGCGACGGTGACGATGGGCGCTACTGGGTCCGGCAACCGTAGGTATTCAATCGGCTTGTCCGCTCAGGATGCGAACGCCGGTATAGGACTCAACGCACAAGACGAAAGCGGCAAGTACCTTACCAGCATTCACATCGAGTCCAACCTGTGGGCAGCGCAACTGATTGCACGGAATATGGAGCACGACTATGTCGCTGCAATGCGAGCGGTGGACGGCGCCTCATCGGTGCATCTCGAACGCCATGTGAAGCCCGGCGGAGCGATCTTGGTCTTCACCGATGAGAAGACTGCGCTGTCACTTGCGAGGGACGGCGGCGGAGCGAACTGGCTGTCAGCCGCTGTGGACTCGCTTGGGCCGCACGTCAGCATTTACGACCCACAGGGGAACGTCATGGCCGCATTCCGTGGCGGCGAGCGTCGCAAAGAGGATCCTCCTTCAGGAGGGCAGTCGGATCGTCCCGCCACCCGTTGAACAGCCCGAGAGGTTCTCTGCGCCCCCATAGCTTGCGGTCTCTATCCCTCTACAGCTTGCTGTGGAGGGTTCACTTGGTTCGCGCTCGGGCGCCACGAACAGATTCGTCCCCGTTTCCTCGCTTCGGGTGCCACGGACAGATTCGATGCGCATGCTCGGTTTGCCTCAACGCCCGAGACGAATCTGTCCGTGCCACACGACTTCACGAATCTAAGGGTGGACGGAGGCGGGTTCTATTCCGCCACAGCTTGCTGTGGAGGGTGCCCTAATCGCCCGCGTTGCGCCGCACCGCTGAACCCAAGCCGGGCGTTGCTGCGCAGTCGAGCCGACTCTACTCTACTTCCCTTGACACCACCCCGACCCTCCCCGCAAGCGGGGAGGGGGCCTACGCGCTGCGCTGGGCGGCGCTGCGGGCGATGTCCTCTAGCAGCCCGTCGTCCGCGAAGGAACGCGCGAGGAGGGATGCCCGCTCGACGGCCTCCAGCATCAGCCGCTCCGCCTCCTCCACGCCGACCGCTGCCGGGTAGGTCACCTTGCCTCTCTCGCGATCGGAGCCGCCCGACTTGCCGGTTTGAGCCGTCGGCGACAGTTCGTTGAGCAGGTCGTCTCGGATTTGGAACGCGAGGCCGACTTCGGCGCCGAACCGGGCGGCGGCTGCGGCCCGCTCGTCGTCCGCCCCTCCGGAGATCGCCCCAACCTCGGCTGCGGCTGAGATGAGCGCGCCGGTCTTCCTGCTGTGAATCCAGTTGACCCGCTTTAGCGTGGGCCGTTCGCCCTGAAGGAGCATGTCGCCCACCTGACCGCCGACCATGCCCTGAACGCCGACGGCACGCGTAAGGGCGCCGAGGACGCGGAGGGTGGCGCCGGGAGAGTCCGTGCGGGGGACGGCCATGCCGCCCTCGAGCGCGCACTGAAATGCAAGCGCCAACAGCGCATCACCTGCGAGAAGCGCGGTCGCCTCACCGAACTTCACGTGGCAAGCCGGTTTTCCGCGCCGCAGGTCGTCGTCGTCCATGCAAGGCAGGTCGTCGTGAACCAGGGAGAAACAGTGGATCAGTTCGGTCGCGCATGCGGCGGGCAAA
>JBFMFD010000201.1:0-3239 GCA_040752255.1 Armatimonadota bacterium
GCTTGATCGACCGTCGTCTCAGATGAGTCCGCCGCGTCCCCTATCGGGTTCGATTCAAAACATGCTTGGCAGCGAAAAAGCAGGGAGGCTCGTCGCCCCTTGACAGGTCGAAGCCATATCAACGTTCTCGCGCGCTGTTATCAAGATCGGAGGTACGGACCTTCGCTGCAGCCGAGTTCAATAGGCTCAGCAACCGCTTTTGTGTGTCCTTGAGTCCTGCTTTCTCCGCGAGCAGAATTGCCCGCCGCACCGTTTCTTCCCGAAGTTCTTGCGCAGTTCTCAGGCGCGTGCCTGCCCAGAGACTTCCCGGCTTGCCGAACCTCACGGCCTTCAGCCCGAACTGATCTCCCGTAAGGTCAACGTCAATGACCCGGCCGCCGATGTTTAGCCGGTTGAACCAGTGGCTCTGTCCCTGAACTGTCGCACTAACAAATTCACCACCGAATCGGTCCCAGACGATGACCGATACCGCAGCACACTGCCCCGCGCTCGGCGGCCTGCCCTGCGTCTCCGTACCTGGAGAGGCGGTCTCACGGGAAAATGCGACTTCCAAAATGGTGCGCAGCCGTTCCAGCTTGGCGAGCCTCTCGGTTGTGCGCGACTCGCCCGCAAGCTGTTGTTCCACTGGAGCTCTAGAAAACGCCTTCATCAGCCGCGAGAACAGACGCACCGTCAGACCCTTGGCCTCATCCCTGATCATGGCACTTTTCGGAGACCGAACACCACCAACCCGGCAGTGACGAGCGCTGTGAATAGGGCCACCGCAGCGCTGCTCCAATCCCACGCCTCTGCCCGAAGCATATCCACCCAGCGAGGCGCAGCCAAAAAGGCCGCGATCAGGACACCCACAAGAGTTTGCCGTCGCCAGGCTCCCGCGACCTCCAGCACCAGCTCGAAATCGTGATGCTCGGTCTCCTGGCCTGGGCACGATTGAGTCAGGCGTCTCCCGAATGACAGCAGGGCATATTGCTTCCTCGCCTCCCCTGTCGTCCTGAAGTAAACACGCTTGATGTCGTACGGCGAGTCAATGGCCAAAGGCTGTGTTGTCAAGGACTGGACGCCGTTGCCTTGAGCGCTAACCTTCAGCTGCCCCCAGGGACCGCCTTGCTGGCCAGCGACTGTCGGCGGCGCGTAGTGGACAACGTCCGCCCGGTAGATCTTGTCTGGTTCAAGCGCGTACTTGTCCTCGCAGAAAGGTACCGGAGTCTTGGCGTCCTCTGCGACAACGCTCCGCAGATTATAGAAAAACGGGCAATCACGGAAATCGGCACGTCCACCCAAGATACCTACAACAGCCTGCCATGCTCGACGGTCTTGGTCACTCCGGCACCCGTCGGGGCGGTTCTTAAGAGCGACTAGAAAATGACCCCCAAGCTTTCCGTCTTCCCATTTTGGCAGCGACGCACCATTAAGTAAGGCCTCGGTTACTGCACTCTGCACATTTGCGTCTTTGTCCACCATAGCGAAATCCCCGACCTCAAAACGAATCACGACGAACTCGCCCTCGCCCTCGCTGTCGACGATCCGGCAAAAGCGGCATGGCACGATCTCTGGAGCTCTATCTTTATTCGAGGTGTCGAGGTACGCAACAAGTGCTTCGGACTCACGGAGGCCGTTGTTGGATAGTTCGCGAAAGAGGTCGTCGGGAACGTGTTGCTTCCGGTACCGAAACTGCGTCCGGCCTCCGGTTGGCAACGCCATCACGCGTATGATGTCGTCGCGGTAACGCGGACGCTGACCCGAAGAAAGCATCACAACGAATTTCTCTTGCCGACCATGAGAAGCCATAAACGCAAGCACCTTATACCAACTCTCTGACCACCGTGGACTCGTTGCCGTACACGTCCACGACCTTGACCGCGATTCGCTTGTAGCCGCGCACCGGGAACGGCTCCGAGGTGAGCCTGAGCGCGAACTCCTCGTCCGGCACCTCTACGCCGAGTTTCGACAGCGCGGGCTTCTTCCTGAAGTCGAAGAACATCTGGCAGTCCACGAAGCAGTCCCCGTCGTAGTCCTCGTCGAGGTACCAGGCCGAGACGTAACCCGAGTCGGCACGCTTGTACTCGGTGGTCCGGCGCTTGCGGTCGAAGAGCGCCACACCCTTGAGCGTGACGCGCAACTGCTTTTCCTTGCCGTTCTTCTCGGTCTCGATCTCGATGTCCGGCAGTGCGAGCGGCGAAAAGAGCAGCTCCGGCTGTGTGACCTTCAGCCCCTCGGCGAGCGTGTCCGGGCGGATCATGATGAGCTCGACCTTGACCTTGCCGCGCTTCTCGAGCGCCGACTTCACCTCGCCGACATTGGCCTCGAACGCCCAGCCGAGCACGTGCACCTCGAGGATGCCCGAGGCGAGCGCGTCCTGGACGGCGTCGTTGATCTGCTTGGCGGTGACGCGCCCGGAGAGCGGGCCGACCGAGATCGCGATATTCTCCTTCTCGGTCTCCGCCATCGCGTGCACCAGCCCAGTCGCGCCCTGGATCGCCGCGTCCTTGCGGTAGAGGCGGCAGATCGTCTCGATGTAGTTCTCGAGCTTGGCTGGCTCGCCGTACGTGGCCGGCGTCTCACGGACCACATAGCCCTTCCAGTCCTCGACTGAGTAGCGGCCAAGGGACATCACCTCGAAGGGACCGCAGACGCGGATCGCGTCCCTGTCCACCTCCGGCTCGTCCACCAGCTCGACCTTCTCGGGCTCGAGGTCGTAGGCGAGGCTCTTGAGCGTCACGCGGTTCACGGTCTTGTAGATGAAGTTGCCGGAGACCTTGCCGTTGCGCGTCTTGTAGTGCTCGAAGGTGGCCGAGAGCAGCCGCTGGCGGGCGATGTTGATCGCCACGCGCGAGGTGTCGCAGGTGATCCAGCGCCGACCGAGCCGTTCGGCGCAGAACGCGGTCGTGCCCGAGCCGCAGGTGGGGTCGAAGACCAGGTCGCTGGGGTCGGTCGTCATGGCGATGCAGCGCTCGACGACCTTGGGCGAGGTCTGGACGGCGTAGAGCTTCGCGGCTGCGAAGCCACTGATGACGGTGTCTTCCCAGATGTTCGTGTACGGTGCCAGCGGAAAATCGTCGGCGTACCGCTTGTAACGAAGTCGCTTGCCAATCGGAAACAGCCTTCCCTTTGCCGCCAGGCGACGCAGACCCTCCCGACTCGTCTTCCAGTGAGTGTTGGGCGGTAGGTGGTACTTCACGCCGTCAAACTCGAACGGCTCCGAGCCTTCCTCGGTCTCGCCCTGTGAAGACAGGTCGCCA
>JBFMFD010000202.1:0-3216 GCA_040752255.1 Armatimonadota bacterium
TAGACGGGGAACAGGCGCGTTGCCCGAGTCGGCGCAAGCAGAGCCGTCTTTAGCTCCACCAACTTCAAGCCGAGCGGCTCGTATCGCCCGCGTGCGGCTTCTCGATCCGCAGGCGTCCGCATCGGCACAACGAGTCCGCCCACGCGCGCGAGCGCCGCGCTCAGCTCCAACTGGATCGGCAACGGTGCAAGCGCGCGCCCCGTGACGAAGTCGAAGCGCTCGCGCAATGCCGGGTTGTGAGACGCGACTTCCGCCCGCGCCTCGATGACCTCCATCAGAAACGGCAGGCGACCGCCGGGAGCGAAGTTCGTTCGAAGGAACCACGCCGACTTGCCGTTGCTGTCCATGCAGGAAACGACAAGATCGGCGCGCGCGATTGCCAGGCAGACGCCCGGGAACCCGCCGCCGCTTCCGATGTCCAGAACCGATGCGCCGTTCGGAATCAACGGGCTCAGCAGAAGGCTGTCCAGGAAGTGCCTCGACCAACACTCCTCCTTGGGCACGCGCGTGAGGTTCATCGCGGCGTTTGCCTCATAGAGGGCGGCCTCGTAGAACCCGAACGCCTCGAGCTGGGCTCGCGTGAGGGTCAGCCCAACCTTCGCCGCCTCTTCCTGCAGGGCTTTACCGTCCATCGCTCGCGTCTTCCGTTTTGTTCGTGCGGTTCGCGCGGTTCATTCCGGCGTTGATTCCCTCGGCAACGATCCACTCGCACGCATCCGCGGCGAGGCGAATCGCGGGGATGATGAGGTCGAGTTCCTCCGGTTCAAACCTTCGCAGCACGTAGTCCGCTCCCGAGCCGACCGGCTTGCCGATGCCGATGCGCACACGGGGGAAGCCCTCCGTATCCAGCGCCTCGATGATGTCGCGCATACCGTTGTGCGTGCCGGGGCCGCCCTGCGGCTTGACGAGAACGCGCCCCACATCGAGGTCCATGTCGTCGAACACGACGACCATTCTCTCCGGGGCGAGGTTGAACTCGCGTAGCAGCGCGCCAACCGCCGCGCCGCTGCGATTCATGTACGTCATTGGGCGAACGAGCGCGACTTGCGCCCCCGCAATCGCGCCGACTCCGTAGTTGCTCGAATGCTTTCGCACGCCGAGGCGGAGGTTGTGTCGGTTCGAGAGTTCTCGGATCACCTCGAACCCTATGTTGTGGCGAGTGCCGTCGTACTGCCCGCCGGGATTGCCGAGGCCGACAATCATCCACTCGGGTCGAGCCGTCTCCTTCCTGCGCCTGAAGAGCACGCGCGGATTATGTCCCTACGGTTCGTACTGCTCGATGGGGACCTTCGCGGGCCAGAAGCGGACGCTTCCGTCCTTCCGAACGATGACGGCGTTTCCCTTTGCCTGGCGTAGGTCATCCGCGGTTACGTTTTGAAGGAACTTCTTCGCCCAATGCCAGTGGCACTCGATGAGTGGCGTCTGGTCGTCCCACTTACCCACGCCTCGCCCTGGCGGCGGATCCCACCAGCCCAGGTCAATCGCGCGCTTCCAATTCGGCACGTAAGTGTAACTCACGCCGGACGGCAAATAGCGGTCGCCCTCAATCCTTCCCGTCCACGGATGATGTCCATCCTTCGCATCGAGTGGGCAGCGGAACATTGCGGCGTTCGTAACAAAGACCGGATACAAGTCGCTCAAGCGATTCGGCAGCATGTCGTCCGACTCGGAGCGATACATCTGAACCGCCAGACCGATCTGCTGCAGTTGCGTAACACACTTGGCCTCGAACGCCTTCCGCCGCGCAGCCGAGAACGTGGGGAACAGGATCGCTGCCAGGACAGCGATGATCGCGAGGACCACCAGTATCTCGACCAGGGTGAGCGCTCTAATCTTCTTCATCGCTTCCAACTCCTCTGACGCCTGAGAGCGCCGCCCGTGTCACCCCTGCAGACAAGACGCGGGCTTCCTTCACCGCCGCAGCCATGACTTCGCGCACTTCCGCAAGTTGCACCGAGGCGACCTTCTGCTCCAACCCCGGATCCAGGCCCCCTCGAACCGCGAACGCCTGCAACCATGCATACCGGTGCGCCCGCTCAGATGGTTCCATTGATGCGCCGGATAACGAAGACAGCAGCGAGCCGCTCCCGCCTCTATGCCTCAGAGCGCCGAGAAGATACGCCTTCCCGCGCTCTATCTCACTTTCCGAAATGCGCTCAACGCCGGCTTGGATCAACGACAGCGCCTGCTCGCCTAGGGGTTCCTCGCCCGAGCCGAGGTAGTAGAACGCCCACGTGCCTTCCCCTCGCACGAATCGAAGCACTCCTGCCTCGTACGCGAGGCTCCGACCGTATCGAATCTCCCTGCCGACGATGCTGCCCTTGCCCTCGAGCAACGCGGCAATGCCGACGAGGAACGCGTGGAACGCCGCGTCCGCCGGGGGCGGGCCGCGCAGCAGCACGCCCACAACCGGCTGCCGCCCATCCATCACACGCCTCGACTCGCCCGCGCGCGCTCGTCCCTCGCGCTGCGGGGTCGTCGGTTGCCAAGAGCCTAACGAGGCGCCGATGCGTTGAACAACCTGCTCCAGCGGAACATCGCCGACAACTCCTATTGCCACGCGCTCGGGTCGGAACACCTTTCGCCACACCGCATCGACCTCTTCGGGCGAGTCGCTCGGCACTCCCGAACCCAAAAGGCCGGCGCGGTGCAGCAGCGCCCGCACTCCTTGCTCAAGCGGACGCTCGGCTATCGGTAGCGTGCGGCGGCGCTGGTCGCGTCCCTCACGGATGCTGTCCGCGCTTATCTGTGGGCGAAGGAAGAGTTCGGACAACAAGGTGATGGCGAGCGGGAAGCTCTCCCTCGGCACGGTCGCGTCGAAGCGGACGCAGTCTGCAGCCGGAGCGACGACTATGCGCCGTCCGCTTTGAGCGGCGAGGGCGTTTAGCCTGTGCAGGGTCAGGCTCTCTGTGCCGCCGTGCCAGGAGTCCACCAGCGCCTCGATCGCATCCAACTCGCGAGGTGTCAGGTCATCCGTTCGCACGACGGCCCCGATGGAGACGGTAGCCGCGCCGGTCTCCCGCTCGTACAACACGGGGATGCCGTTTGAGAGTCGCGAGACCTCAACCGCGCCGACCGCGGCGAGCGCCAAGAGGCATGTCACTCGCCTTCCCCCAGTGACCGCAGCACCGCACGAACCTCATCCGCGGTGCATCGCCGCGCCGCCTCGAGAATCTCCCGCGGCGCAGGACCTCCCCAAAGGCGCATAGCCCCTTC
>JBFMFD010000203.1:0-3122 GCA_040752255.1 Armatimonadota bacterium
GCCAATGTCCCTGCGCCCGTTGGGTCGAGCCTCGGTCGGCACAAAAGCCCGGCGCGGAGCGCGGCGCCGTCCGTGCCTGCCAAGACCTCCCAGGCGATCATCCAAGCCACGTAGGCTCGCGCATCCGTCGGCGACGGCGCGCGGAACCCCACTCCCAGGACCTCATTCACGCCCGCCATCGAGTAGCCGCCGGATTCGCGCCAAGCAGGGGCCTCCAGGGAAGAGGCGTCGCCGGCCGGCAGGTCGTCGAACAGAGCGCGAATGCGGTCAGCCTCCTCGAGTGACGCTGAGCCGCTAACGACCAGAGCCATGCGTTCGCGGCCAAGCGCTCGCTGCGACCACTCGGCGACGGTCGTCGGGCTTAGGATTTGAATGGCTTCCGTGGCACCTCCGGTCGGCAGGGCGTATCCGCTGTCCCGCGCTATGCTCTGCCAAAGGAGGTCGAGCACCGCCCGCTGGGTGTCCAGGCGTTGCAAGGCCAGTTCCTGAAGCACCATACGCCTCTCCGCCTCGATGTCGGGCTGCTGCGGGGCGATGGGCGCAACGGATTCGCGCATCACCTCGGCTGCGCGCAGCGCGTGCTCCTTCGGCACGGTGCACCAGACGCGGAGTAGGTCGCGGTACGTGGTCGCCTCGAGCCTTCCTCCGAGTCGCTCGATGTCGCGGTCGAGGCTGCCCGGTTCCCCCCCGCGGAAGAGGAGATGCTCGACAAGGTGTGTAACGCCGGCATCCGCCTCGGACTCGTATGCAGACCCGACCCGGAAGAAGACCTGAATCGAGACCGTCTCCGCGTCCGGTATCGGCGCGCGCACCAGCGCTATGGGCGCCTGGGCGCAGACGATTGCGGCGAGGGGGAGCAACACGCGGCGATTCTACATCACGGCGCGAGGGTGAAGTATTTGCCCTCTTCGCCCTTTTGCAGTTCGCCGAACACCGAGCGGGCGAACTGCTCGAGCGCCTTCAGGTCTTTCTGAAGGGCGTCATCGCCTTCGGATGGGGGAATGACCATGAAGCGATAGAACTGCGCGTCAACGTTCTCCTTCAGCAGCAGCTTGGCGAACGTCAGGTCGAACGGAACGCGGAGCGTGTCGGGCCGAATGCCGAACGGCGTCTTGTAGAAGAACATCGCTGAAGCCTGGCTGCCGGTCGCGACGTTCTTCATCACCATAGCGGAGACGTCAATGTCGCCTCCGAGTTCCGGAACGTTGATCTTGAAGACGCCCGGCTCGCCGATGTCCCAACTCTGCGCAGTAAAGCACACACGGGGATCGTGGAAGGACTTCCTGGTGTTCCCCGCGAGCACCACCAGTTCGTACATTCGCCCGTCATCGCCCTGGAAGTAGCGAGTGGTGATGCCGAACGGCTGCAGCACATCGTAGACCACATCCGACATCCGCACCGACTCGTCGGTTCGTGATGAGGAGAGAAGGGTAAACCCAGGTACTTGCTCGGGCACTACCGACTCCATCCACTCCTCCGTCCTGTCGGAATATGCGCGCGGCTTCAACACAACCGCCGCGATTCCGACGATGACGAAAAGCCCGAGGACGATCTTCAGCCTATGGTTCATGGGGCACTCCTCTTTCCAAAGCCTTGACGATGTAGTGCAGCAGGATGAAACAGATGAACAGAATCGCGTAGCCGCTATAGTCGTGGAAGATCATGCCCACGTCCGTCTGGCTGGCGTCGAGCGAGCGAATCCATCGAACCAGGGCGGCGTCGGGGGAGGCGGCGCCGAGTTCGCCGACAACGCCGATGAACATGATGCGCAAGCCGTTCAGCAACAGCGCCAGGGGGATGCTCAATGCGAACAAGAACAGGTTCTTCGCCCACCCGAGGTTCGAGATCATGATGAAGAAAATGGTGAACGCCGTCAGCGCCAATGACAACTTGAACCCACTGCACGGCCCGCCCACTTGGAAACTGTAGAGGTTCATGTCTACAAACGTCGGGTTGATTGGGCTGACGTAAGTTTGGTAGCCGACGATGTTCAGCATCTTCGTCGCAATCTTCGTCGAGACGATCTGAAGGGGGTTCGTCGTCGCATCGATGATCCAGCCCAGCGCGGGCATCATGAAGATGAGAAACAGGATCGGACCCAGCGATAGCCGCCCGACCTTCGCGCCGAAGACATAGTACGTCGCTCCGACCAGAATCAGAATGAAGGCGCCCGCCTGAATCGACAGGTTGTCGATGAGCCGCCCCGAGAGGAACAGCAACGCGCCGAGCAAGAGGATGATGAAGCCGACAACGGATGACCCCTTCTCCGCCTTTGCCAGGGCCTCCCGCCGCATATACAGAACGGCGATGCTCATGAACGGCACGAGTAGGCCGTGTGAGTAGTAGCCCTCCTCCTCGAACCAGAACCTCGGCAACTCCTTCAGGAAGGACCAGCCCAGCACAAGCACAGCGCCCAAGCACAGAAGGATGCCGGGCAGCATCGCCCGCTCGATCTCGATGCCGATGAGCGGCACATGCACAACGTCGCGCCGCTCTTCCTGTTCGGTTGCGCCGTCCGTCGTCGTCTCGTCCACCGCTCGGGTCGTGTCCTCGTTCATATCTTTCGGCCCAGGGCTGTAGGATATCCCCTCCAGCAGGTTCTACGTCGGATCAATACGCCCCATCCCCCCGAATGACCGACAGCGGCGTCTTCATCAGAATCTTCAGGTCCAGCCAGAACGACATGTTTTCCACGTAGAGGGAGTCCAACTCCAGCCAGTCCTCGAAACTGGTGTCGCTACGCCCGCAGATCTGCCAGAGGCAGGTGATTCCCGGCAGAACGCTCAGCCGCTGAAGCGCACGATCGTCGTACTGCTCGACCTCCCGCGGCAAAGGGGGCCGAGGCCCGACGAGGCTCATGTCACCCTTGAGCACGTTGAACAGTTGCGGCAGTTCGTCCAGAGAGTACTTCCGCAAAACGCGGCCGACCGGCGTCACGCGCGGGTCGTTCTTCATCTTGAAAATCGGGCCTGCCTTCTCGTTCTTGTCCAGGACCTCTTGCAGCCGGCGGTCGGCATCTTCGTACATCGAGCGGAACTTGTAGAAGACGAACTCGCGACCCTCTCTTCCCACGCGCACCTGCCGATAGACGACTGGCCCGCGGCTCGTCGCCTTCACCAGCA
>JBFMFD010000204.1:0-3100 GCA_040752255.1 Armatimonadota bacterium
GGAACCGCCTCCGCACTCCGGCTGGCGAACTGCTCCATCACGGAAGTGATTCTCCTCCCCGACGGGCGGCGGGTGCTCGTGCGGTTCAACGATGTGAGTCACCTGGACCCCAAGCCGATACCGGTCGTCTCCTATGAGCTGGCGCCGACTCCTTGAAGGGCAAGGGGCGCTGCCCGCGCTCGTCGCGGGGTTGCTGTGGGCGCTGGCGTTCCCGCCGTTCGGGCTGTTCCTGCTCGTGTTCGTGTTCCTCGCCCCGCTGCTGACATCCGTGCAAGGAACGAGCCGCCGCCGGGCATTCCGGAACGGCTGGCTCGCGGGCGCAACCTTCGCCCTCGTGAACTTTTTTTGGGTGACGCAGTTCGTCAGCAAGTGGACGGGCAGTTGGCTCCTCGGAATCGCGCCGCTGTTGGTGATGGCTGCCGCGTTCGGCGTCTACATTGGTCTGTTCGCCGTCGCGGCTTCTGCGCTGATGGCTCGCGGCTTCTGGTGGCTGGTGCCCTTCGCGTGGGCGGGCGTAGAGGTGTTCCGCAGCGTCATCCCGTACCTGTTCTTCCCGTGGTCGGTGACCGCGTCAGCGCTTGCTACGCTTCCCGTGCTTCTCCAGCCGGCTTGGTGGGGTGGGACGTACCTGCTCGGCGCGTGGGCGGCGTTCGGCTCCGTGCTGCTGCTGGCGTTCCTCACGGCTCGGTCCGAGGAGCCGCTTGCGCCGAACGCGCGTGCAGTCGGCTGGGTCACGGTGCTTTGGGCTGCGGTCCCTGTGCTTGGTATCTGGGCCATCACGCAGCCGCTCGAAGGCAGGGAGGTTCGCCTCGCCGCACTCCAAACCGGCGTGAACATGGCCTTCGGGGCCGATGGCCGCCCAACGAACCGCGACGCCATCCAGGAGGGGGTGGCGAGGACGGTGCCCCCACTCCTGGCACAGGCGAGCGGGGCGGATATTGCAGTTCTGCCGGAGGGAATCGTGGACGCGGTCGGAGAGCAGCCTCCGAGCCTGCCTTTCGCCTACGACGGGGTGCCGCCGCTGGTAACCGGCGGTGTGCGGGAAGACGGCGATGTCGTCTACCAGGCGCTCTTCACCTACGACGACCGGTGGCAGTACGCCGACAAGACGCGGTTGGTCATCTTCGGCGAGTACGTGCCGTTCCGAGAGCAACTGCCGTTTCTCGACGCCTACCAACTCCCGTCGGGAGACCTGACCCCAGCCGAGGAGATACGCACTCTCACGGTGAACGGCGTCCGGGTTGGAGGGCTGCTGTGCTTCGAGGGCCTGTTCGAAGAGGTGGCTCGTGCCCACGTGGAGAACGGGGCGCGCGTCCTTGCGCTCCTTACGGTGGACGACTGGTATCAGGGGACCGGCGCCATCGAGCACTTCGTCCAGACGGCCGTGTTACGAGCGGCGGAGAACAGGGTGCCGCTGGTTCGCGCCTCGCCCCTCGGCCCTACGCTGGTGGTGGATTCCAGGGGGCGGGTACGGTCACGTGCGCCGCTGGGGCGCCCTGGGGTAGCCTCTGCAACGGTCGTGCTGGAAGAATCCACGGTATTCCCGCTGCGGAGGGTCGTGCCCCCCATCAGCCTGGGGGTCTTGGTCTTCGGGCTGATCCTGGCGTTTTGGCGCGATTTGGGCAGGAAACGCGAAGAACCTGCATCAAACGAGGGGGCTGGGACGTACTGAAAGAAGGAAAAGCGGCGAGACCGCGCGAACTTCTGTTGACAAAAGTGCCCTGAATCGGGAAAACTGAAGTGTTCGCTTGCCGGCCGTAACCGAGCGGGATCGTGCGGCGTCCAAATACCTTTGCTTTATGGCGAAACAGGACGAAACCACCGAGTTCATGCATCACGACGAGGACTTCCTGGCCCGGCTCACCGAGGGAACCGTCGAGGACCTGTACCGCGAAGCCGCGGGACCGGTTGACGGGGACCTGGGCGAGGAGGAACAGGAAGCCACGCCGGATGAAGAGGCTGCGGATCTTGATATGTGGATCCGGCAGACCCGTCGCGCACAGCTCCTCACTCCGGAAAAGGAGATCGCCCTCGCCCGCCGAGTCCAGGAAGGCGACGAGGAGGCGAAGCGCATCATGGTCGAGTCCAACCTCCGCCTGGTCGTCAGCATCGCCCGGAAGTACAACGTCCACGGCACGCCGCTGTCTGACCTGATCCAGGAGGGCAACCTCGGCCTGATTCGAGCCGTCGAGAAGTTCGACTGGCGGAAGGGCTTCCGGTTCAGCACGTACGCGACGTGGTGGATTCGGCGCGCCATCAGCCGCGCGATGATCAACCAGTCGCGCACCATCCGGGTGCCGGTGTATGTCGCCGAGTTGACGCGCAAGGTCCTGAAGACCGCCAGCCGCCTTGAGCAGGAACTGGAGCGGCCGCCTTCGAAGGAAGAGGTCTCCCTGGAGGTCGGCCTCCCGGTCGAGCGCGTGAAGGAGGTCATGAGCGCCTCCTATCAGCCGCTCAGCCTGGAGATGCCGGTCGGCGAGCGCGACAGCAGCACGCTGGGCGACTTCATGCAGAGCACCGACAAGGAGACTCCGACCGAGACGCTGAAGGACATGGTCAAGCGGCAGGAGATCGAGGCGATTCTCGGGCGGCTGACGCCGCGCGAGCGCGACGTCGTCCGCCTCCGCTTCGGCCTGGATGACAACCATCCTCGCACCCTCGAGGAGACCGGCGCGGTGCTCAACATCACGCGGGAGCGCGTTCGGCAGATCGAGGTGCGGCTGATGAAGAAGCTGAAGCACATCGGCCAGGAACTCAGCGCGCTGGGCGTCAAGCTCACCGTCGGGGAGTAGCGGGTACCGCCCGGCGCATCTGTTGAGCCGCGGGTCGCGTAGAATCTCTTGCGATGAATCGTTCCACGATTCGAGGCTGGCTGCGTGCCATCCCCGGTGTCCAACCTGCTCCCGATACGCCTGCATTCGATGAGTTGCTGGCGTCCATCGGGCAGCGGAAGCCGCAGCCCGGCGAGGTGCTTTCGGTGCTCGTCCCGGGCCTGCTGGTCGCCGCCGGTGCGCTGGCGGCGCTGGCGGCGATCCTTGCGGGCTATGTGGGGCTTGGAATCGGGATGGGGATTGGCGGCGTCATCTTCGCGGTCCTCGGG
>JBFMFD010000205.1:0-3091 GCA_040752255.1 Armatimonadota bacterium
AGGTCCCCGCTTGCTTCTCGTTTGGGCGGCGTTGCTCGCGGCGGCCGTGGGCGCGCAGGGTCAGTCACCCCTCGAGCCACGCCGCTTTGACCCGAATCCAAACCGCGACCAGCGCCTCCCGCCACCCTACAGCCAAGAGCAGGAGACGTTCGAATTGCGCGTGCTCTCCGCCAGAAGCTTCGACCGCTCCGCGGACGGTAGGGAGGTGACCGCCGCAAGCGTAACGTTCGAATACCGCGGCTATCGCGTTACAGCGGACGAGGCGATAGGAAACCTCGACGACGAAGTGTTTGCCCTGCGCGGGAATGTCAATGTCCTCGGCCAAACCGAGGTCGTGCGGGGGCACACCGTGATCGTCAACTTCCGCGCGCGCACGTTCCGCGTCGAAGCGGGGGACGTGGACTTGCGCAAAGCCCTCTTCGAGGGGCGGGTGCTCACCGACTTGTACCTCGACGCCGCAGAGGTCGAGGGCAGCGAGGACCTCGTCGTGGCGCGCGGCTGCTCGGTAACCGGCTGCGAGTACCTGCACAAGCACTACTCGTTCGACGCGAGGGTTGTGCGTGTCGTCCCGGATCGAAAGGTCGTCTTCGAAGACGTGAAGGTTCGGGCGCTGAACAGGACGCTGCTCTCTGTTCCACGCTTTGAGATTCCGCTGCAGCGCCGCACGGGCGGCATCGTTCCGGACATCGGGCAGAACGAGACCGAGGGCGTGTATGCGAAGTTTCGATACGGCTTTCCGGTGGGCGCGGACTCGGGCGTGTTGCGCCTCGACCTTATGTCGAAGCGGGGCGTTGGGGGCGGGATGCTGTTCGACTATGCGAGCGCTTCATCGAAGGGTTTCCTTCAGGCGTACTCCGACTTCGACCGAAACGCGGGCAGGATCTCCTTTACCGGATCCGCTCAGCACCAGCAAAGGGTCGGTTCCGTGCTTCTCGACGCGAGGCACGAATCCTCTCGATTCAGCTTTCTCACCGGCGTAAGCACCGAGACCCACCGCACGAACGCGCAACTCTCCCTGCTGAATCAACCCGGCGCCACGACACGGCTCTCCTTCTCCAGGACGGAGAACGGCAGCAACTTCTCACGCTCGGTGAACAGCAACTTCTCGCTCGCCGATCAAAGGCGGTGGTCGGCGGCACTCGGCACGAACGTGAACCTGACGCTCACCGATTCGCGGTCGAGCAGCGGTACCTTCACGGTGGAGCGCCAGGTCCTCGATGCGCGCCTGACCGCGACGTACGACATGGCGATTGCTTCCGCCGAATTGGCGTTCAACCGCAACATCCCGATCGGGGAGAACCAAAACTTTGTGGCTGGAATCGAGCAACTTCCGGTCATCACCTTCCGCAGCGATCGTCGCCGTTTGATCGGCGAAGGGAGCAAGTTGCCGGACTTCACCGTCGCGCTCTCCACCGGAAACTACCGCGACAACTTCGCGCAGCGCGATGTCGGGCGCTATCTGTTCGATATCCGTTCGCGAGGCGGGAGGCAGGCGCAAAGGGGCTTCGTCTATCAATACGAGGCGGGCTTCCTGCAGGGGTTCTACTCCGACGACACAGCGCAGTACGTGCCTTCGCTGAACGCGACCTTCGGTTATCGGATGAGCGAACGAGCAGCCACGACCTTGCGCTACAACTACCGGAGGCAACACGGTTTCACTCCCCTCTCGTTCGACCGCGCGGGCAGCTTCCACGTCGCGAGTCTCGACAGCATGACCGAAGTCCTCCGTGGGCTGCGCCTCGGCGGCCAAGTCGGTTTCGATTTCAACCGCGACAAGCGCGGCCAGATCGCATGGCAGTCGCCGGCGGTGCGCCTCGAGTTTGAGCCGTCGCCCGCGTTTCGCTTTCGCGCATTGGCGAACTACTTGCCCGACAGGAACGAGTGGGGAAGCCTGCGCATGGACGCGGCCGGACAGTGGGGCGATTTCCGATTCGGGGTCTCAGGGAGGTACGATGGCATCCGGAACCGCTGGGGATCGGTGAACCTCTTCTTCGACGGCTTGACCATCGGCAGACTTCGCCTCGCTACTCTGCTTCGGTACAACGGGTTCCTCAATCAGTTTGACGCCGCCCATTTCTCCTTCATTTACGACCTCCACTGCGCCGAGGCGGTCTTGCAAGTGCTCGACACGCGGACGGGATTCCGCCCCGGAACGGAGGTCGTGTTCCTCATCCGGCTGAAGGCGCTTCCGTTCGCCAGCCCGTTCGGAATCGGTCGAGGTGGGCAGCCGCTCGACCTCGGCACGGGAGGTTTCTGAGGATGGGGTACACTCTGCGCGACCGGCGGAAGTATCCCGAATCACTCCGACGGACGACACCTTCTCATGGCAAGACGAGATAAGAGCGAAAACGGCTCTTCAAAAAACGACGGCGACGCTCCCGGGTTCCAGTTCCGACCCGCGCGCAAGGGCGGAGAGGAAGAGCAGAAGGAAACCGAAGCGTCAAAGAAACCATCGAAGCCACCCTCGAAGGGGCCCACGCGCAAGCCCGCGGCGAAGAGAGCGCGAACTAACGGCACTTCTGCGAAGAAGACGACCCGAACTCCTCGACGCTCCACACGCAAGGAGCCGGTGCCGCCGGCCACGGCTGCTCCGACCCTTGAACCGGCCGTTCCCACGCCGCAGGGTGCTCCGCGGGTCATCGTACGCAATGGCCGGCCGTTGCTCGTCGTGGACGAGCGCGCCGTGCCGCCGTTCTTCTTCTTCGGCAACCCGCACAGCGACGATGCGCTGAAGTTGACGCTCGCGCAGGTGGAGAAGGCAGCCACAGCCGGCGTTCACCTTCACAGCATGATGGTCGAGTTCCGCGTGGACGAAGAGGGCGCTCAGACCGCACTCGACGCAGCGGTGTTCCTCTTGAAGCGCATCTCAGAAGTGGACCCCGAAGCGCGGGTGATGTTCCGCCTCGTGTTTGCCCCGCCGGAAGGCTGGGAGAAGAAGTACCCGAACGCCGTATTCCGCTACGCAGACGGCTCTCTCGCCGAGCCGAGCCTCTGCGACGAAGAGTTCTGGGGGGACTGCGCCGCCTTCCTTCGCGGGTTTACCCGCGCACTTCACCAGCACGACGAAGGACATCGGGTCCTGGGGCTACAC
>JBFMFD010000206.1:0-3061 GCA_040752255.1 Armatimonadota bacterium
CAACTCCAAGTAGAAGTAGCCGGTGTCCTGGTTCGGCAGGTTGCCCGAGTAGCCGATGAAGCCCGTGTCCACTCCTACTTGAGTATTCGTCACGGTGTGCCAGGTCTTGCCTCGATTGACGACCTTGATGTACTCGCCCTCCGAAAGCACGACCCGACGCCTGTCCCCAAACGGGTCTCGCGCGTCCGATTCGTCATCTTGGAACCAGGGCGCCTCGTCGAGGATCTCGACGAGAATCTCGCGGCCCTTCGGCCGCGCGGGCGGAGGCACTCCGGTCTGCGAGTTGCTGCCTCCAAGCGGCGGCGCATAGAGGAGCCAAGTGACGAGGCTCTCCAAGTTGGTGTCAGAGAGGACGGAAGCTCCGAACGCCGGCATCGCGTGTCGGAACCCGCCTGCGTAGTACGAACCGTTTCGAATGATCAGTCGGTACCGATCTTCGAGGAACGCGTTCCGCGTGCTCAGGCCGTGGGCAATTCTTGGGGCGTAGCGCGAAGGGTTAACCCAGCTTGTGTTGCCCCCCAAGCCTCTCTCACCGTGGCATGTGGAGCAACTCGCGGCGAATACCTTCGCCGGGTGAACCGAAGGCGACTCTTCGCCCGAGACCAGCACCATCTCCCCCAGGAACCCACACAGGGAAGTCAAGCAAACAACGCCGACAGTCAGCAGCGTCAGCCGTACTCCGAGGGTCATTCTATGAGTATGCTCCTCTTCATGCAGGGAAGCGTATGACCTGCGTCATACGGCCGACGGTTACGGCTACTGTGTGGGTTGTCGCGAGAGCAATTCGGTCAGCGCTCGGCGTGCGTCGAGGAAGGAGCGATCGCGTTTCAGCGAGTCTTGGTAGTGTTGCGCAGCCTGCCGTCGGTCGCTTCGGAGTTCAGCGACCCTGCCCAGAAGGTAATGCGGGCGCGGGTCGCACGGGAAGCGATCGGCCGCCGCCTTCAACGTGGTCGCCGCTTCCTCCAGTCGGCCGCCGCCCGCGAGCGCCTGGGCGTGCAAGAGGCGCCAGTCCAGGACCGACGGCTCCATCTCGACCGCTCGCATTGCCGACTCGGTGGCTGCGTCCCAGCGCTGCAGCTCCGCGTGTGCCCTGGCGAGCGCGGCGTGAGCGGTTGCAGACTCGTGGAGCGTCAGTGAGCGTAGGAGCGGTTCGACTGCCGCAGCCGGAGCGCCCCGCAGCAGCCACACGGCGCCGATCATGCGTGCAGCCTCCGCTTGCAGGAGGCGGAGGGGCTCTCGCTCTCGCGAGAAGCGGGGCCGGGTTGCCTCTACCCTCCGAAGGTGCTCAATCGCCTCTTCTAACCTGTCGCTTTGGATCAAGAGCGATGCCAGGCGGATTCGCGCTTCGGCGTCGCCTTCGTCGTCCGCGAGGACGCGGCGAAGCGCGTGCTCCTGCGGCTTAGCCTCGCCCGCGAGCGCATAGAGGGAGGCGAGCCGCCTGCTGATGTAGGTCGGCTGCATCAGGCCGAAAGCCGAGGCGGCCTCGTAGTGCCCGAGCGCGTCCTGGACCAAGCCCGGCTTTGGCACCCCTGACGCAAGCGACGTCTCGATCGCGCGATACGAGCGATCTCCGAGTGCTTCATGTGCGCGAACGAAACTCGAGTGAGCGGTGAACAGCGCGAAGAGGAGGGCGGCAGAAGCGAAGGCCCGCCCCGCTCCCGTCCACTTGCCGGACGACTTCAGCGTCGAGCGGTTGAAGCGGACGTCCGTTTTTGTGAACATGTGTATCGTCTTCACGGTGAGGTATGCCGCGCTTACGCCCATCGCCAATGCCATAAGGAGGGGGACCTCGCCGTACAGTCCTCGGAACGAGAGAAAGACGAGGAGGAAGGCCCCGAGCGCGGTTAACTCTTCTACGAAGGTGAAGTCGAACGCGCGGCGATCGGCTGCCCTGGCTGCCGTGCGAAACGGCGGCGGCACGCCGGCGCTCACGCGAATCGCGCCCTTCGGACAGACGGCAACGCAGTCGAGGTCCTTCAAGCAGTCGGCGCTCACGACCGCTCCGTGCATGGCCAACTCTTCATGTACGCGGATGTGCGATTGGCAGACACCGGTACACTTTCCGCACGATAGGCAGGCGTTTCGGTCTATCCCTGGCTTTAAGCGAATCCTCCCAGGCGCAACCCTGTCTGCGATGCTAAAGAGTGCTCCGTAAGGGCACACGTACTTGCAGAAGGAGCGCGATCCAAGCACGTATACGATCAGGAAGCCACAGATGATAAAGGTCAGTATGGCTATGGCCGGCCCAGGCAGGTTTCGCCAGTAGTCCTCGGTGACAAATGACGCCCAACCCTCGGCGTCACCTGCGATGCGGAGCGAGGCGACCGGTCTCCCCTCGAGAAAGCGCGCTACTTGAGGCCAGACGAACATATACAGCGCAGCTCCTAGCGGGACCCAGGCTATCACGTGAGACCTAACGGGCTTCGGCCGAATGCGAGCCTTTGCCAGGAGCCAGGCGCAAGCGTCCTCAAGCGCAAGGATGTGGCACCCCCAGCCGCAGAAGAACCGGCCGAAAACCGCCGTGGTGATCACCGTTAGCGCCATAAACAGGAAGCCTGCAGTGACGATTCCCAATTCGGCGGTATACATCACCTCGTTCAGTTCGAGAGGCGCGAGAGTCCGCCCGGCGAGCCGCCAGTGAACGACGTGCACGATCATCAGCACGTATACGAGCACCAGCGTCAGGGCGCGCCACTTTGCGAAGTGAGTGCCGACTCGTTGGATGCGCGGGCGGGCCATTGCTCATCAGCCGCCGTGGTTACGCCGATGAGGGCTGTGCTTCCGGGCGCCGTCCGGATAGAAGGACGGCGAGCGCGAGGACGCCCAGCACGTATTGGTGCCCCGTACTAGGCAACAGCCCGGCTATGGGGAGCAGCAGAAGCGCGATGCCACGGGCCCTCTCGCCTCTCGCCATGCAGGAGAGGGCGGTGAATGATAGAAGGAACGCCGCCAGCGAGATGACCGGCCAGGGCAGGGCGAAGGAGACGCCGAGCGACGCGAAGAAGGAGACCGAGCTTGCAACGCCGCCAAAGCCAAGAACCAGGAACAGGATCGCAACCAT
>JBFMFD010000207.1:0-3031 GCA_040752255.1 Armatimonadota bacterium
TACTCAATCTCCTTCCAGCCGAGAAGCGACCGCTCGACCAGTATCTGGCTGACGGGAGAGAGTTGCAGCCCCTGCCTGCCGATTTGGAGCAGTTCCTCGGCGTCATGAGCGATCCCCCCGCCGGTGCCGCCAAGCGTGAACGCCGGGCGGATGATGCAAGGGTACGGCACCTTTGGCACCAGCGCCTGCAGCTCATCCATCGTGGAGACGATCCAACTCTCGGGGACCGGCTCCTTGATCTCTCGCATCAACTCACGGAATGCCTGTCGGTCCTCCGCCTTTCGAATCGCGTCGAGAGGAGTGCCGAGCAGGCGGACGGCGTAGCGCTCCAGCACACCCTCGCGGGCCAGGTCACTCGCGAGGTTCAGTCCCGTCTGTCCGCCGAGCGAAGGAAGCAGGGCGTCAGGCGCCTCCTTGCGGATGATTCGCTCGCAGTACTCGACCGTGAGCGGCTCGATGTACACTCGATCCGCCATCGAGAGGTCGGTCATGATGGTGGCGGGGTTCGAGTTGACAAGAATGACCTCATAGCCCTCTTCGCGCAGCGAGCGGCACGCCTGAGATCCGGCGTAGTCGAACTCTGCAGCCTGACCGATGACGATCGGCCCGCTGCCGATAACCATGACCCGCTTCACGCGCCCGCCCTCCCGATTCGCGTCAGAAAGTCGGAGAACCACGGCCGCGAATCCCACGGACCCGGCGCGGCCTCGGGGTGATACTGGATGCTGTACGCCTCGCGCTTCTCAATTCGCATCCCCTCCACGGTCCCGTCGTTCAAGTTGCGGTGGGTGACCTCGGCGCCGGTGCCGACCAGGCTCTCCTCGTCCACCGCATAGCCGTGGTTCTGGGACGTTATGGTCACCTTGCCGCTTGCGAGGTCTTGCACCGGGTGGTTGCTGCCCCGATGGCCGAATTTCAGTTTGTACGTGCCGCCCCCGACGGCGTGGGCGAGCATCTGGTTGCCCAGGCAAATGCCGAACATCGGCACCTTGCCGAGCAGGTCGCCGACCGTCTCCATTACCATCCGCAGATGCCGCGGGTCGCCCGGCCCGGGCGAGATGACGACGCCATCCGGCTTCCAGCCAAGGACCTCCTGCGCGGTGGAGGAATGCGGCAGCACTATGACGCGACACCCTTCCGCCGCGAAACGACGGAGAATGTTCGCCTTCACGCCCAAGTCGAGAACCACCAGCTTGCAATCGTAGGCGCGACCGGGCGCGTCCACCGGCTCCCTTCCCTCGATGCCCCACGCATAAGGGGAGGGAGTGCTGACCTCTTCAACGAACAGCCGCTCGTCATACGCCGGCGCTTGGCGCAGGCGGTCGAGCGCCGCCTTCGGGTCGTCGTCCGTGAGCGCTCCCATCGCCACGCCCGCCGAGCGGAGGCGGAGTGTCAGCGCCCGAGTGTCTACCCTTTGAAGGCCGGGCACATGCCGATCCCGGAGGAAGGCGTCAAGCGACCAGCGACTCCTCCAATTGCTCGGGTGCTCCGCCGCCTCGTGCACGATAAGCCCGACCGGTTGCACGCGGTCGGACTCGAAGTCGTCCTGATTCAGCCCATAGTTGCCGATGAGTGGGTACGTGAGGAGGACGATTTGGCCCGCGTAACTGGGGTCCGTGAGGATCTCCTGGTAGCCGGTCATCCCTGTGTTGAAGACGACCTCGCCGAAAACTTCAATGTCGGCGCCCAGCGGTTCGCCGCTGAACACAGAGCCGTCTTCGAGGACCAGGTGTCGTGCCACGCGTCGTTCGTCTGGTCCCACCCGCGTACGCTGCGGCTGACCGGCAGCGGCGTCGTTGGAACCGGGTCAGAGTACCTGATTGGCGTTGGCGGGCGCAAGTGGGCGCCCCGAAGGGCCGCTTGCAACGTCTAAACTGTAGACATGGAGAGACGATGGAGTGCCCTGATGGTGCTGGCTGCGGCCCTCGCGCCGTGCGCCTGGGCGCAGAAGGTGGAGATGGTGATCGAAGGGCGCGGCAGGATGGTCGTCGAGCTCTATCCCGAGAAGGCGCCCAAGACGGTAGCGCGGTTCCTCGCGCTGGTGGACTCCGGGTTCTACAACGGGGTGCGCTTCCACCGCGTCGTGAACAGCCCCCGGCCGTTCATCATCGTAACAGGCGATCCACTCACGAAGTCGCTGCCACTCAATGATCCAAGAGTCGGCACGGGCGGATCGGGTCAGAAGATCCCCTTCGAGAAGAACGACCTGAAGTTCACGAACGGCACGCTCGGAATGGTTCGCGACGTGAGCGACGAGACCAGCGCCGACTCGCAGTTCTTCATCTGCAACGGCGACCAACAGTTTCTCGAAGGAACGTACACCGCGTTCGGGCGCGTCGTCGAGGGCTTAGGGGTGATCAAGCAGGTTGAGATGGGCGATCGAGTCGCCCTGATTCGGCGGCTCCCTAAGTGAGAGGGTCGGCTCGTCCGCCGGACAGCCTCTGCTTCTTGAGGGTTTTTCGCGTATGTTTACCAGCCTTTCGCCGCCGCCCCACAAACGACGCTGACATGCGTTACACTGGTGGCGGGAAATGGCCAAGCGCTCATGAGCGCGGCGGGCGACGGAATACCAGTGCGCGTAATGGAGATCGGATGATGAAGAATACCGCCACACTCTCGGCGACCCTGCTGGGCATTCTCGCCACGGCGCCCGCGGGCGCGGCTGTGCTCTGGGACAACAACATCGAGTGGGACAGGGGAGGGGCCATCTTGTTTGGCGGCGAGCGAAGGCAGCGCGTGGTTGACGACTTCGTGGTGCCCGACGGTCCGGGTTGGCGAATACGGAGTGCCCGGTTCCACCTCCTGATCTTCCCGGAATACGATGACGGAGGGGTGAGCGAAATCTACTTCCACTCGGGTGAGGACCCGGGCAACCGGGTGTTTTCGGTCGTTCTGCCTCACGAGCGCGTGCTATCCGGCACCAACTGGTCACGGGGCACGGGCTATTACTACTCCGTTTCGGGCATTGACCACGTGTTTGAGCCGGGCGTCTACTGGATCGGGGTTCTGCATCCGCTCGGTCAGGGCGGCG
>JBFMFD010000208.1:0-2992 GCA_040752255.1 Armatimonadota bacterium
TGGCACTATGAGCGGCACCTTTGGATCCATGCGGAAGGCGGACGAGTTGTCGATGACAAACGACCCTGCGTTTTGCGCGACTCCCGCCCATGTTCGCGCGGCTTCCGCTCCCGCGCTGAAGAACGCGACGTCCACCGAGTCGAACAAGTGTTCCGACACGGCGAGCACCGGCAGGTTCTCGCCTCGGAACCGCATCGTCTTGCCCTTGGAGCGTGGGCTGGCGAGGAGTCGAATCGAGGCAACCGGGAAGTCGCGCTGCTCCATGAGTTGAAGCAGTTCCGACCCGACCGCGCCGGTGGCGCCGAGGATGGCAACCCTGAGTTGCGTCACGGGCGAAAGGTTACCCTTGCCGGCGGGTGCGGATGCCCGGCGTTACGCAGCCTTGCCGTGTTCAGCGCCGAGTTCGGGCGTCCATGCGCGCACGCAGTTCCGCCCAGCGTTCTTGGCGGCGTAGAGTGCGGCGTCCGCCCGGCGGATTAGCTCGGTGGTGGTGCCGGTTTCCGTGTCGAACTCGGCGAGGCCGACGCTTATCGTGACCTGGCGGTACTTGGCGGGAAGCGCTTCGACGGCGGCTCTGAGCCGCTCCGCAAGTGACTGTGCTCTCT
This sequence comes from Armatimonadota bacterium, assembly GCA_040752255.1. Taxonomy (GTDB): domain Bacteria; phylum Armatimonadota; class Fimbriimonadia; order Fimbriimonadales; family ATM1; genus J051. The sequence continues at coordinate 606 of JBFMFD010000208.1, forward strand.
CCATCGTGGCGTTGCGAAAGATGACGGCGAACTCTTCGCCGCCGTATCGCGCGACGACATCGCTGTCCCGAGTGGCGTTGCTGAGAGTCTCGGCGACCTGTTTCAGCACTTCGTCTCCCGCGAGGTGCCCGAACTCGTCGTTGAACTTCTTGAAGTGGTCAACGTCGGCGATAGCAAGCACGAACTTTTCCCCGCTCTGCTCGAACACCTCTGCAACAGCGGAGAGGCGCTCATGGAACGTGCGGTGGTTCGGGATACCGGTCAAGCCATCGAGGCTTGCGATTGACGCCAGACGCTGGTTTGCCGACTGCAGCTTCTCGTACAGTTCGTTGATCGTTCTGAGTTGCTCCTCCAGTTTCGCTTCCGCTTGTCGCTGGGCAGTAACGTCAACCAGGGACAGAATCGCTCCCGTCACCTGGCCGGAGCTTCCGAAGAGCGGGTATCCGCTGGCGAGGAAGAACTGGTCGCCGTTGTTCCAGTCTTCCTGCGCGAACGCCATTCCTTGTGCAGCCGCCTCGATGCACCCGACGGCGTCTTTACCCAGCAGGTCGCTTCCCAGCAACTCCGAAGGTCGTCGACCGATGGCGAGGTGCGGTGGAACGCCGAAGCGGGTTGCCGCCTCCTCGTTCCATTCATACACCAACCCATCTGTGCCGACCGTAAAGCACGGCAGCGGCAGTCCCTCGAACAGTTGCGAGAAGCGGTTGCGGGAGATGTCGGCGATGCGCGACGCCTCCTCGAGGCGCCTCAGCGTGATGTTGAGTTCCTCTTGCTGCGCGATCAGGCGGTTGTTGACTGTCGCAAGTTCCGCGCGCTGCGCTGCGAGTTCGGTGTTAATGCGCTGGAGTTCGTGGTTGAGGCGCACGAGGCGCCCACCGGCGAGCAACCGAGCGACGAGGTCCGCCTCGTTGAGCGGCTTCGTGAGGAAGTCGTCTGCGCCGGCGCGGATCGCGTTCATCTTGTCCTCTTTCGCCGACCTCGCGGTGAGCACGATGATGTAGCAGAACGGCAACTCGCTGTTGCGGATGCGGCGGCAGATTTCCGGCCCCTCGAGGCCAGGCATCATCCAGTCGGTTATCAGGATTTGATAGCTGCCGGTACTTACTTCTTCCCAGGCGGCGATGCCGTCTCGGACGACCCTGCTCTCGTACCCGTGTTTGTCCAGCGCCCTTCCGAGGATTCGCGACGAGACCGGGTCGTCTTCCGCGACGAGAATCCTCAGGCTGCTCGCTTGATCCATTCCCTCATCTCTTCTAGCGTCCCGTTCAGACTATCGAGCAGCGCGCCCACTCGCTCGAGTGCGCCGTCGAAGTCACCCTGTCTGGCGCGCTCGTCCAGACTCGCCGCCGTCTCGCACAGGTCAGTTGCGCCGACGGACGCAGCGCTGCCCTTGAGCGAGTGCGCCGCCCTCTGCAATGCCTCGGCGTCCTTTGCGACTACCGCGTCCTTGATCCTCTCACCCAACATCTCTGCTTGCCCACAGAACTCCTGGACGAGTTCCCGTTGGAACGAAGCATCTGCGTCGGTGATCTCCTGGAGGAAACCCCAATCAACGTACACTGATGCACCTCTCCCGCTTGTTTCCCTCTATGTTCGGCATTGACGGGCTTATGTTCGCAGGAACTGTTACCAGGTTTCCGATTCTAAGCGGCTTTCCCCCTGGATTCTCCAAGCCACCTTTCCAGCATGTCGGCGAGGCGGTTGAGCGTTACAGGCTTGCTCAGGTAGTCGTCCATGCCTGCCTCGAGGCACTTCTCCCGGTCGCCTTCCATGGCGTGGGCGGTCATGGCGATAATCGGTGTAGCGATGCCGTGCCGCTGTTGCCACTCGCGTATCGCCGCGGTTGCGGCATAGCCGTCCATCTCCGGCATCTGAACATCCATGAAGATGAGGTCGTAGGAGTTCATTTGCGCCATGCCGAGCGCCTCCTTGCCGTTGCAGGCGCAGTCAACCTCGTGCCCGAGGCGTTCCAGTAGTCGAGCGGCGACCTTTCGATTCACCGCGTTGTCCTCGACCACGAGCACCTTCGCGCTGCGGGAGGATTGGTGCGTCGCCTCGGCGGACGCGCGTGCGATCTCGATGCCGAAGATCCCCGCAATGGCATTGTAGAGTTGCGACTTGCGCACCGGCTTCGCCAGGATGTAGTCGAACAGGTCGCCGACTTCTTCCCTCTCCGCGACGTAGGTCCCGATGGAGGTTAGGAGGACAATCGGGGCATCGCGGTGTGCTGAGTCGGCTCGAATGTGCCTTGCGAGTTCCGTACCGTCCATCTTCGGCATTTGCATATCGAGAATGAAAGCCTTGTACGGCTCGTCGCTCGACTCCATGAGGCCTATCGCCTCTTGCGCGGAAGCAGCCGTCGTCGGCGTCATCCCCCACGCTTCGAG
>JBFMFD010000209.1:0-2974 GCA_040752255.1 Armatimonadota bacterium
ACCGCGACGGTTTGGGCTGGAAGGTTTTCTTCTCCTGGGGCGAGGGCGGTGCACCGCGTGGCGCGTGCCTCGGTTCGGGCGCAATGCAGGTCGTCCTGGCGGAGCCTCGTCCCGCCACCGACAAGTCCAAATCCCGCGCAATCAACGGCACTCGCCCCACGATGCACCTTCGAGTTGATGATCTCGACACTCGGTATGCGGAGCTCGATCGTGCGGGGCTTGCGCTTGTTGCCCCTGAGCACACACACTGGGGCACTCGCTGGTTCGTCGCGCGCGATCCCGATGGAAACCTAGTGGGTTTTGAGCAGCCGATCGACGGCTAAGCCTTCGTTGCACCTGACGTGCGCCAGCCTGCAGCGGTCGCCCGCAGGTGAGTACAAACGTTGAGCGCCCCGCGTCCGCGCGAATCAGCGCCCGCGACGCGAGCGCATCGGGCGAGTTGGTCGTCGTGCAACTGCTTTGCGCTGTGCGCGCCATAGCGCCCGCCGCGCGGTGCACACCGTCGCGTCGCCCTCCACCGGCAGCACGGCGAAGCCCAGGCGCCGCGCCAGTGCGAGCATCGGCTGGTTGTCGGCGAGCACCAGGCCCTCGATGGCGCGGTAGCCGTCGCGCCTGGCGCGTAGCATCAGCCGGCGCAGCAGTAGCATTCATCTCGGACTTCCTCCCGGTTGCGCTGTCGCCCACACCACATGCGGACAGGTGGCACGATGATGGATGCCGATTCAGAATCGGGAGGAGTCGATCACGTCAATCGAGCAGACAGCCTGCGGCTGCCGCTCATGTCGAACGTTGGGCGTCACATCGGAGGTAGTCGTGAGAATCCTCGTTCTTGCAGTGGCTACGGTGCTCGCGTTGGTCAGCTGCGCCACTCAGCCGAATCGGGCTCCCGTGGCCACAGCGCCACAAGGCGAGGAGTTCACAACTTCGCCGCCCCTCTCAGACAGCACCGACGGCTTGCGCTCGGGTCCACTGTTCGATGCGCTAGCGCAAATGGACAGCATCCTGTTCGATGCATCGTTCGCATCGTGCGACTCCACCAAGGTCAACGCCATATTTACCGACGACGTCGAGTTCTACCACGACCAGACCGGCTTCGCCTCGGGAGAGCAAGTGCGCGAGAACACCCGCCGGCTCACCGCTTCGTGTCCGCGCGACCGCGGCATCACACGGACAATCGTTCCGGGTAGCTTGCGGGTGTACCCAATCGAGGGATACGGAGCCGTGCAGGTCGGGGTCCATCGGTTCGATGAGCGCGGCGCGACCACCAGTACGATGGCAAAGTTCGTGAGTCTGTGGCGTTTCCAGGACGGACGTTGGCGGCTCGCGCGCGTGTTCAGTCTGGACCATCGCGCGGTGCCATCGCAGGCAACTAGGCCGCGGCGCTAAGCGCTTCAGACGAACTCGAACGGATTCGTGCACCCATGAGGAAGCGCCGGTGACGCCCAATTACCGGCCGCACCCGACGCGCTACGCGCGCGGTGGTGAGTGTCGGCACCGTTGGGCGGGCGTGGATCAACGACCGATGACGCCACGACAGAACGGCGGAACTGCGCGAAGGCTGACTGGGCTAGGGCTTGTTCTCGCTGCGCAAACATTGCTGTTGCTTTCAGCATGTGCAGTGCATCGGCCATACCCGGAAGCAGCTTGGGGACCGCTTCCGCCGCCACCTAGTGCGGACTGCCGCTACCTCGAAGGCAGCTATCGCAATAGAGGCGAAGTGGTAGGGCACGAGGCGCAACCTTCGTTGGCACTGGAACTGTTCGGAAGGCTTGAGCTGGTGCGCGCCGATCGCGTTAGCTTGTCGTTCCCGACAAGTGAGACCGTGAACGTCACGGTCTGGGAGGCGACGAGACCAGTATTCGCCAGGACGCTAACTTCGCCAGGCGATTTCGTCTGTAAAGGGGGACGTATGGTTGTCCGTGCCCGGCGCTTTCTGGCCGAGTCGGCCGTGTCCGGATGGCAAAGCGTCACAATCACCTTGAGTGGTGCAGACGATTACCTGGTAGGGCAAGTGGAAGAAGTCGGGGTGGGTCTTGTCTTCTTGGTGCTTCCGGTGGGTGGTGAGACCACAAGTTGGTATCGTTTTCGACGCGAACGCGACTAGGCAGAGCGTCGGAAACCGGAGACATGATCGGACAACGGTACGTGTCGCCGCCCAAGCACGGCGTGCAGCCGACGTTCGTAAGCGGGCGGGCCGACGCCGAACATGTGTGCCGGGCTTGGCGCGTAACTATGCCGGTGGGAGTCCGACCGCCAGGTGTTCGCAGATCCGAAAGCTACAAAAACGGCAAGGGTGTCGCCGCGAGGTGGTGTGCGGAGGAAGCGGAACCCGAGGCTGCGGGACGATGAACAAGAACCGGATACCAGGCGTGGTGCATTCGGCGCGCTACTTCCGCAGCTCGGGGCTGCCGAGTATGGCAGCGAGGTAAGGAATTCAGTTCTTCGAACCGCCGTGCACGTGACCTGTTCGCACGGTGGTGTTGGAGGGAGGGGGACGTGAGGTTCCCCTATCCCGATTGGGCGTCTCGTTGAGGGTGCGGCTCTAGCCGAAGGGAGCAAACATGACTGGCTCGATTTGGTGGTTGGTTTTCTTGGTGTTGGTGATTGTGCCGCTTTGGCGAATCTGCGGACGTGCCGGCTTTAGCCCAGCGTTGTCACTCCTCGCGGCAATCCCATTGCTGGGGTTCCTGATAGTCGCGGCTGTGCTCGGGTTTGCTGAGTGGCCGAGTACCAAGAATCGGCAGTCCACCTGAGCGGGGCACTCATGGGTTCCTTCTCAATTTGGCATTGGATCATCGTCATCCTTCTCATACTCCCTTTCTGGTTCTTTGGCCGAGCTGTAGGGAAGGCGGGATTCTCCCCTTGGTGGGTACTCCTCGGGATCATTCCTGTGTGTCAGGCGACATGAAAAACTGACCCCCTGGCGCCATTGAGAACTGACCCCTTCGACCGGAAGGAGGTCTGGATGGAAGAA
>JBFMFD010000210.1:0-2949 GCA_040752255.1 Armatimonadota bacterium
CCAGACAACCGGTTCATACGCCACGGCTTCTACTGCGGATTGCGCGATGGTGCTCGGGTGCATTCTCCGCCGCACTCATCGCAAAGATGTTCCCCGCGGTCGAGGCCGCGGCACGGGGTACGGTCGACGCGATCCTAGCGTGGATCCTGAGCCACGTTTCCGCTGCCACTGGTCTCTGTCTTTTTCTTTCTCTCATCCTGGGTCCGCTCGCATGGAGGAACTGGCACCGCTGGTCGAGTCTTGATCCGTACGCCGTAAGCATCACCCTGTTGGCGACTGGAACTCTCTCGGCGTTGTTCGGCATCGGCGCGATTCCAACCACGCTCATCGTGGCTCTAGCTGCCTTGTTCTGGCCGTGGCCGCAGCTTCTCGCTTACGATGGAGATGAGGCTCAGGACCTAGAAGCGCCGATCCGGAGAGCAACTGACGACCTCTTCCATCGCGAGCAGTTCGTTCGGTTCATTGTCGCCCAGCTGACGCTTCCGGGCGTTCGGTGTCCTCGCATCGCAATCACCGGGTCGGTCGGGACTGGAAAGACCAGCGTCGCGAACCTGATCATCGAGCGTCTCGAGGCCGACGCACATCTCGTGGTTCGCTTCGATCCTTGGCATCACAGCGATCGCTCGAACTGCCGTGACGCCCTCCTGACGGCAATCGAGGACGCGATGCTCCCGCGACCTCGGTATCGGGGAGTGCTCGTGCGCCAGCGCCTCTTTCTACGCCGCGTCTGGGGGAAGCTGGTCGATGAGGTGGCCTGGATTGACCTCCTTGGATCGCACGTCGAGCGGCGACTCGCGCTCGGGCAAGGCGAGCTGGGTGCTGCACTGCGAACAGCTCTGCCGCCCGGCAAGAGACTCATTGTGTTTGTAGACGACCTGGAGCGATGCGCAGCAGAAGTCGCTCTCGATCTCTTGATGAACGTCAAGGAAGTCGTGAATGCTCCGGGACTCGCGTACCTGCTGGCGTTCGATGAGAAGCGACTTATCGAGCAACAAGCTGACGAGGTGTTCCCAGGCGACGATCCGGCCCACCTCGACAAGGTGATTGACTTACGGCTGGAGCTCCCGCTCCCGCGTGCCGAAGACGAAAGCGAAGCTCGGCAGCGATTCGGTGCAGCGATTGCTCAAGGAAGCGCTCTCAACCTGGATGCGGTAGAACTGATTTCCGACGTCCTTCCCAGGTCCCTTCGGAATCAAAAGCGCTTCCTACTCTTTGCCGCTGCTCGTCTGTCTCATCTTCCGGCGAGACCGGACTGGCTACAACTCGACGAGCGGTTTCTGGTCGTGTTGCTCCTGACGGAGTTCTTCGAGCCTGGTTTTCTTGATCGTGGAGCCGAATCCGAGCCAATCCAATCGGACCTGGATTCTGGCGTTCTTCGAGAAACGGTACGCGCCACCAATACTTCTTCACGCGGGCGCACACGAACCGAAGATCCGGAGCCGCCGTTTTCGCCCGGGTCCGACGACGGACGCGCGGCATACGCGCGGGCACGGGACATCGGCAACGAGGCCCACAACTCGCGTGGACATATCGCTTGGTTGCGAGGAGAGGGCCTGTCCTATGACGAAGAGATCTTCCACAAGCTGGCGCGGGGACTGAGGCCTGGAGTGACGGTGAATAATTGGCTCCCCGTGCTAACGGAGGAGTCTCCAGAGCGACTGCTCGCCATGCTGGGCGCGACCAGTCGCATACGAGAACGCCTTCTTGAGATCGTCGCTGATGTTCCGACTGCGGCGGAGCAGGATGACACCTTCTCTCTGATGACAACTGTCGAGTCAGGCCGACGGGAAATTCTCGCAGAGCTGAACCGGCGAGGTGTTCAGCCCGGACCGGTCCTGTTCAGCGGAGCACTCAGCTCACTCTCCAGGTGGGGCCATTTTGGGGGGCCTTACGTCGAGCACCTCGAAGAAGAAGCGAGGTTCGCTCATCGACTCGCGGAGACGGCGGGTCCCGCCGCGATGGAGTACGTCGCGGCGCTCGGCCATCGCCCAAGCACTTTGGACGGACCGGGGTTCTCGACGTTCCAGTCTCAGCTGAAGACGATACTTCTGGAGCAGGCAGCCGACCAACTGGAGGTTCTGTTCTCCGAACCAGGTGGCGTGGAGAGCCTGGCCGAGGCCTGGTCCAATAGGCAAGAGAACTCTCTCGTCTTCGACCTCAGCAGTCCCTTTCATTCTGCCGACCGTCGCGCTCGCCTTCTGGACCTCGCAGATGAAGCGGAGCCCGAGGTTCAAAAGAACTTCATCTGGTTCCTCAGAATCCTCAACTGGTGGACGGGTCAGCGAAACCAGCCGCTTGCGGAACACGATTCATGGATTGCGAATATCTGGAGTGCTGCTGTGAGAGCGCCCCTCAACCGTCGGATCATGGGCGAACTGGACCAGGCACGAAGCTTCTTCATCGAGCGCGGCGTATCGGAGGCGCATCTCCCCCTTCCGCCGTGGTGGCTCGCTCATCTCGCTGAACACGAGAGGAAGCTCAGCTGGGACCTCGTCTCCAGCGACTCTGCATCGGATAAGCCGCCAGTCCGAGGGGCCGAGCCTCCGGACGACGACAGTGGCGAAGCGGCTGGCGAGTAGGGTGCCGGGCGAGGAGACAAATACGATGACCGAGGAAACAGACGTTGCACCCCACTTGTCAGAGCGCTGGGGCAGCGCGCTACCCCACATTGAGCGATTCATAGAAGCGAGCTCTGGAGGCGGTCGTCATGCGGGGCGCAGCGCGATTCGCCACATTCGCAGAGCCTGGGCGTTGAAGGACATCGACAAAGAGATGGCCGCATTTCGCGGCATCACGGCCGAGGAGGAATCGGTCCGCGCGATTTTTCATGCGCTCCAGAAGCGTCGCTACCCCGGAGCGAGTTGCCTCAAGTGGCGCGACCATCGGCAGAAGGCGGCGGTTGATCCATTCTTCCGCGCGGTGTCGCAGGTTCTGGAGGAACTCGCAAAT
>JBFMFD010000211.1:0-2917 GCA_040752255.1 Armatimonadota bacterium
GGGCCGGCGGCAACGACGAGCTGGTGGGCGACGGGACGGTGTTACCCGAGGCGCTGCACGGCGGGGATTTTCTCGATGGCGGTGACGGAGACGACCGGCTCTTTGGTCAAGGCGGCAACGATGCGCTCGATGGCGGCGCGGGCGACTATTGCCTGCGCACCTACGGCGACAATGACACGGTCAAGCAAACCTGGTGCTTGCGCAGGCGCTCGCTTTGTTCCGGCCGGGCGCCTTCGGGGCCGCGCCGCGCCAGATGGGTGGCGCGGCGGGGTGGGTCGTGGGTTGACCTGCCCCGGCGCGCCGGGCACCCATCCAGCGGCACGCTTCGCGGCCCGGGCGCCGGGCGGGAACAAAGCGCTCGCGCTCTCGATGGTTGGCGCGGCACTAACAAAGTCGGAGGAATCACATGATCTGGCGGCTCGTACTTACGTGGATGCTGGCGATGGGCACTGCGTATGCAACCCGGCCTATGCCACCCAAACACACACCTGAGGACAAGGTCAGACTGTCGGAGTTCGTTGTCGTGGGTGAGGTGACTGGGGTCATCTGTTCACGGCGTGATCCCGAAAATCTCGAGCGGATCGTGTACTTCGATGATGGGCCGGAATGCGGTGACGAGAACGTTTACGGGGTTGGAACGGCAATGCAGGTCACATTGCGGGAAGTGCTGTGCCGCAGGGTGGATATCGCTATCCCGAGCACGTTCATAACGAGTCCACTGGATGATTCCGCGCCGAACGCTCTTCGCAAGCGCGCAGTTGGCAAGACCTTCATTCTGTTCCTGAAGCGACGGAAAACCGCCGGCGGGACCGTATTCGATGAGCCGCCGTATCATTTTCCTATGTCCAAATATGCGGTTTTGCCGGAACCTGTGGCCAACAGGGCCCAGTTCGAGCCCGCGTTTCGCAAGCTGTGCTTAGACAGAAACGACCGTTAAGGGAGAAGAAATCATGACGCCCATCGAGTATGCGCAGGCAGTCATCAGCGCAAGGCAAACAGGCTATCGTCCCGGCGATACGATCGGATTTTCGTTTCTGACGCAAGCGGATTTCGACGCGACCGACTACTCCTTTCTTTGGGGTAACGACGTTGCGAAACAGGCTGTAATTACGCGCCGGTTTCTCAGCGGTTTTACGCCGTTTTCGGATGAACAGAAGGAGGCGGTAAGGGAGGTTTTCAAGCTCATCGAGAGCGTCACAGACCTGCGCTTCGTTGAGCTGAGCCCCGGTGATTCGGGACCGCGCATCCGCTTTGGCAACACTCTGATGCCGGGCGACGGCGGCGTCAGTCTGCGCGACAGTTCGTTTTCTGCGGGCATAGGCTGGCAAACGAGGATCAATGACATTCTCATTTCGCGCGACAACACGAGCATTCAGCGCGGTAGTTTTGGTTTTGCCACGCTCATTCACGAAATCGGGCATGCGCTCGGGCTCAAGCACCCGCACGACGTGGAGCCCGGGCGCCCGGCGCTCGCCGGTGTGGATTCAGAAATCACCTTGGCTCTGTCAACAATGTCCTATGAGGATTCGCCCGCGCAGCCGGACGAGTTCGGGATTACGCCGTTGCTGCTCGACATCGCTGCGCTCCAGGAGCTCTATGGGAGGCGATCGGCGGCCATTCCGGGCAATGCCTTCTCCGAGCACTTCGGCGACACGACCTACACATTCTTGCCGATCCGGAACGATCGGCCCCGAAACTTGCTGACGCTGATCGAACGCGATCAGATCAAGGCCATTTGGGATGGCGGTGGCAGTGACATCTTCGATGCATCGGCTTTTGACAGACAGGCTGAAATCCGACTTTCCGAAAGCGAGCTGAGCTCGATCGGCGCCGGCGTGAGTGTCAACATCGCGGTTGCATTCGGCAGCCAGATTGAGAACGCGATCGGAGGAACGCAAGGGGACCTGCTAATAGGTAACGACCTGCCGAATCGTCTTGAGGGGCGAAGTGGGGCGGACACAATAATTGCCGGCGCTGGGAACGATGCCCTGCAAGGCGGCCGGGACACGGACACCCTGGAGGGCGGCGCCGATTTCGACACCTACGTTTATGCCGCGGGCGATGGGGCCGACACGATCCGCGATTCTGACGCCTCCGGTCAGATCACCGTAGGCGGGATGCTCCTGGATGGGAGCTCCTCCAAGCCCTTCCTCAGCGAACACAACCGCCTGGCGTGGGAGAGCAACGGGGGCACGGTCCGCTACACCCTCGTGCGCGGGGACTTGACGACGGGTGGGGTGCTGGAGATCACCGGCTCGGCCCTGGGAGGCGCGGGCGACAAGATCACGATTGAGGACTTTCGTCTGGCGAGCGCGACCAGCAGCTTCCTCAGCCTTACGCTCAATCAGGACGGAGCGGCGAGTCTGCGCGCGGGGGTAGGCGCGAATCCCTACCGCGATCCCGACTTCGCGGCAGCAGGAAGCGTCACGACGTTCACCGAAGGCGAGGGCAGGAGCTTTCAGGTGGCGCGCAACACGGCGGGGAAATCGGGCGAGCGCGTGCAGCTTGCGCTCGCGGGCCCGAATGCCGACAAATTCTCCGCCGTGATCGGCGGAGACACTATCTCGTTTGCCGGTGGCCCGGTGGAGATTCCGTTTGTCGAGGGCCAGAACCAGGTCGCGTTCGCGCTGCTGCAGCAAGGCGATGTGGATGCCGACGCGGCGCTCACGCTCACTGCCACCATCGTGAGCACCGATCCGAATTTCACCCCGGTTGCGAGCAACACGGTGACGGTCAATCTCGATGCCTTCGAGGAGGGGGCGGACACGCCCGGCACCACCTACACCATCACCGGCGATCAGGTATCGGGTCCGGGCTCGTCCACCGATGCCTACGGCAACATCGTCAACGGGGTTCCGGCGCCGGGGAGAAACGACTTTCTGAACGGTTCTCCTGCCAACGACCGCATCGAGGCACT
>JBFMFD010000212.1:0-2774 GCA_040752255.1 Armatimonadota bacterium
GTGGCGAAGCAGCCGTCGCCGCCAGTATCACCGAAATCAGCTGGCGCGGCATGCGTTGCCGGGTCGCGGTCAAGACGAATGTATCGGGGCTCAAGGTCGATCTGCGACTGAACTGGAAACAGGCCAAGACAAGCATCGTCGCGGCCCCGAAGGAACTGGCTTCAACCGGCGAAACGAGCCTTGCTGTGTCCGACGACAGCCATGAAGGTGCTGCGGCGTCGGTCGTCGTCTTCGATCAAACAGGACGGGTGCTCGACAATAAGCCGACGACCGTCGGAGAAGAAACATGACGATGGAATTGGACCATCTCGACAAGCTCGCGGCATCCGTCTTCGACGGCTACCTCGTGCGCAAAGACCTCGTACGAAAATACTCCCGGCAATATCCGGTTCCGACCTACGTGGTCGAGTTCCTGCTGGGCCGCTATTGCGCAAGCGTCGACGCGGACGAGATCGCCGAGGGCCTGCAGATCGTCGAGAAGCAGCTCAAGGACCGCACAGTCCGAACCGGCGAGGAGGAGCTCTTCAAGGCACGCGCACGCGAGACGGGGTCGGTCAAGATCATCGACATGGTCAAGGCGCGGCTCGACGCCAAGAACGACTGCTACGTTGCCGAGCTGCCCAGCCTTGTGCTTCGCGATGTCCGCATCGAGGACGAGATGGTGCGCGAGAACGAGCGCATGCTGACCGATGGCTTCTATGCCGAGGTGACGCTCAGCTACGACGGGATCATTGCGCAGGAGAAAGGCGGGCGCCCCTTCAAGGTCGACGCGTTGCGGCCGATCCAGATGTCAAAGTCCGACGTTCTCGACATCTACATCAAGGGCCGGCGCGCTTTCACCACCGCCGAATGGGTGGATTTCCTGCTGCGGTCCATCGGTCTGGAGCCATCCGCTTTCAGCGAGCGGGCGAAGCGCGTCGCGCTTCTCCGCATGGTGCCGTTTGTGGAGCGTAACTACAACCTCGTGGAGCTTGGGCCCAGGGGTACCGGCAAGAGCCATTTGTTCCAGCAGATTTCGCCCTACGCCCATCTCATCTCAGGCGGCAAGGCGACCGTCGCCAAGATGTTCGTGAACAACGCGACCGGACAACGCGGTCTCGTCTGCCAGTACGACGTCGTCTGCTTCGATGAGGTGTCGGGCATTTCCTTCGATCAGAAGGACGGCGTGAATATCATGAAGGGCTACATGGCTTCGGGCCAGTTCAGCCGTGCCAAGGAAAACATCCGCGCCGAAGGCAGTATCGTCATGGTGGGCAACCTCGACGTGGATGTCGAGCAGCAGCAGAAGATCGGCCACCTGCTGAGCCCGATGCCGCCGGAGATGCGCGACGACACCGCCTTCATGGACCGCATTCACGCCTACGCGCCGGGTTGGGACTACCCGAAGCTGAAGCCGAGCGAGCATCTCACAGACCACTTCGGGCTCGTCAGCGACTTCCTGAGCGAGTGCTGGAGCCGGCTTCGCAGCGGCAACAGAATCTCGTTCATGCAAGGGCGCGTCCATCTCGGCGGCGCGCTCAGCGGTCGCGACATTGAGGCGGTCAACAAGACGGTCAGCGGCCTGACCAAGTTGCTCTTCCCCGATCCCGAGATGCCGATCTCCGACGAGGATCTGGAATGGATGGTCCGGATCGCGCTCGAAGCGCGGCGCCGCGTAAAGGAGCAGCAGAGACGCGTTTTCAAAAGCGAGTTCCGGAACACCCACTTCAGCTACATCCTCGGGCCCGAGGGCGTGGAGCAGTTTGTCGCGACACCTGAACTCCACAGCGACGAAGCGATCGAGAGTGATCCTCTACCGCCGGGCCAGGTCTGGGGTGTCAGTCTCGGCACGTCCGAGACCGGCCCCGGCCTCTACCGGATCGAGGTCACCTGCGGTCCGGGCAGTGGCGTGCGAATTCTCAATCAGCCGACCCCGCCGGCGTTTCGCGAGAGCGTCCGCGTCGGCGAACAGAACCTGTACACGAGAGCGAAAGAGCTGGTGGGCGACCGCAATCCGCGGGAAGAGGAGTTCACAATCCAGATGCGCCCCCTGGACACGGACAAGTCCGGCGAGGGCCTCGGCGTGCCCGTGCTCGTCGCCCTCTGCGGCGCCGTGCTCGGCCGAAACACGCGAGGGGGAACGATGGTCGTGGGCGCTTTGAATCTCGGGGGCTCGATTGAGATGATCCCCAATGCGGTTCGGATCGCCGAGCTCGCTATCGACAAGCAAGCTCAGACCCTTCTGATGCCGGTTTCGGCACGCCGGCAGCTGAACGATCTTCCCGACGAGCTTTGGACGAAGATCAGCATCGAGTTCTACAAAGATGGACCGGACGCCGTGTTCAAAGCGCTCGTCGAGTAGACAGGCATAGGCACACATGAGGTCCAAATGACACAACAGTGCCCTGTATGCCTACTCCCTGCCGAACGAGGCCGGGACAGAGACTACGGCGACAAAAAACAGGTTCGCTGCTCGCGCTGCGGCCAGTTCGAGATTTCACGTACAGCACTTGCCATGCTGGGCAGTCGCTTAGAGCAAGATCCGCTCGCACGTGCACGCCTTAGCCACGCGATACGGTCGCGGACATCTGACGACAACTGGCTGTTCGTAAGCAGCGCAAATCTAGATGAGCTGGTGCAACAACCGCTGCCCAGCATCCCGCAACAGCTCCGACACTTGATCATCTGGGTTGCCGCACAGCTCGGCGACGACAGACTTGGTCGCATCTCTGCTCCTTGGCCAGACTCGCTCGCCGGATTGATCGGAGCTGCGGATGGCGAGCGCATACAGCGGC
>JBFMFD010000213.1:0-2725 GCA_040752255.1 Armatimonadota bacterium
CGGCGCCGACGGGCGCGGGCATTGCGGTTGAAGCCGGCGGCGAGGAGGGCGTCTCGCCGCAAGGAACTCTGCTTCGTGCGACGCTGCTCGCTGCGCAAGACATGGTGCGTTTGAATCGGTGGCGCCTCGACTTGCTGGAGTCTCACCGCGTTACGAGCCCCACGCTGCGCGACCTTCAGGCGAAGTCGGAGTCCGCGCTGTCCGCCGCGCAGCAGGCGTATGCAAGCGAGGACTACGCTACGGGCGAGCGCGAGGCGCGCGCCGCTTGGGGCTATGCCCTACGACTGCACCCGATCCTCCTTGCGACCGCGCGCGATGCGCTGTACGGCTTGCTGGTGTACCTCGCGCTGCTCGTGCCGTTCAGTTACTTGCTCGAGCGATTGCTGTTCGGCACGCGCACGTTGGCGATGCAGATCGTCGCCGGAGCGCTGATCTTCGGCGCGGTCTTCATCCTCCTGCGCTTTCTTCATCCTGCGTTCGAGATAACGCAGAGCACCCTGGTCATCTTCGTCGCGTTCGTGATGGGCATGCTGAGCGTCATCGTCATCACGTTTCTGCTATCCAAATTCGAGACCTCGCTTCAACACGTGATGGAGCGTGGACGAGAGGGAGCGCGGAAGGCGGACGCAACCGACAGACACCAACGCGTCAGCCTGTTCATCACCGCGGTTGGCGTGGGCATCGGCTCAATGCGCAGGCGCCCCCTCCGGACGCTGCTCACGTGCATTACGCTGCTCGCCGTCATGGTCATCGTCCTCACGTTTACGTCCATCGTCCCTGCGCTCCGCTTCAACGCGCTGCCGAGTGAAGGCGCGCCCCGATACGCGGGCATCCTTTTCCGCACTCCGCAGTACGACCCGCTCGAAGAGAACTCCGTGCGCGAAATCGAAGTCGAGTTCCCGAGCGCGACCATCGTGAGACGCGTCTGGTTCCACGGCGCGCAGCCCGGCGCGCCGGCGGCAATACCGATCGAGTCCGACGAGGGCGCCGCCAACTTGAAGGCGCTGCTCGGGTTGGACGCCGAGGAGCAGCAGGTCATGCGTCTGCGCGGCGACGTTGTTCTTTCGGGTCGCTGGTTCCACCCCGGCGAGCGGAACGTCGCGCTTTTGCCGGCGTCGGTTGCGCAGAAACTCGGCGTTGCGGTGGGAGGCGCGGTGCGCGTCGCAGGAGCCACGCTCTTGGTCGTCGGGATCCTGGACGACGCGTCGCTGGAGGCTGCGCGCGACCTCGACGGCGAGCCGCTTCTGCCCGCCGACTTCGCTCAGAGCGACCTGCTCAGCAAGCGAGGAGAGGCGGGCAGTAGGGAGTTTCGCCGATTCGTGCGGATGGACCCCGACCTCACCGTCATCATTCCAGCCGAGACTCTGCTCGCGATGGGCGGGCGCGTGCGCTCGGTCGCTGTGGCGTTCGACTCGTTCGATGCGGTCGAGGGTCGCCTCGAAGAGTTGCTGCCGAGGACGGACCTGAATCTGTATGCCTCGGTTCAGAGGGACGGCGCGCCCGAAATCCGGCGATTCAGCGCCATGGCGGGCACCTCCGCGACCGGCATCGAGTTGATCCTCATCCCGGTGCTGATCGCAATCGCGACCATTGTGAACACGATGGTGGCGGGCGTTCTCGAGCGGCGGAAGGAGATCGCCATCCTCAGCGCGGTCGGCTTGTCGCCACGCCAGGTGGCGAGCCTGTTCCTGCTCGAGTCGCTCGTGTACGCGATCCTTGCCTCCGTCGGGGGGTACGTTTGCGCTCAACTGCTGGTTGCGGCGCTGGATGCGACTGGTCTGCTCACCGACGTGCGTGTGAACTACAGCAGCCTCTCCGCCCTGTTCGCCACGGGCGTTGTGGCATCGGTGGTCGTTTTGAGTGCGCTCTATCCGTCGAAGGTCGCCAAGCGGATCGCGTCGCCGGGCGAAGGCGGGGAGTGGCGGCTGGCGGTGCCCGAAGGAAACCTCATTGCGAATCCGCTGCCCTTCACCGTAACGGACTCGCAAGCCGCGGAACTGTCGAGCCACTACGGCGAGTGGCTCGCGGGCTACCAAGACTACGGCATCGGAGACATCTCGGTTGAGGAAGTGGAGGCGGACGCGAGGGAGGAGCCCCGGCTCACGAGCGTGCTCTGGCTGGCGCCATACGACCTGGGCGTACGGCAGCGCATCGAACTGCTGTTCCCGAAGACGGAAACGGAAGGGATTCGATCTGTGGTCGTCGAGATCGAGCGACTTAGCGGCGACCCGTCCCACTGGGTGACGGCAAACCGCCGGTTCCTTGAGGCGATTCGGAAGCAGTTCCTTCTGTGGAGGACGCAGACGGCATGAGGGAAGTCGTCGGACGGGTCGGACAGGTCGGACGGGTCGGACGGGTCGGACGGGTCGGACGGGTCCGACTCAACGACAGCGATCCCTCAGAGCGAGGAGGCGCTTCATGACCGCGCCCGTCGGAATCTCCGATGAGATGCCGCCGAAGGCATCGTGCAACGTGCGATACAGTTCGAACAGTTCATCGTAGACGGCAGCCTGGTGCTCTTCCGGCTCGTATCGCTCGGGCTTGACTCCGGTAAGCGCATCGAGAGCGGCTTCGAAGGCAGGCAAAGGAACCCTACCCTGACCCTCCCCGCTTGCGGGGAGGGTGCCTGCCGGGTTGAACGCCCCACCCGCGACCGCGCCGCAGATCGCGGCTCCGAGCGCACAGGTTTGGGGCGAGCGGCTGACAAACATCGTGCGTCGGGTGG
>JBFMFD010000214.1:0-2724 GCA_040752255.1 Armatimonadota bacterium
CAAAGGACTGTGAAATTTGGCGCAGCGATCGTCGTTTTTTCCCGACGACGCTCAGAACCATCTCACGGCCTGGAACCATATGCGCGGGATGCGCTTGACCCGGTCGGCCGTCGGTGCCTCGTTCTCCAGCCGCCAGGCAGCAACGGCGCGCAGGAGAAAATCGCCGTCTCTTCCGAGCGACAGGCCGACGCCGGCTCCAGCCAGATTGCGCTCGTTGCGGCCGTTCGCCTGCTGGTCGCCGGTGACGAAATCCTTTTCGATGCGCACGTGGCCGAAATCGTAGAAGCCGGACAGGGTGAGGTCGCCCCCCCGGATCTTGAGGCCCGGAACCAGGTAGCGGTACTCGGCGGTGAAGACGTAGCCGTCATCGCCCGTGGCCTCGCCGACCGGGTAGGCGCGCACGCCCGAGGCGCCGCCAAGACTGAAGCGCTCTGCCGAGGCGAGGTTCTTGGACGCCGACTGGCCCACCAGCGCAAGCAGCAGGCTGGAGTTGTCGTCAATGCGCTGCAGGCGCCGGAATTCGTAGTTGTACTTGGCGTACCGCCCGAGCGTCTTGCGCCCCACCGGGCTCTGGTCGGCGACGCGCTTCGCCTCCGGCCGGATGTCCACGCTGCCCTCGGTCGCCGTCCAGGAAAAGGAGTTCAGTCCGCCGCCGAGGAACCGGTCGCGGAAGTCGCCGACGAAGCCGAGCTTGGTGTTGTAGATGTAGGTGTCGGTGACGTCGTTGAACGCGTCCACCCGGTCGAACAGGCGCTTGTCCTCGATCGCGAACTGAGCGATCAGGTTTATGTTGCGCGTGCGGATGAACGGGTGGAACGCGAACACGCTGGTGGCCGCCCCGTAGCCGTGCGCCTTGAGGTCGCCCTGCCCGCCCTGGTCGGCGGGCGTGGAGAAGTCCTTGCCGATGCGATAGTCAAAGTCGAGGTAGCTCACGCCGATGCGCGTGCCCCACGGACCGACGGGCAGCGTATAGGCAAGGCGCCGGAGCAGAAAGCGCTCCTCGGTGGCGAAGGCGCGCAGCGTGAACTGGTCGCCGAGGTTCATCGGCGTGTTCACGTTCATCGTGACGCCGAGCCGATACTCCCCGGTGAACCGGCTGCCGGCGTTGTCGAAGTCCACAAAACCGTTGACGATGTCCGGCGCCTGCTCGACGTTGACCTTGAGGTCGGCGGCGCCCACGGTCTTGCTCGGGCGGATCTCGGAGGTGACGATCGCGTTCGGCAGGTCGTTAACGAGGAGCAGCGGCTTCTCCAGCCCGGTCTCTGTGATCAGCTCGCCTTCCTTGAGATGCGCTTCGAGGACCGACCGGATCAGCGCTTCGGAGATGCGCGTGCCTTCCTTGACGTTCACCTCGAGCTTGCCGATGCGGCCCTCGATCACCGCGATCTCGACCACGCCGTCTCGGATCTCCTGGCGCGGCAGGTACGCCTGCGCGAGGAAGTAGCCGCGCTGGCGATAGTACGAACGCACCGCGGTGGCGGCGTCGTTCAGGCCGTTGATGTCGAGTTCCTTGCCGACGAAATCGCGCACCGCGGAGAGGAGTTCTTCCTCGGTGAAGACGGTGTTGCCGGTGATGCGGAAGCGCTTCGGGGTGAGCTTCAGCCCCGGCGCACCGAGCGCGGGCCGATATACGTCGCTGCGCGGAAGAACATCGGCTGGCCGAGGCGGCTCCTTGGCCGGTTCCTTGGTTTGTTGCTGGAGGATCTGCCCGGCATCCGGGCGCACCTGGGCGGGCGCGATATCGCTCCACGCAAGCAGCGCCGCCGCCCCAAGCGAAAGCAGAAATCCACAAAGACGAGCGTGTTCGATTTCTCCGGGTATGCGCCGCACGCGGACGCGAAAATCACGCCGCCCACTCCGCAACCCGGCAGAGGATGCTTTTGTTTTCAGATCCAAGAGTTATGTGCCTTTTCTTATTTCCGACCTGAAGATGACCCCTCGAATTGCAGCATAACGTGAACTGGGATTCTGGGCAACACCAGAAATGAAGCCTACTTGCGAGGAGATCAATGCCTCTGTTGCAATCGCGCAACATCATTTCGAATATAAAAAAGCCCCACAAGCAAAGGCCTGTGGGGCTTCGTGCATGGCCTGGCGGTAACCTACTTTCGCATGCGACTGCACACTATCATCGGCGCAAACCCGTTTCACGGTCCTGTTCGGGATGGGAAGGCGTGGTTCCAGGCTGCTATGGCCGCCAGATTGTCCGGTGAATCCGCCCGCAGCGCGAGCGGATCGAAAGAGAGAAGAAACAAGGTTTGAAGCAAGAGAAAGCGCCAAGCGTCCGTAACCGCCTGCGCGCAAGCTGCGCCGCGCTCACGGTTATAGGGTCAAGCCGCACGGGCAATTAGTACGGGTTAGCTCAAGGCCTCGCGGCCCTTGCACATCCCGCCTATCAACGTCCTGGTCTCGGACGACCCTTCAGGGAGGTCGAGCCTCCGGGAAGTCTCATCTTGGGGCGGGTTTCCCGCTTAGATGCTTTCAGCGGTTATCCCTTCCGCATATAGCTACCCGGCGATGCCACTGGCGTGACAACCGGTACACCAGGGATGCGTCCACTCCGGTCCTCTCGTACTAGGAGCAGCCCCCCGCAAACTTCCAACGCCCACGGTAGATAGGGACCAAACTGTCTCACGACGTTTTAAACCCAGCTCACGTACCACTTTAAATGGCGAACAGCCATACCCTTGGGACCGGCTACAGCCCCAGGATGTGATGAGCCGA
>JBFMFD010000215.1:0-2673 GCA_040752255.1 Armatimonadota bacterium
GAGATACAGTTCGGCGTGCTCCTTCACCTGCGACTGGATGAAGATGACGCTTCGCTCGGGGTCTATTCCCGCGGCGAGGTAGTCGGTCGCGATTCCGACGGAGTTCTCGTAGATCTCCTCGGTTCGCTCGATCATCGTGGTGAGCGCGTGCCAATCTACGATGCAGCAGTAGAGGTCGTAATCCTCTTGAAGTCGGACCCAGTTGTGCAGCGCCCCCTCAAGATTGCCCAGGTGGAGTTGGGGCTGGGTGGGCTGCATGCCGCTAAGAAGCCTCTTCCGTGACACGGGGGCGCATTATGACCGAAAGACACTTCGCCGCCGCGCCTGCGATAGAATACACCTCATGGTGGCTCACATTGGCGCACAGGCGGCGGTTGTCCTGTTGGCGGCTTATCTGCTGAGCGGATGCGCCGGCACCCGAGGTGGCGCCCCTCCGGCAGCAGAGGACACCTTAGAATCGCAGCCGGTTGATCCGCGGGACACCTCCCTCGTAATCTTGGAAACTGAGGTGCCCGGTCGCGGCTGCTGGGGCATTCTGCCGAAAGGGTGGCAGGTTCTGGCGAGTGAGACCGCCGGCGGAGGGACCACATACCCGCTTCCGGCGGAACTGACAAGCCCCAGCTATCCCGATGCGGTAGTCAAGGTTGAAGCGCTGCCCGAGCCTGGCTCGGAAGCAAGAGTGCTGGCAGATGCATCTGGAGACGAGGGCGTGTCGTTGAGCGTCTTTTTTGGCGGCATCGAACAAGGTGAGGCGCAGGGGGTCCGATACGTCGCCTTCGAGACCTTCGTGGGAAGCGAACTTTGGCGCCTGCGCTTCACGATCCGAAGCAAGGCGATGAATCACGCTGAGTTGCAGAAGGCGCTTTACGAGTTTGTGGAAGCAGTGAGACCCGGCACGCCCGCGCGCGGGCTGGTGGACTAGGTGTCGGCTCCGACCGGCTGTCGCTCGTCGGTGACCTCGTAGCGCGTGTTGCGACGGCGCGGGATATACCCTGCATCGCGAATGAGGCGCTCGAACTCGCCCGCGTCAACGATGAACTTGTTTCCAGCGGCGGAAACGACGTTCTCCTCGATCATCACGGAGCCAAAATCGTTCGCTCCATAGCCGAGCGCAACCTGTGCTACGCGCGGGCCTTGCGTGAGGAACGAAACCTGAATGTTCGAGATGTTGTCCAAGAAGATTCGAGAAACCGCAAGCGTGCGAAGATAGTCGAACGCGGACGCCTTGCGCTCAATCGGTAGAGCGGTCTCCTCCGGTTGGAAGCTCCAGGTAATGAACGCGCGAAATGGCTGGCACTCGTCCTGCAGGTCGCGAATGCGCTGCAGGTGCTCCACGCGGTCCTCGACCGTCTCAACGTGGCCGAACATCATGCTGGCGGTTGAGCGAATGCCGAGTTCCGCCGCGGTTCGCATGCAGTGCAGCCACTCGTCGGTGGTGTCCTTGTACGGCGCGATGATCTTGCGAACACGATCAACGAGAATCTCGCCACCGGCTCCCGGAATGCTGTGCAAGCCGGCCTCGTGCAGGCGAATCAAGCAGTCCCGTAGCGTCAACTTACTGCGATGCGCAACGTAGATAATCTCCGCCGGGCTCAGCGCGTGAAGGATGACGTCTGGGAAGCGCTCGCGTATCTTTCGGAAAATGCGCTCGTAGTAGTCCACCTTCAGCGAGGGGTTCAGGCCGCCCTGAAAGAGAATCTCCACACCGCCCTGCCGCACGGTGTCCTCCACCTTCTGCAGAATCTCGTCGTCCGTGAGCACGTAGCCTTCGTCGTGGCCGGGCACCCGGTAAAAAGCGCAGAAGCGACACCGAACCCAACACACGTTGGTATAGTTTAGGATGCGCCCAATGACGTAGGTCACGACGCGGCCAGGAACGAGTGACTGACGCCGAGAGTTCGCCATTTCAGCCAACTCGGGAAGGTTCGTGTGGTGAAAGAGCGCCAGCGCGTCTTCTGCGGTGATTCGTTCCCCAGCAAGCACGCGCTCACGAATCTCGGTAATCGTTCGCCTCGCCGGGGCTTGGGTGGGTGAGGATGCCACGAGCCAAGTCTACCAGAGGCCAAACTGCTCAGAGCCGCTGGCAGACCGTAACGTACAACTCGATCCGCGCCCGAACGTCCATGCCCGGCTCCGGTGCACCGTCGTTCGGGCAGCAGACCGGAATGAGAGCGCCCGGAATCCATAGGGTTGCCACGTACACATCAGCCCCCGTGAGGGAGTTGCGCCTACGGCCGCACCGGAACAGCACACCCCCGACAACCAGCGAATCCCCATCAACTTGAGAGCCATATGATCCGTCACCCGGTTCGATTTGCTCGCAGAACCCGGCGTATTCGACCGCATAGGCTGCTCCGGGCTCCAATTCCGGGCATCGCCCTTGGGGGTAGCACCGGATCGGGGTGATCGGGTGACCATCCAGGCAGGTGAATCCGTCCACAACGGCTCGCCCGGCTTCCGTGTCCACGCGCTCCACGAGCAACGGCTGCCGCTGTCCGTCCAGGGCGACCGCGAGGCTCCTCGCCCTGAGGTCGCCGTCAACATCGAGGAGAACGTCGCAGCCGTAAAACGGCGTCGCCCGAACGGAGTCGCCGCTGCGCTCACCGGCGCGCGCGACCTCCCAAAGCGCGCGCTTCGCCCCCTCTTGGTCCCCTCCCTCGGGGAAGCCGATTG
>JBFMFD010000216.1:0-2664 GCA_040752255.1 Armatimonadota bacterium
ATCCATCCGCGACCGGCGTTTTCGACTTTCTCACCCATAACGGGTGGGCCTGGGCGGCGCTCGACGACGCTCGCGGCGAGCCACTCGACGCGATTCTGCGCACGAGAGGCCCGCGCTCCCTCTCTCAAGCGGCGTTCATCTGCAGCGCAGTCGCCGAGGCGTGTGATGCTTTGCTCACGCACGGTTGGGAGCACTTCGTTACGCCCGAGAACGTCTGGGTTGACGACCGCGACGTACGGCTCGTGCCGGGTGCGACGCCGCAGCCCGCCTGGTCGCCCACCCTCTCTTCGGGCGCGGACAGCGCGGTCTATGCGCTCGGCCTACTCCTCGGGACTTCCCTGCTCCCCACGAAGGACTGGCAGAGCGCGGAGTTCGACTGGAGGGCGTTCGACGGGATGCCGTCCGCGATGAGGGACATCTTCGCCCGCTGCACCGACCGCGGCAGGCCCGACCGCTTCGCTGAGCCGGTTCAGGTGGCTTCCGCGCTCAGGGCGTACAACTGGAGCGGCGTGGTCTCGCCGGCCAAACGGCAAGCCGCCGCGACCTCAGGCGATCGCGACGCCCTGCTCGACTCCATCACTCAGGATGCCGCCGAGCGCGCACCATTGTGGAAGCGCATCTTAGGCATCGGGAGGGCGGCGTAAACCAATGAGAACGCTCGCAGTTACCAGCGGCAAGGGAGGGGTTGGAAAAACCAACCTCTCAGCCAACCTCGGCATCGCCCTCGCTGAGGCTGGGCAACGGGTCGTGCTGTTCGACGCCGACTTAGGGCTTGCCAACCTTGACGTCGTGCTCGGAACCCGCGCGCCGCACAACTTGCAGGCTGTCGTTGGGGGCGAGAAGCGACTCTCCGACATCCTGACGCCCGGCCCTGGCGGAATCCGCTTCATCGCCGGCGGTTCGGGTGTTCAAGAACTCGTCAACCTCACCGGCAACCATCTCGAGCAGTTCCTCGCCGAGTTGAACGAACTGCAGGATTCCACCGACTGCCTCATTTTCGACACGGGCGCAGGGGTGGACAGCGCCGTAATGACGTTCGTACTCGCCGCCGACGAGGTTCTGCTGATTACGACCCCCGACCCGGCAAGCATCACGGACGCCTACGCAACCATCAAACTGGTTTTTGCCGACAAGCCGAACGCACTCATCAAGGTCATCCTCAACATGGTTGCCGATGAGGCGCACGCGCACAGTGTTTTCGCTCGCCTGAACAGTATCTGCCGGCAGTTCTTGCACAAGAATCTTCACTACGGGGGCTACGTTAGGAATGACCCTGCGGTCGTTCAGGCGATTCGGAAGCGCGAACCGTTCTATCTGTCTCTGAGCGGGCGCGGCGCGGCAGGTGACGTTGCACGAATAGCCGCGGACATCCTCGGCGAAGAGTGGGAGCCGGAGCCGGTCGGCTTCTTCGACCGCCTCCGCCTCGCCTTCGCCGGCGGCCACCGCAAGACAGCCTAACCGATGCCGGTGTTCGACTGCCGGCGCAAATGTGGTGTCCCCAGTCGCGACGCTACAGCGTCTCGCGGCTCTGATCCAACTTGAGCAGAAACGTGTGCGCTAGTTGCCGCGCGTTGGCGATGAACTCGTCGTACTGCCGCCGCGCCCGCTCGTACTCCTGCTCGAGGTTGGCAATCCTCTGTCGCAGTTCCTCGGTCAACCGTTGCGAGCGCTCTTCGGCGTTTCGCATCACCGCTTCCGCCTCTCGGCGCGCGTCCTGTTTGATCTCCTCGGCGGTTCGCTGCGCGGCGCGAAGTACCTCGTTCACGTCCGCCTCATCAGGCGCCTGCTCGCGAAGGGTGCGGTTCTCCTTCTCCAACTGCTCGATCCGACGCCGGAGGCTCTCGGTTTCCTCGTCCTGGCCGGTGCGCGATTCTTGCAGCCGGGCGCGCGCCTCGCTCAGCTGGGCCTCAAGTTCGTGCACCCTCGCCGTCGCCTGGTGAGCCGAGGCTTCGAGCGACGCCACCTTCTGCTTGAGTTCCTCGACCTGCGAATCGGTCATCTCCTTCGATGCCCTTGCCGCCCGCAGGTTCTCATGAAGGGACTCCACCTCCCGCCGCACCTGGTCGAGGTAGGCGTCAACCTCCTCGGGCGCGTAGCCCCGAAACGACCGGTTGAAGACCGGGCGGGTATCCTTATCTGGCTCTCGGCCGACGTTCGACATCAATGTTCTCCGTGCGTTGGTTGCGAACGGGCGCCCGTTCGTTCGGGCACCCGGCTGGATTGCCGGGTTTGCCGTTCGCGCCGCCGCCCACACTCAAGGTACGCAACCGGCGGGCCAAAGCGTGCGGAACCGTGCCGAGAATTCGCTCGGAGAGATGGCAGAGTGGTCGAATGCGGCGGTCTTGAAAACCGTTGGCCCTTCGGGGCCCGGGGGTTCGAATCCCTCTCTCTCCGCCACTCCGCTCCCGGGCTGCGGCTATGAGCCATCCTTCGGTCGGCAAACGAGTTCGAACTCGAACCACGCCTCGAATGCCCGGGGCCACGGCAGCCAAATCTTCACGCCGTCTATGGCGGTCACCTCGTAGGCCGTCTCACCGTCTTCGATCACGTGGCCCTTGATGTACTCCTCGAAATACGCCTCCAAGAGGCCGCTCGCGTTGCGCTCGACCCACTCTTGCAGCACGTTGAACATATAGCCGTGCGCTTCGCGCGGGGTTGCCTGAG
>JBFMFD010000217.1:0-2599 GCA_040752255.1 Armatimonadota bacterium
TCCTTCTTCGCAGGCTCCTCTTCCGGCGCGGCTGAAGGCGGCTGCTGCGTCGCGCCCGGGACGGTGCTCGCCGGGCCGTCGGGTTGGGCCGCCCCTTCGTCTGAGCCTTCGGCGCCGGGCACCTCTCCTGACTCGACTCCCGAAGAGGGTGGAGGCTCCTCGCCCCGACCACAACCTGCGACCACTACCGCCACGATTACCATGAAGATGAGAATCCGTTTCATGTCCTGTTGCTCCCTGTCTCGAACGTTGGAGTGGGGAAGTTTACCGCCTCCCGTTAGGTATCGTCCAGCCGTTATGAGGCTTGCGCTGTTTTCGTTGGTTTCTGTCCTGCTGCTGGGTGGTCAGGGGCGGTTGCCCCAGATGCCCGGCTATGAGCGATGGACCGACATGCGTCCGAAGATTCAACGCTCCATCGTTCGTGGAGACCTGACCGCGACTTGGGTGGACGAGGGCAGGGCGTTCGTCTATCGAAAGGACGGCAAGTACTTTCGCTACGACATAGAGACGGGCGCCACTTCCGAGACGGAGGCGCCGCCAACTCCTCCGGCGGACGCGCGCGATCCGCGCCCGCGACCTGCGAGAGGGCGGCAATACACGGTCGCCTACTCAGCCGACGGCGAGTGGCGGGCGGACTACTCGAACGGCAACGTCACAATTCGGCCCAGGAGCGGCGAAGGCGAGCCGATTCAGATTACAACCGACGGTGATCCGCAGAAGCGCGTCGTGTATGGAACGGCGAGTTGGGTGTACGGCGAGGAGTTGAACCAGAACGAGGCGATGTGGTGGTCGCCCGACGGCAAGAAACTGGCGTTCTATCGCACGGACAACCGACCGGTTCTCGACTACTACGTCACGCTTCGGCACACGTCGATCCAGAACGAGGTTCTGATCGAGCCGTATCCCAAGTCAGGCGCGCCCAATCCGATCCTCGGCCTGCTGGTCTACGACCGCGAGAGCGGCAGGACGGTCGAAGTGGACGTAAGGCGCGGCGAAGAGTTCAGCGACGGCTCCATCGGGCACTACGTGTACAACATCCGCTGGTCGCCGGACGGCAAGGAGATACTCTTCAACCGGACGAACCGCAGGCAGAACGAGATGGAGTTCTGCGCGGCAGACCCGGCGACGGGCGAGGTGCGCGTCGTCATCCGCGAGGAGTGGAAAACCGGTTGGGTCACCAACTCGCCCGCCATCCGTTGGCTTGACGATCGGCGGTTCATCTGGACGTCGGAGCGGAACGGCTTCGCAAACTACTACCTCTACGACCTGGGCGGCAAACTGCACGCGACGCTGACCGAGCACGAGTTTGAGGTCGGCCCGATCCTCCGAATCGAGGATGACACCATGTGGTACATGGCTCGCAGCGGCGATAACCCGTACAAGATGCAGCTGCATCGAGTGAAGTTGAACGGCACCGAAGACAAGCGGCTCACGGACCCGGCGTTCAACCACACCATCAACCTCGCGCCCGGCGGCAAGCACTTGCTCGATACGTACGAGACCGCCACGACTCCGCCAACGACGGTGCTGCGCGACGGCGAGGGCAAGCAGTTGGCGGTGCTCGCCGAAAGCGACATCAGCGAGTTCACCGCCCTTGGCCTTCAGGCGACCGAGGTGTTCACGTTCGTCGCAGCCGACGGAAAATCCATCTGCTACGGCACGCTGGACAAGCCGAGCAACTTCGACCCAGACAAAAAGTATCCGCTGCTTGTGAGCGTGTACGCCGGGCCGGACTCGGGCGGCGTGCGGGAGGTGTTCTCGCCACCGAGCGCAACGACCGAGTTCGGGTTCTTGGTCGCGACCATCCACGGGCGAAACGCCTCGGGGCGGGGAAAACGGCTGCTGGACGACCTCTACATGAAACTCGGCATCACCGAGATTGACGACCAGGCGGCGGGCGTTCGCGAACTGCTGAAGCGACCGTACGTGGATGGCGAGCGCGTGGGCATCTATGGGACGTCGTACGGCGGCTATGCGAGCGTCATGTGCCTCTTGCGGTACCCCGACGTGTTCTCCGCCGCCTGCGCGAGCGCGAGCGTGACGGACTGGCGGAACTACGACACCATCTACACGGAGCGCTACATGTGGACGCCGCAGGGCAACGAGCAGGGCTACCGCGACGGCTCGGCGATGACGTACGCCGCGAACCTAAAGGGCAGTTTGATGCTCTTCCACGGCACTGCAGACGACAACGTGCATCTGTCGAACACTCTGCAACTGATTCAGGCGTTGCAGCGAGCGAACAAGAGTTTCGAGGTGCAGCTCGGACCGGATCAAGGACATGCCGGCATCCGCTTCGAGCGCATGATGGAGTTCTTCATCGAGAGTCTGCGCATCGAGAGACGGTAAACGCAGGACAAGGAACTGCGAAAAAGTGCGGCTTTTTTCGCATCTGTAGCGTCTTAACAGTAGGTTGAGTCGGCGTGTGTCTCATGTCGAGTCGACCAAATCTCGATCGAGATCAGGAGGAAAACGGAATTGAGAAAGACTACGAAACGCACAACGAAGAAGGCTGCGACCAAAAAGGCCGCACCTCGCAAGACGACTCGCAAACCGGCTGCGAAGAAGACCGCCGCTAAGAAGACGGCAGCACGCAAGC
>JBFMFD010000218.1:0-2573 GCA_040752255.1 Armatimonadota bacterium
CGCCGAACCATGGGAGCTGCCGCCGCAGTTCGGGTCCGATCACCAGCCGTTCGTGGAGGCAGGTGTATCGTCCCTCTTCCTTCATCGCTTTGAGGACCCCAACTATCACACGCCGAACGACACGAGC
Source organism: Armatimonadota bacterium (assembly GCA_040752255.1). GTDB lineage: Bacteria > Armatimonadota > Fimbriimonadia > Fimbriimonadales > ATM1 > J051. Next base: position 128 of record JBFMFD010000218.1, read on the forward strand.
CAAGCGGTGGACCCAGGCTTGCTCGGGGAGGCACTGGCATTGGGTCATGCGTTCGTGGCGGAGGTCCTGACAGAAGCCCCCGTCCTTGCTTCGCGGTAGCGCGTTTGTTAGCATCCGACCGTGTTGAGATGGCGCGGCCGGAGCTACCGGCTACTTCTTCAGTCTGCCCTCATCGTTTCGCTTGCCTTGCTCGTCGCCTGTGGCGACGACGATGATGACGGCGGCGAGGCGCAAGAGATCGATTCGCGCGCCGTGCCTACGGCGTCGCCACCCGCGGAGCCTCCGCCTTTGCTCATCGTCGGGCGGGACTTTCAGCCCGGCGAAGGTTCGCTCACGACGATCGGAGGGCGCCGGCACACGGTGGCCGAAGGTGAATCGCCAAACGCCATCGCGGAGCAGTACGGGATATCGGTCGAGGAACTCCTCGCAGCGAACAACCTCGAGGAAGGCGCCGTTCTTAGTGTCGGCCAGGTTCTCGTGATTCCGAGCCCGACGGTCATCGGTGGCGGCGAAGAGGATGTGGCCACAGAAGGCGATGAGACCACAACCGCAACGGCGACCCCGCCCGCCGATGAGGAGCCAACCGAAGAAGCCGATGATACGAGTGGCAGTGACGTGTACATCGTGCAGGCGGGCGACAACCCGAGCACGATAGCGGCCCAGTATGGTATCAGTGTCGAGGAGCTTGCCGCGGCGAATGGCATGAGTGTCGAGGAGATCTCCCAGCTCTCCGTCGGGCAGGAGCTGGTCATCCCGTAGTTTCCGGGTGCTGCGAGAGTATGCTACCATGAGCGGCGGCCCGCGACCCGTGGAGCGGACTCTGGCGATTCCTTGGCGCTAAACGTACCGCGGCCCGGCACGTTCGTTCGGCCGGGCTTTTCGTTGCACAACGTGGCCAGCGCCGAACAACATTATGGTCACAGACAGACGGTCGGCCGGGGCCGGAAGCAAACGAGGAGAGGACGGGTCCGCAAAGCAGTCGGCACCCGAGACAGCGATGTCGTTCGAGGAGAAGATTCGGCAGCTGGAGGCACTGAAGGCCGAGGCCGCGCTGGGCGGCGGGCAGGCGCGCATCGATGCACAGCACAAGCGCGGCAAACTTACCGCGCGCGAGCGCATTAATCTTTTACTTGACGAAGGGACCTTCCAGGAACTCGATACCGTCGTTACACATCGCTCCTCGGACTTTGGCCTTAACGAACAGGTGTACCCCGGCGATTCGGTCGTCACCGGATGGGGCAAGGTGGATGGTCGGCTCGTTTACCTCTTCGCGCAAGATTTCACGGTATTCGGGGGCTCCGTCTCGGAGGTCGCCGGCGAGAAGATCGTCAAGGTCATGCAGCTCGCCCTGAAGAACGGAGCGCCAATCATTGGACTGAACGACGGGGGCGGCGCCCGCATCCAGGAGGGCGTCACGAGCCTCAAGGCATACGGCGAAATCTTCTGCCTCAACACGCTCGCCTCCGGGGTCATCCCGCAAATCTCGGTCATCATGGGCCCGGCCGCCGGCGGAGGCGTATATTCTCCCTCCATCACCGACTTCATCTTCATGGTCGAACGCACGTCCTACATGTACATCACGGGGCCCGATGTGGTGATCGCCGCCACCGGAGAGCAAGTGACGCATGAGGAGCTTGGCGGTGTCGACGTGCATGCCACGAGATCTGGCGTTGCCCATTTTGCGAGTGAGAGCGAAGAGGAATGCCTCCGCGAGGTGCGGCGTCTGCTCTCCTTCCTACCGCTGAACAATGTCGAAGACCCTCCGATGCTGGAGCCGACGGACGATGCGGACCGGCGCGTGGAAGAGCTTCTCACCATCGTTCCCGACGATTCGAACCGTCCGTACGACATGCGCGAGGTCATCTACGCCATTGTCGACGATGGCGACTTCATGGAAGTACACGCCGGCTTCGCACAGAACATCATCGTTGGCTTCTGCCGAATGGGCGGCCGCTCGGTTGGCATCGTCGCCAACCAGCCGCTCGTGCTCGCCGGCGTGCTCGATATCGACTCATCGCGCAAGGCCGCGCGCTTCGTCCGCTTCTGCGACGCGTTCAACATCCCCATCCTCACGCTGACCGACGTCCCAGGCTTCCTTCCCGGCACCCAGCAGGAGTACGGCGGCATTATCGTCCACGGGGCAAAACTGCTCTACGCCTATGCCGAGGCCACGGTTCCGAAGGTCGCCGTCATCGTCCGCAAATCGCACGGCGGCGCGTATGACGTCATGAGCTCCAAGCACGTGCGGACGGACATTAACTTCGCGTGGCCCATCGCGGAGATCGCCGTGATGGCTGCGGAACCGGCGGTCAACGTCATTCATCGGCAGACGATCCAGCAGTCGGATTCTCCCGATGACACGCGCGCTCGCCTTGTTCAGGAGTACAAGGATCATCTTCTCAACCCCTACATCGCCGCACGGCGGGGCTTCATCGACGATGTCATC
>JBFMFD010000219.1:0-2453 GCA_040752255.1 Armatimonadota bacterium
CCGCGCGGCGTAGTAGAGCGCAACGCCAACGCCGACCCCAACCAGGTAGCCGTACTGGGGAATGCCGGAGGCCAGCAGCGCCACAAGGACGGCAATCGGCAGATCGCGCCGGGGGCTATCTGCCGCGACGTCTCGCACCAGCAGGATAAGCGCGACCCCCTCGAAGAACAGCAGCACCCCAAGCAGCGCCTTCGGGAAATGCTCCGCCATCATCGCGAAGCCGTCGCTGAACAGCAGCCCCAGCACCAGAAACGCGCCGCCATAGATGACCACCGACCCGCCCGTGCGCCCACCGAACGTGTAATGGCCGGCCATGCCGCCGGAGCCATGGCAGACTGGAACGCCACCGAAGAACGGACACACAAGGTTCATCGCTGCGTACGTGACGCCGATGCGCTTGAGGCTCACTTTGCGTTCGGGAAAGAGATCCTGGACTAGTTGGCGAGTGGCGAGCATCGAGTTCGCCAGCGAAAGAGGCAACTGCGGCAACGACAGCACAAGGAATCCCGTCAGAACGTCCGAGAGCGATGGCACCCGCGGCTCAGGCAAGGCGATGCGCACCGGCACGGACGCTCCCGCGTTCCACAGCGCCCAGCCACCGATTGCGATCCCGAGGCAGATGAGGATCAAGCCCGCGGGGAAGCGCCGGTTCCCCAGCAATGCGAGCGCGATGGCTGCGCCGATTGCTCCAAGAATAAGGCTGCCCGGAGGGGAAGAGAACACGAACTGCTGCAGCGCCACCGACGCGAGTTGCAAACCCAAGCCGACCTGGACGCCGCGAATGACGCACTTCGGCACCACTCTCCCCAGCCAGTTCAGAAGGCCGACCAGGGCGAGGAACAGGACCACAACGCCGATAGCCAGTCCCGCGCCATAGAGGACTCCGGCGGAGATCTTCTGCGCGATGACGATCGCGGCGATCGCCTTCAGCGGCTGCACCGGCATCGGCAACCGGTACACGACACCGGTGAGCACCTGCATCGCGCCGAAGAGGATGAGCACGCTTGCTGCGTCGAGGTCGGTTGCGAGCAGCATGCCGACGAGGAGCGGCAGGTCTGTGCCCAGGTCTCCGACCGCGCCCGCCCACTCGTTTCGGTCGAAGCGAAGGCGTCGGGAGGCGACAGGCTCGGGGCTCGCGGTTGCCGTTGGAGGCACGCGCGGCAGTTTACACGTCGCACGAAGACTGGGAACGAACCGAACGCCCCGTTCGTCCCTTATCGTAGAGGGGCAATGCCGCGAAAGACCGACACGAAAGAGCGAATTCTGACTGAGGCGATGGCGCTCATCCGCGATCGCGGGTACTGCAGCGTCGGCGTGGACGACATTCTGAAGGCGGCGAACGCCGGGAAGAGCAGCTTTTATCACTTCTTCGAATCGAAGGAGGCGCTAGGCGCGGCGGTACTTGATGCGTATTCCCGAATGGCGGACGAGGGCATCCTGCGCCGAGCGTTCGCCCCTGACGTTCCGCCGCTTGAGCGCCCGCTTCGCTTTGCCGAGATGATTCGCGACGAAGGCGCACCGCTTGAGGGCGTGTTTGCGGGATTGTTTGCGTCCGACAACGGCCACGTCTCGGAAGTGATTCGCTCGAAGGCTGTGGAGATGATCGAGCGCGTGGTTGCGCAGTTCGAGCGGGCGTTCGTCGAGGCGGTCGCTCGCATGGAGCTCTATCCCGACGCACCGTCTCGGCGCCTGGCGCAGGCGTGCGTCTGCTACTGCGAGGGGGCACTGCTCATGGCGCGCCTCACCGAGAATCGCGAGATCCTCGACCAGGTCAGCCCTCTGATGAAGGGCATCTGGAAGCCTTACCTCGTGTAACGCCCTTACTCGGTCCTGAGAGCCTCCATCGGCTCAAGCTTGCTGGCCATGTAGGCCGGATAGAAGCCGAAGAACGTCCCTACGAGCGCAGCGAACGCGAACGCAATGATCACGCCCGGGACGGACACGACGGGCGCGACGCTCATCAGCCCGGCAACGAAGTGGACGCCCGCGATGCCGAGGATCACGCCAATGACCCCGCCCGCGAGGCACAGCAAGATGCTCTCCAGCAGGAACTGGCTGAGCACGTCGTCGCGCCGTGCGCCGATCGCTTTGCGCAACCCGATCTCGCGCGTGCGCTCGGTTACGCTCACGAGCATGATGTTCATGATGCCGATGCCGCCGACGAGGAGCGACACGCTCGCGACGCCCCCAAGCAGCAGGCTGAGGATCCTCGATTGCTCTTCCGCCGTCTGAATGAGTTCTCCCTGGTTGAACGCGCGGAAGAGGTCTTCGCCGCTTGCGTCGCGCCTCACCTGACGCAAGGTTTCCTGAACTTTTGCGAGCGTGTAGGGCATGACGTCGGCGTCCACGGCTTGCACGGCAATGCCGCTGAGCGTGTCTCGCCGCCGGATGCGCGAGTTCGCCGTGTTGATAGGCACGTAGATCATGTCGTCGGGGTTCATGAACCCCTGGCC
>JBFMFD010000220.1:0-2384 GCA_040752255.1 Armatimonadota bacterium
GACCCGATCCTCATCGGCAACGCAATCGAGCGCTTCTTGGGGAGGGACCCGGAGGAGATACGGCGCGTGGCGAAAGAAACGCTCGAGGGGCACCTGCGCGGCGTGCTGGCGACGCTTACGCCGGAGGAGGTGAACGAGGACCGCCTCAAGTTCGCCGCCGAACTCTCCCATGAGTCGGAAGAGGACCTGGTGAAACTGGGCATCCAACTCGACACGCTGAAGATTCAACACGTTTCGGACGACGTTGACTACCTCGACTCCATCGGCCGGAAGGCGATTGCGAAAGTCATCCGCGATGCCGAGATTGCCGAGAGCGACGCCAAGCGCGCCGCCGAGCAATCCGAAGCGGAGAACATGGGTCGCGCCAACGTAACACGCGCCAACGCCGAGGCTGCCATCGCCCGGTTGCAGAACGACCTTCGGCGCATCCAGGCAGACCTTGAGGCGAAGGTCCAATCCGAAGAAGAGCGCACCACCGCCGCCGCCCGAGAAGCGCGCGCCACCGCAGAGCAGGAGCTGCAGCGCATCCGGGCGGAGTTGGAAACGATTCGCCTGCAAGCAGACGCCGTACTTCCCGCCGAGGCGAACAAGGTTGCGCAGGAGTTCGTCGCGAGGGGAGATGCTGCCTCGATCCGCGAGCAAGGCGCAGCGATGGCGGAAGCGTTCAATCGCCTCCATGAAGCCTGGCGCGAAGCGGGAAGCAACGCGCTCAGCGTGTACCTGATCGAGGACATAGACAAACTGCTCAAGCGGGCCGCCGACGGCATCGCGCGAGTGCAGGTAGAGAACCTCAACGTGATTGACAGCGGCGATGGCAGGACGCTCAGCGCCTATGTCGCCGCTTATCCGGCGATGATGGAGACCGTTTTCGACGCGGTGAAGCGCACGACAGGCATCGACATCGCCGGGGAGATATCCGGCACGAACCACACACCCGAGAAGGAGGAACATTCGCGATGATGATCGCCCTCGGAATCATACTCGGCACGCTCGTCTTCGTCGGGCTGCTGTTGCTGTTCAACCTGCGAACGCTCGTCTACATCTGCGAGCCGAACGAAGTGCTCATCTTTAGCGGCCGCAGGCGGCGCGTTGGGAACAGGAGCTTCGGCTATCGCATCGTGAAGGGAGGGATGGGCTTCCGACGCCCGATCGTCGAGCGCGTTGACCGCCTTGACCTCACGAACATGGTCATTGACGTGTCGGCGCACAACGCCTACTCGAAGGGTGGGGTGCCGTTGAGCGTCGCCGGCGTCGCGAACGTTAAGGTCGCCGGGCACGAGCCGGTGCTCAACAACGCCATTGAGCGGTTCCTCGGTAAGTCGCGCATCGAGATCATGCAGATCGCCAAGGCGACGCTGGAGGGCAGTCTCCGCGGAGTCCTGGCGACGCTCACGCCGGAAGAGGTCAACGAAGACAGGATTCTCTTCGCCGAGAAGCTCGTGCAAGAGGTCGAACACGACATGACCGCGCTCGGGTTGGTGGTTGACACCCTCAAGATCCAACAGGTCACGGACGACGTGAAGTACCTCGACTCGATCGGGCGCATCAAGAGCGCGGAGATCGTCCGCGAGGCGCGTATCGCCGAGGCGATCGCCCAAGCGGACGCGGCAGTGGCAGCGGCGGAGAACCGCCTGAAGGAGGTCGAGGCGCAGGTGAAGGCTTCAATTGACGTCGCCCGCGCCGAGGCGGAGAAGCGCCTTACCGACGCGATTACCCGGCGTGACGCAGTCGTCGCAGAAGAGAACGCCGCCGTCGCCGCGGCAGTCGCTCAAGCCACGGCGGAGGTTGACGTGCAGACTGCGAGGGTCGAGCAAGTCCGGCGACGACTCGAAGCGGACGTCGTTGCTCCCGCGAAGGCCGCTTGCGAGGCGGCCGAAGCGCAAGCCAAAGCGGATGCCGCGCCGATCATCCAGGACGGAGCCGCGCGCGCAGACGCGCTTCGCATCCTTGCGAAGGCCTGGCATGCAGCCGGCCCGAACGCGCGCGAGGTGTTCCTCGTGCAGAAGCTGGATCGCATCGTCGAGATCATCACCGACGCGATCGCCACCAGCAAGATCGAGCAGATTACGATGATCGACACGGCCTCGGGCGGAGGCAGCGCGCCGATGAACGCGCTCTCGCTGACGGAGCAGATCAAGCAGATCTTCGGAGTTGACGTGGTGGAGAAGTTGCGCTCGTGGGAGCCGCCGAGGCGCTCAGTGCAGGCTGAGTCCCGCACCTCCTCACCGCCCCCGGTCGAGGAGGATGAGGTGACGCCCACGGACAGCCGGTCCGCGCACGAGAACTGAGGGACTCACCGGCCACCGAAGCATGGAGGGGTCGGGGGGGGTGGCGCCCCCACCCCCGGTGCCGGACACAAACTGGGCAGCATAGTTAACCACGAA
>JBFMFD010000221.1:0-2356 GCA_040752255.1 Armatimonadota bacterium
GGCAAACTGAACCGCCTTTTGGACGTCGCCTGCAGTCTTGCAGCGAACGACAAGGGCGGGCTTGCGGTCAATCATGGCGTTCCAGACCGTTCGCGCCTCTTCATAGTCGGCGGAGCCCGGAAACGCGAGTGAGCCTTCGATGCTGGCGGCGAGGGTGTCGAGCGCGCTCTGGCTAGGTGAGACGCCGGCCTCGTCGCAGGTCAAGATGGTGATGTTCGACATCGTTACCTCCTCTTTGTATATTGGGGCTTCGCTCGGGGACGTGGTGTGGGTCCATTCGCGTGCGCCCGGCTGGCGGACAGGTTACCCGATTCCCGGCGGGATCAGAGTCACGAGACCGGGACCAACTTAGCCGAAAAGACGCGCCGTTTGCGCCACGAGGAAGCACACCAAGAATGCGATGCCCAGGGGCAGGAGCGCCGAAACGAGCGTCCACTTCTTGCTGCCTGTCTCCTTGAAGATGGTCCAAAGGGTCGTTGAGCAAGGGTTGTGCAGCAACGAGAACAGCATCAAGCAGACTGCCGTGAGGATCGTCCAGTCGTTCTCCACCACGAGCAGGTGCTTCAACTCCGCCATGCTCTCGATTTCGATGAGCTTGTTGTAGTTGAGGTACGCCATGAGCATCGTCGGCACTACGACTTCGTTCGCAGGGATAGCGACGATGTACGCGAGGATGATGACTCCGTCGAGGCCGAAGAGTCTGCCGAAGGGGTCAAGGAAGTCCACGATGCCGCTCATCAGAGTGCCGTCGCCCATGCTCACGTTGCCAAGGATCCACGCCAGCCCACCCGCGGGCGCGGCGATTACAACTGCTCGCCACAGAACGAAGATGGTGCGGTCAATCAACGACGTGTAGAGCACGCGAAGCACCTGCGGCTTTCGGTAGGGCGGTAATTCGAGGGCGAACGCCGACGCCGCGCCCTTCAACGCCGTGCGTGACAGTCCATACGTTACGACGAGCGTAACGATGAACCCAAGCAGCACGACGCCAACCAGCGTGCCGGCCCCGACGAGGGCGCCGACGGCAGGCGGGAACGCAGCGGCAATGAAGACAGTCGCCAGCAGAATCAGCGTCGGCCATCGCCCGTTGCAAGGCATGAAGTTGTTCGTGATAATGGCGATGAGCCTCTCGCGCGGAGAATCAATGATGCGCGTTGAGATGACGCCGGCGGCGTTGCACCCGAATCCCATCGCCATCGTGAGAGCCATCTTGCCGTGCCCGCCGACCTTCTGGAACACCTTGTCCAGGTTGAACGCTGCACGAGGCAGGTAGCCCAAATCCTCCAGCAGCGTAAAGGCGGGGAAGAAGATCGCCATGGGCGGCAACATCACCGATACGACCCACGCCAGGCCGCGGTACACGCCCTCGATGAGGAAACCGGTCAGCCACGCGGGCGAGCCGATGGCCGCCATCAGGCCAAGCAGCCGCTCCTCCAGCAAGAACAGCCAATCCGCCAGCATTGCCGATGGAACGTTCGCGCCCGCAATCGTCAGCCAGAAGACGGCAGCGAGCATGGCGAGCATCACCGGAAAGCCGAACAGCTTCGACGTAAGAACCCTGTCGAGCGCGCGGTCAAACTTCCTGCCTTTCGCGCTGCCCCCTTGGACAACGCGCGAGGCGATTCGCTCTGCCTCGCGGAAGATTGCGCGCACGGTGGCGTCGGTCGCGTCCACGCTGTTCGCAAGGGCGGTCGCTTCTTGGATGAGACGCTCTGCCGCTTCGGCGTCGTGACTCACTCCCGCAAGTTCGGCGATGTCTCCGGCGCGCACTGCCTCGACCATTGACTCGTCACGCTCGAGGAGTCGCAGGGCAACCCACTCCGCCGCGTCGAGCGATGGATAGGTAGCGCGCACCGCCTCGAGGGTTCGCTCGAAGGCGTCGCGGGCGTCGTCATCCTCCAAGTTGAAAGCGGGTGGAGGGGATGGTTTCTCGGCGGAGGCGATGCGAGCGATGGCGGCGACTAAGCGCTCCAAGCCCTTGCGCTTTGTGGCGACCGTGGGCACAACGGGCACGCCCAGTTCCTCCTCGAGAGCACGCGCGTCAACCTTCACGCCGTGGCGCTCTGCCTCGTCCATCAGGTTGAGACACACCACGACGTTCGGGGTCACTCGTAACACTTGCAGCACAAGGTTCAGATTGCGCTCAAGGCAGGTCGCGTCAACGACCACGACGACCACATCCGGCTTGCCGAGGAGCAGAAAGTCTCGCGCAATCTCCTCGTCGGTCGTACGAGCGAGGAGCGAATAGGTGCCCGGGAGGTCAATAAGGTTATATTTCTTGTCCTGAAATCGGAATGACCCTTCGGCGCGGGTAACGGTCTTGCCGGGCCAGTTGCCGGTGTGCTGGCGCAAGCCC
>JBFMFD010000222.1:0-2352 GCA_040752255.1 Armatimonadota bacterium
GCCAGCGCGGCCGCGACCAGCGATGCGAGGGCTCTCACCGGTACAGTCTAATGATGGAAGGCGCCCGGTCCTACAGCCATTGGACCCACGCTGGCGCCGTTATCGGGCCCCGCGCTCCTAGGCCCTACGCATCTTGCCCTTCCGTCGCAATCTGCTAAAATATGAGCACCATTGCGGGATGGTGAAACGGTATCACGGCAGACTCTGAATCTGCTTTTCTAGGTTCGAATCCTAGTCCCGCAGCCAGTTTAAGACGCTCATCAAAAAGGAGCCCCTCCGGCCGGAGGGGCTTCTTTTTGCCCGCCAGAGCGTGCGTGACGATGGTTACCTAACGCGGTACCTTCAGCTGGGGAGTGTTTGGTAACGGGCCTTGCGCCTAGTTACCTAACGATATACACTAATATCGTTACTTGTTTGGTAACCATCATGAACCCCGTCAAAGGCGTGCTGGTCGAAGAGCTCGGGAACTCCGAGCGCATGCTGAAGAAGTACCGCCAGGCGCTGGCGGAGCTTCCCAGGGGCAGTCTCGTCCCCAAGAAGATCAAGGGGGGGCGTTTCTTCTATCTCGCCTATCGGCAGGGGGGCAGGGTCCGTTTCGAATACAAGGGGAAGCTCTCCGAGAAGGAGGTCGAGGATTTCAGGCGAGTCCAAGCCCAAAAGGCGAGATATCGAGGCCTCATCTCCGACCTGAAGAAGCAGATCGTGTTCATCAAGCGGGCGCTCCATGAAAGAAAAAGACGCGCCCGCTGACCTCGTCGTCGAGGTCCTGCGCCGCCTGGACAAGGCGGGCGTCCTCCAGGGCATGGTCCTGGTCGGGGAGTTGGTGCGTCCATTTCTACAAAGGCTATTTCGACGGCGCCGTCCTGTCGGCGGTCCGTACCCGCGACATGGACTTCCTGATCCCGACGCCGCCCAAGCTGAAGCGCGAAGTCCATGTCGCCGAGCTCCTGAAGGACCTGGGCTTCATCACGGAGTTCCACGGGGACGGCTCCGTCAGCCTCAGTCATCCCGAACTCATCATCGATTTCCTGGTGGCGGAACGCGGGCGCGGCGCCGAGAAGCCGTACCTCGTGAAGCCGCTGGGCGTCAAGGCCCAGTCCCTGCGCTTCATGAGCCTGCTGTCGGACGACACGATCAAAGTCAGCAGCGGCGGCCTCGACCTCGTCCTCCCGCTGTGAACTACGCCTTCCAGAAGCTCATCATCAGCGGCCGGCGCGCCTATGCGGAGAAGGCGGCGAAGGACCGGCTCCAGGCGGTCGAGGTGCTGCGAGAAGTCCTCTCGCGCGGGGAGGTTGGCATCGCTCGATCCAAGCTCCAGAAGCTTCCCGCGGGCTGGCGCAAGGCCGTCCTGGACGGGCTAAAGGCAGCGAAGGCGGATGATTTGATTCCGCTCTTCGCCTAGACGGCGGCTCGATAGACCTTCTGTCCCTTCCTGGCCCGGCGCAGGCTGAAGGCCGAATCGAAGATGCCGAGGGGCTTTTGCCGTCAGCGGTTGCAGTTCGCCCACAGCAAGGGCTCGCCTGACGGCGACGGCGCCTGTCCCGTCGCCTCGCTGGTGACGAACAGCTCGAAGCTGTGCAGCGGAGTGACCGTCTTGAGTCGGCCGTCGAGATTCTCGTCCACCTCGAGCGCGCCGATGTTCTGCGGCGCGGCGTCCTTGTCGGCCTTCGTCCAGACGACGTAGACGGCCGCCGGGGGCGTCAGACGGTCCGGGTCCGCCAGATGCTTCACCTGCAGGTCGATCGAGGTGTTGTCGTTGTCCGCCTTGGCGCACCGGAGCGTGCCTTCGGCGGCCGGCAGCGATGAGCTTGCCGAGAGCTTCTCCGGGCCGGCGCAGCCAGCGCCGAACGCGACAACGCCTGCGACGAACAGCGACGTCATGATCACGCTCGGTCCATCCTTCATCGGGCGCCTCCTGTGTTTCCGGGCATCGTGCTCTCCGGCGGCCTTGCCGGGCAAGATGAACTTACGAAGATGCGAGGGAGGGGGCTATCTCAGTCATGTAAGGCCTTTGCATACCCGACTCTTGACTCATCGTAAATAGTTGTATATACTACTTCATGGGCGCTCAGGTTTTTGATTGGGACCACGCTCTCGAAGAGTGCCGCGGCTGCGTCTGCTTCCAAGTCAAGCGCGGCATGCGCGCCTTGGTCTCCGCCTACGACGACGCGCTCCGGCCGAGCGGGCTCAGGTCGACGCAGTTCTCGATGCTCGGCGTCATCCGCGCTTTTGGCCCGCTGACCTCGAAGAAGCTCGGGGAGCTGATGGTCATCGACAAGACGACCCTCGCCCGCAGCGTCGCTCTTCTGTCTCGAGAAGGGCTCATAAGAGCCGAGGAGGGGAGGGATCGTC
>JBFMFD010000223.1:0-2346 GCA_040752255.1 Armatimonadota bacterium
GCGGCGCGCGGCTCCAGGCGCCGCGCCAGCTCCGGGTCGAGCGTGGTGACGGAGATGTACACGCGCGCGCAGCCCCAGCGAGCCAGCTCGGCGAGCAGGTCGGCGTCGCGCGCCACCAGCGCGTTCTTGGTCACGATGCCCACCGGGTTGCGCGCATCCGCGAACACCTCGAGGCAGCCGCGCGTGACCTTGAGCCTCCGCTCGACGGGCTGGTAGCAGTCGGTGACGCCGGACATGGCCACGCATTGCGGCTCCCAACCGGGCTTGGCCAGCTCCTTGGCGAGCAGCGCGGGAGCGTCCTCCTTCACGAATATCATGGTCTCGAAGTCCAGGCCCGCCGAGAGGCCGAGGTATTCGTGATAGGGGCGGGCATAGCAGTTATGGCTGACCACGCCGTTGGCGATGAAATCCTCCGTCGTCGTGCTGATGTCCCACATCTCGATCTCTTTTCCCAACGGCTCGACGGCGACGACTCGAAGCTTCGCCGCGGATTTGACGGCTTGGCCCGTGATGTCGCGCTTCCTGGAGATGGCGGGTCCCAACGCGCGGAAGAAGCGCAGATGCTCGGGCAGTCCTCCTTTCACGCGGAGATAGTGGGCTTGCTTGCCGGTCGGTCTCACGGGCGATTCACGGACGAACGAGAATCCCATCCTTTCGAGGCAATCGCCCGCGTGCGTCAGGATGTCTTCGTCGCTGTTGGATATCCTGATGCAGCCGTCACTGGAACTCCCCTCGGCGTCGAATAACCCGGAAAGGAAGCCCCTCGACCAATCCGCGGACTTCGACTCGGGCCAGGAGACCAGCTCTCGGATGCGGCCGTATGCCGCCCGAGAGCTTACCCGGATGGCGCGCATCTCCGATCGATTCTCCCGCGCGGCTTGGAACGGGAATCCTCTCGTCTCGACGCCGAAGCTGCGGAGGCAATCTCCGGTCCGCGCCAATCCCTCGCCATCGATCATCGCGAGACGGAAATGATATTGATGTCCGTTGCTCCTTCCTTCTCGCCGATACGGATAGAACCCGAGATGGCCGTCGCCGCGGACGACCCCGCAGAGATAGCCCTTGCGGTATTCTGCGGAATCCGCGACCGCAGCCGGGGCTCGCACCGACCCGAAGCCCATGAGCTTGTTGTTCACTGTCAGATGCGGCCTCTGCGCCGAACCCGTCTGAGCGACGTGCTTCCAACCGCGCTCGGTCAGGAAGCGATGGTCCGCGCTGGCGACGAGTTCGGTCCCGTCTTCGAGGATGACCCGATAAGCCGCTTTCCACGTCTTCCAATGCGCGAGGACCCGGCTCTTCACGTAACGCCGATAATGCCCGCTCCGCGCAGTGCCGATCAACTCATCTCCGACGCGAAGCGAAGCCAGCTCGCGCGTCGAGCCGTCGGACATCAGGATGGCCGTGTCCCCGGCTAGACAGTACGAACAGCCATGCTCGCAGCCGCGATACGGGTTGAGGCTGTACGCGAAGGGGATGTCCGGGCTGTCGTTCTTGACGAGGATGGAGCGGGCCGCGTCCCTGAAGAAGCGCGTCTTGGGCGCGGGCTCCTCCGCGGGGTCGGCGGACTCGTCGCGCTCGTAGAGGACCTCCTCGAAGCGGTTCATCGGGTTGAGGCCCGTTCCGCGCCCGCGGGGGACCTGTTCGGGGGTGGACATGGCCCTCATAGGATAATCGAACATATGTCCGATTTCAAGACCTGGTCACGGCGACTATCCTTACGGATAGCCGTCAGAAGCGCAGCGTCAGGGCCGCATCCGGACCCGACAGCCACACCGGCGCCGACAGCACGCGCCAACCCGCGCGCAGCTGCCAGCGCCCCCCCGCCACGCCGGCCCCGGCGCGCAGGTCGCCGATGGTCCCGCCGGAGGCGAGCACGGCGCCCGCCACGCCCTCGAAGTAGAGCGGCTTGTAAGGGAAGGACTCGATGCCGAAGGCGACGCGCGGGCCCAGGCGTTGGAAGCGCCCCGCCACGCCGCCCGCCCCCGCCTGGTACTCGACGCGCCACTCGTCCTCGCGGGCGACGTCGCCGTGGGCCACGGCGTGGAAGTAGTGCAGGTCCTGCGCGCCGCGGCCGCGGTACTGGGTATAGAGGCCCTCGGCGCCGACGTGCCGCTCCGAGTCGAAGCGGTAGCGCGCGCCGCCCCCGCCGGCATCGTCGCCGGTGCGCGCGCCGTGCAGCTCGAAGCGGTGCAGCTCCTGCTGGTCGCCGGTGTCGCCCTGGATGTCCTCGCGGTAGAGGGCGCCCGCGAAGCCCTCCTCCGGCAGCCTCAGCGAGTAGGCGTAGGGCAGCGTGACGACCTTGCCCATGGCGCGCAGGAACAGGAGGAACTGGCGCGGCATGAACGG
>JBFMFD010000224.1:0-2338 GCA_040752255.1 Armatimonadota bacterium
TTGAGCCGTGCTTGCCATGGAGGAGGGACTGCGTGACTGCCCAACGGGCTCAACGCACGCCGCTAGAAAAGGTCCGAGTACTCCAGCGCGAGCTATACCGAGCGGCCAAGGCGAATCCGGAGCGCACGTTCGGAGTCTTGTTCGACAAGGTCTGCAGCAAGGAGGTGCTATGGGTTGCGTGGAGTCAGGTTCGCCGTAATCGAGGTGCCGCTGGCGTCGACGGCGAGACCATCGATGCCATCGAGGCAGAAGGAGCGGAGCGGATCCTGACCGAGATTCGGGAGGATCTGCTCGCCTGGCGCTACCGGCCTCAGCCGGTGCGCCGGGTGTACATTCCGAAGCCCGATGGGCGGCAACGGCCGCTGGGAATCCCACGGATTCGTGATCGCATCGTCCAGGCAGCGGTTCGGCTCGTGATCGAGCCGCTGTTCGAGGCGAGCTTCCGTCCCGGGTCGTACGGCTTCCGGCCGCGGCGCGGGACGAGGCAAGCGATCGCGGATATCCGCAAGTGGGTGACCTACGGCTACGATCGGGTGATCGACCTCGACCTCAAGAGCTACTTCGACACGATAGACCACGAGCTGCTGATGAGGCTCGTGGCACGCCGGGTTCGCGATCCGCGCGTGCTACGCCTGATCCGGCGGTGGCTTCGTGCCGGGGTGATGCACGAGGGGCGCGCGGAAGAGAACGTGATCGGAACGCCGCAGGGCGGGGTGATCTCGCCTCTCTTGGCCAACATCTATCTGCACCCGCTTGACGTCTTCTGGGAGCGGGAGGTGAAGGCCACAAAGATGGTCCGTTATGCCGACGATCTGGTGGTGCTCTGCCGATGGAAGCCGCCCGGGGCTTATCTGCCGAAGCTGAGGCAGTTTCTCGGGCGACTGCGGCTCGTAGTCAACGAAGAGAAGACGAGGGTCGTCGATGCGCGCGAGGGGTTTGACTTCCTCGGCGTGCACTTCCGCAAGCAGCCGACGCGACGCGATCCTACGCGGAGCTTCTGCTACGCGTGGCCGTCGCGGCGCTCGATGCAGCGAATCCGTGACCGAGTCCGGGAGGCGATCGGACGTGACGATCGGCCCGGGCTCGAGGAGAAGATACGCCGTCTGAATCCGCTTCTGCGCGGCTGGGGTGCGTATTTTCGCTGGCTCAATGCCTCTCTACATTTCCGGAAGGTGGACTCCTACGTCGAGCGCAAACTCCGAAGATGGCTGCGACGGAAGCACAAGCGCATCGGACGGGCGTTCTGGAGCACGCCCCTGACCTTCTTCGAGAAGGCCGGCCTGTACACGCTACACGGGACGATCGCGCATGGAAGCTGAACGCCGCCGGGGGAAGGCTCTCGGAGAGCCGTATGACGGAAAACGTCACGTACGGTTCGATGAGGGGGTGCTGGAGACGGAGGTGACGGCCCGCTCGAGCGGGACACTCGCCCGAAAGGGGAGAAACGGCCCGGGCTCGCAAGGCCTCATGCGCCCACCGCGCCAGCGCCCTACTCTGCAGCTGCGAAACCTCGAGGCGAAGGTGGCGAAGCCGCTGCGTGAGGAGCTCCGCGAGGACTATCGGCGGATGGTCTACGCGAAGACCGAAGACGAGGTAAAGAAGGCGCGGGCCGCGTTCACGCGGAAGTGGAAGCTGCGCTGTCCGGAGGTAGTGCGGAGCCTGGACGAAGCCGGCGACGATCTGTTCACGTTCTTGCGCTTCCCCGAGTCGCAGTGGAAGTCGCTGCGGACGACGAACGCGCTCGAGCGGGTCAACGAGGAGTTCCGCCGCCGAACGAAGACGCAGTCGAGTCTGCCGAACGAGGCGTCGATCCTGCTGTTGCTCTTCGGCCTGTTGCGTAGCGGGAAGATCAAGATGCGGAAGATCGACGGGTGGCAGGAGATGCCGAAGCGAGCTGCGAAGCGAGAGGCAGCGTAGCGGAGAAGAGCGCCGGAGATGACGTCAAGATACTTTTACACCACTTGACAGACACGACCTCAATTTTCACGGGGACGATGTATTCCGATCGGTGCTGCGCCACGAGTCAAGAACCTGACGGAACACTGGCAGGTACTTCTCGTAGTCGGGTTGCTCACAGGACAGGCGCGCGCTGTAGATAAACTCTTCATCCGTCGTGTCCCGGAGCGCCACAATGAGCTCTTCGAACCTTTCCGACCCCTCTGGAGCATTTCGGTCGGTGCGTGAAGACGATCCGATCGCCGGAGAGCCCTCCTAGCAGGCCGTTGAAAAGTGCGCCTGCGAGGGCCACTTTAGATTGACAATCGGGTAGTTTCGTGACATCTGGCTGTCTCCCCTGCGGAGGTGGCGGCGATGCGCGGACATGTGGAGCGGCAGGAGT
>JBFMFD010000225.1:0-2264 GCA_040752255.1 Armatimonadota bacterium
GAGAGCGTGGCGGTCATGTTCCCGTGCCCGTCATAGAGCGGGAAGGTGACCGAGGGCGCGCCCTGGTTGACGATTCGCTCGATGAGGTCAATCCCCCTCGCGCCGACGCCGTAGCGGGTGAGGTCCATCCCTGGCGTGCCTCCGTTGTCGTAGGTGTAGTCTTCCTCGACGCACATCTGACCGTCGTAATAGTACCTCTCGGCGGCAGAAGCGGTGCGCGAAGATCCGCCCCCGTCCGTCGAAGCGGGGTGTTCCGCACGTCAACCGGTCGCCCGCCAGAGGGGCACGAAAACCGTCTGAACAATGACGTAGACTACCGTGCATAGAGGAACAAGGTCGGCGGCCATGCCCGTCGCGAAGCGCAGAGCATGCGCCCGCGAAGACTCGCTCACGTACCGCAGAAGGAGCACGCCAGCTGCGAGAGCGACGAAGGCGCCCGGGCGGACGACAAAGGCGATGGCCGCAAGCGGCACCAAGTCCTGCAGAAGGAACGACGCGGCGACCCACCTTGCGGTGCCGCCAAACGCTCTGGCAAGGAGGAGACGGTGCCGCAGTCGGAGAAGTACAGGCGTCGGCAGCGCTACGGGGCGCCATAGGGCGACGATCAGGAATGCGAGGATGAGGGCGACAGTCATTTGGTTTCAATCAAGTACCTACGGCGTGTGAGGCCGTTCATTGCTCGCCTAACGGTGGCGTGTGCCAGGGAGGCGCGCTTCCAGCTATTCGGCCGGGTAGAGGCTGCCCTGTAGGGATCTCTATCGGGGAAGCAGATCTCGCATACCATACAGATACATCCGTCTCACGCACGTTCGATAGGTCGTCAACCTTATGGTGCGTCGTCGTCGGTTGACCGTGTACTATTCCCGGATTGCGCAGACGCGCCAGCCCGTCGCAACAGAAAGCTGCCGATGGTCAAGCCGAGGAAAGCAAGCCAGCCAACAGAGCTCCAGGCTGCCACGTCTCGAATGAACTCGGACGCGTGTCGTCCATAGACTGCCTCAGAACTCCAGGCCGATAGAGCTGGGGACACACCGATGCTAACAGCGCACAAGCCGAAGTATGCTGCAAACACCGTGGGATGGCTCTTGCGGAACAGCAGCCATGGTATTGAAGACGCACCGGGAGCACCAAACACAACGAGGAGAAACTGGCCCGTAGCGCTGGGATTGGACACAAGAACGCCGACGGCCGCGGCAAGCAACGCAGAACCGATCGCGACGAACGCGACCGGCACGATGCCTCTGATGAGCAGATGTGAGGTTGGCGTGTCGGTTGACCGGGTATCAATGAGGAGGCAGGCGCTTGCTGCGGAGGCCGCAACAGACGCGCCCGCCGCTAATGCGAGCATGAGTGCAGCGTACTCATCACCGTACACGAAGAATGCAAACGGGCACAGCAGCAGAATCCAGAAGATTGTGGTGTCCCATCGGCCGAGGCGAGGCTCGCCTGCGCTTGCTCTCGCACTCGCCAGGATGACGAGGATAAGCGCAACGGCGAGAAAAAACAATGCGATGAGCGAAGGAACGGCCGTCATTCGTCGTTAGCCTCTTCGACAAGCCCCCACAGGATGTAACCGGCAACGACGATGCTGTAGTAGTAAGCGGCCCCAACTGCCTTACTAGCGAGCGTCTTTCCGCCCACTGCTGCCTCCGCGGTTGCCTTCTTGATCCAAAACCAGAACAGACCGTGGGCCAACGTGACGACCCAGAACGCTCCTGACAAAGGCGAGTTGCCCACACGAACGCCCCCACTGGTGATGGCGACTGCCCATAACGCCATTCTGGCCGCCGCGGTAATCTCCGCCGGGGTTCGGGCGGTTACTGCCATGGTGGCGGCCGAAAACGCGAGGCTTGGCCCCAAACCAACTCCGACGACACGCGTCGTCATCTTGATCGCGGCCCACACCTCGAGCATGTCGTCCCACCAAGAACGCTTGCCCAGAGGATCCACCCGTCCTGCAGGGTCGTTGCTCGCGTACACGAACCAGTTCCGACCGTCCATCGCCGGGTCCTGACTTATAAACCGCCCCGTCCACGGCTCGTAGTACCGCGCGCGCATGTAGATGAGGTCGCTTTCGTCGTCCTGCTTGTGACCCAAGTTCGCCACGTAGCGCGTGTTCGGGAAGCCGGAGGTCGCCCCGCTCCGCACGCCGCCCCACACGTCATACGACCGCTGGTTCGACACGGTGAACGACGCGCCGGAGCGGGAGAGCGTGGCGGTCATGTTCCCGTGCCCGTCATAGAGCGGGAAGGTGACCGAGGGCG
>JBFMFD010000226.1:0-2250 GCA_040752255.1 Armatimonadota bacterium
GTCGCAGGCGTTCGCGCTCGGGGTCTCGCATGCTGGCGAGCCCCTTCATTGTCGCGCGAACGACGTTCACGGGATTGTTGCTGCCGAGCGATTTGGCGAGGACGTCGCGGATGCCGGCCATCTCGAGCACGGCCCGGACGCCACCGCCCGCGATAACGCCCGTCCCGCGCGATGCCGGCTTCAGCAGAACCTTCGCGGCGCCGTAGTTGACAAGCGCCGAGTGGGGCAGCGTCGTCTCCCTCATGGGCACCTGAATCAGGTTCCGCTTCGCGATGGTCGAGGCCTTCCGAATGGCCTCGGGAACCTCGTTCGCCTTCCCCAAGCCGGCGCCGACCGAACCATGGCCATCGCCCACGACGACGAGGGCACTGAAGTTGAACCGACGACCGCCCTTCACGACTTTGGCGACACGGTTGATGTAGACGACCTTCTCTTGGAGGTCGCCATCGCGTTGTTCGCCGCGGTCGCCCCTCCGGCCTTCGCGTGCTCCTCGCGTAGCTGCCATTACCATACGTTCGAATCCTCTAGAACTTCAGTCCGCCTTCGCGCGCGGCTTCTGCCAGCGCCTTCACTCGTCCGTGGAACTTGAATCCGCCGCGATCGAACACGACTTCGGTGATGCCTGCCGCCTTCGCGCGCTCCGCCAGCCGCTGTCCTACGATGGCTGCCCGCTTCGTCTTCCCCTCGGCGCCGTTCTTGCGCAGCTCCGGCTCCACATCGGAGGCGGCAACGATCGTGCGCCTCGCGGCATCGTCGATGATCTGCGCATAGATGTGCGTCTGGCTGCGAAACACGGCGAGCCTCGGCCGCTCCGGCGTGCCTTCCAGCCGGCGCCGGATGCGGACGTGTCTCCGGATGCGTGCTGCCCTGCGTGTCTTCGTCTTCTGCATGAACCTTCGCCCCGATTGGCGCTACCGCCGCCCGGCGCCCTTTCCGGCCTTGCCTGCCTTGCGCCGAACGCGCTCGCCCTCGTAACGGACGCCCTTGCCCGTGTACACCTGAGGCGGCCTCAAGGCGCGAATGTTGGCCGCCACCTGACCCACGAGCTCCTTGTCGATGCCGCTCACCCGCACGCGGTTGCCCTCGACCTCGAGCGTGATGCCCTCGGGCGGCTCCACGGTTATGGGATGCGAGTACCCGAGCTGGAGCGCCAAGACCTTTCCCTGCATTTGAGCTCGATAACCGACGCCCTGCACCTCAAGCGTTTTCGTGAAGCCCTCGGAGACGCCCGCTACCATGTTGTAGACGAGCGTTCGCGTAAGACCGTGCAGCGCACGGTGCTGAGGGGCATCGGACGGCCGGGCGACCGACACTGTGCCGTCGTCGATCGTCAGCGTCATGTCCCGAGGCAAGTCCCGCTCGAGTGTGCCCTTCGGTCCGCGGACACGAACGTGGCTGCCGTCGCCAAGCTCGACGTCGACGCCCGAAGGCACGGTGATGGGCAGCTTACCGATGCGCGACATCGTTCCCCCGCTGTCCTACCAGATGTAGCATATGACCTCGCCTCCGATTCGGCGAGCCCAGGCCTGTTGCCCTGTCATCACGCCTTGCGGCGTGGAAAGGATGGCGACGCCCAGCCCTCCGTAAACGCGTGGAATCTCGCCCTTCTGAACGTAGACACGGAGCCCCGGACGCGAGACGCGCTTCAGGCCGCTGAGCACCGAGTCTTTCTTCCCGGTGTACGCGAGCTTGATGCGGAGCATTCGCTTCGAGTCCTGCTCCTGTACCTCGTAGTCGCGAATGAACCCTTCTTCCTTAAGCACGTTGGCAATGGCTACCTTCAACTTCGAAGAAGGCATCTGCACGAGCTCGTGCTTGGCCGCAACGGCGTTACGAATGCGGGTGAGCATATCGGCGATCGGGTCGTTGATTGCCATGCGTGCCCTCCCTCCTACCAGCTCGACTTCTGCACACCGGGAAGCTGTCCTCGGTGAGCGAGCTCCCGAAAGCAGATGCGGCAGAGCGCGAACTGTCGCATGTACGCGCGCGGCCGGCCACACAGCCGGCAGCGGTGCTTGCGCCGGCTCGAGAACTTCGGCGTTCGTTGCGCCTTTACGATCTGCGACACTTTGGCCACGTTTGGCCTCCTAGCTTCGGCTGAACGGCATTCCGAAGAGCTGCAGCAAACGCCGCGCCTCCTCGTCCGTCTCAGCGCTTGTCACGATGGTTATCTGCAATCCCCTGATGCGGTCTACCTGGTCGTACTCGATCTCCGGGAAGATGAGCTGCTCCCGGACACCGAGGCTATAG
>JBFMFD010000227.1:0-2209 GCA_040752255.1 Armatimonadota bacterium
TCTCCCAAGGGGGCGCGGCCGTCCGCGCCTCGATGCCCATCGCCCGGAGGCGACGGATTCGATCCCGAATCGGCGGGTGAGTGCTGTAGAGCGCCGAGGAGACTTCGTGGAACTTCTGGAACGGGCTGACGATGTACATCGGCTCGGTCGCCTTGTTCGCCGCCTCGAGTTCCTCGGGGTCGGAAGCAATCTTCTCAAGCGCGCGCGCCAGCCCGTCGGGGTACCGCGTGAACTGCACGGCAGTGGCGTCCGCCATGTACTCGCGCTTTCGGCTGACCGCGAAGTGCAGCAACGTAGCGAAGAGAGGCGCAAGGATGAGCAGCAGGATTGCGAGAATCGCGAGCACTTGGTTGCCGTCACGGCTCCTACCGCCTCCGCCGTATCTCCATCGCGATCGCAAGAACGCGTCGCGCAGCAGAACGACAAGGCCGACGGTGAGCGCGAGAGTAGTCATCAGGCGCACGTCGTTGTTTCTGATGTGCGCCATCTCGTGCGCGACGACGCCCTGAAGTTCGTCCCTGTCCAACTTCTCCAGAAGCCCGGTGGTAACGCAGATGATGCCCTTGCGGGGGTCCATGCCGGTCGCGAAAGCGTTCGGCGCGCTGTCCTCGATGACGTACAGTTTCGGCATCGGAACGCCTGCTGCGATGGCGACCTCGTGGCCGACGTTGTGGAGCATCTGGTCCTCTTCGTGCGTGGCTTCCCTTGCGCCGCTGATTTGGAGGATGAACTTCGGGCCTGAAGTGTTGACGAAAACCCACAGGAAGGTACCGATGGCGAGTGCGACTGCTGCTCCGACGAGCGCGAACTCGGGCGCGGTGAGGTAGCCCGCGGCGGCGCCGACCGCCGCGAGCAGCAGCGTCATCAGGAAGCAAAGGATTGCGCTGCCGCGCCGGTTCGCTGCGATTTGGGAGCGGAACGTGTGCGCCACGGACGCTCAGCCCCGGTCTACGTGAACTGGACCTTGACCGGCTCGCGCTCTTCCGGCGCGTCAATCTCAAACAGTTCGCGCTTCTTGAAGGAGAACATCGAGGCGATGATGTTGGTAGGCACTTGTTCCAACTTGGTGTTGTATTCTGTTACGACGTCGTTGTAGTACTGCCTGGCGTAGGCGATCTTATTCTCCGTGCTGCGGAGTTCCTCCTGGAGTTGCAGCATGTTCTCGCTCGCCTTCAGTTCGGGATAGTTCTCGGCGAGGGCGAAGAGGCCCCCGAGTGCGCGGGTGAGCGCGTTCTCTGCTTCCGCCTTCTCCCGGATGTTCCCCGCGGCAACTGCGTGGTTACGAGCCTGGATTACCTTTTCGAGGGTCTCCTGCTCGTACTGCATGTAGCCCTTGACGGTCTCGACGAGGTTGGGGATTAGGTCGTGGCGTCGCTTCAGCTGGACGTCAATCTGCGACCACGCGTTGTTCGTCTCCTGCCGAAGCCGAACCAGCCCGTTGTACATCCCGAATAGAATCAGGAGGAGAACGACAAGGATGCCGAATAGAATCAGGATCGGAATCATCGGATACCTCCACCGCCCTGAGTAGCGCGGTTTAGACAGAATACCCCCCAACGCCGGTTTCCGTTGCGTCCTGTACAATCGGTCCGGATGGGTAAGGATACGGACAAAGGGAAGGAAGCAATGGAGCGTCTGGTAGAGGTCGTTCGCCAGGCGTCCCGGGCGCCGGCGGACCCCGGACTGCGGGAACGATTCGCCGCGCTGCCACGCCTACCGATTCGGGTCGTCCGCTGCCCGCTGGACAAGGGGATCAACCACGGGAACATCCTGCGGGTCGCCGAATGCTTCCGCGTGGAGAGGGTCTCGTTCGCGCCGGTCTCCTCGGAGAAGGAGAGGGACATGTCCGGCGGCTTTGCAGCGCTGAAGTGGCAGCCTCGGGAGTGGAGGGAGCCGACGCAGGCATTGGATGAGGCGAGGACGGCTGGTTACCGGGTTTACGGGCTTACCCTAAGCGAGGCGAGCCGGCCGGTCCACGGCGTCGATTGGCGCTTCCCAGCGGCGCTGGCGGTCGGCCGCGAGTTGGAGGGTCTCGACCCGGAGGTCGCTGAGGCTTGTGATGAGTTCGTGGGTGTGCCCCTGTTCGGAATGGTCGAGTCGCTCAATGTCGCGGTGGCGACCGGCATCGCCTTGTGGGAGATGGTCAAGGCGTGCGTGGCGGAGTACCCGGAACTGGAGCCTGCGCGCACCCTGCAGCAGGAGATTCTGC
>JBFMFD010000228.1:0-2195 GCA_040752255.1 Armatimonadota bacterium
GTTGCAGCCAATGGCGGTAGCTTGAAAGCTCGGGCGAGGTAAGGGCGCCCTGAACCCACTCCTCGGGCGCGGCTTGCAACTCCAGTTCGAAGAACAACAGCAGAACTTGGACCTCGCTCAGGCGCTCCTGAACCGACTGCAGAAACGCGCCGCGCTTCGGATCGCCCGTGTCTTCGGTGAAGCGGAGGTTGGCAAAGGAGGCAACGCGCGAAAGGCGCTCGACAATCTCCTCCAGGCTCTCGATGCCCTCCCGTAGGTCGGCGGGCGAAAGGTCGCCTGAAACGATGCGCCCACGGTAACGCTCCGCGAGGGCGTGTGCGGCTCGCTCCGCCTTCGCGAATGCATCTTCGATGCGCGGGTCGTCGGGACCGTCGAACAGGTGCGTGAGGTCCCAAGTCATCGAAGGGTCTTGAGTCGCTGGACCGGACATGCGGCGGAGTGTACCAAACGCCCAGAAGGGGTTTTCGAGTACGCTCCCGCAGGATGTACGACGACTTCCAGCACTTTCTTCACGCGCTCGACGAGGCAGGGGAGTTGCGTAAGGTCTCTGTGCCGGTCAACCCACATCTCGAGATGACTGAGATAGCCGACCGCTGCATGAAGATGCCGGGTGGCGGGCCGGCTTTGCTCTTTCAACAGCCCAAAGGCCATGACATGCCGGTCGCCATCAACACGATGGGCTCTTGGAGGCGAATGGCTATGGCGCTCGGCGTGGACAGCGTCGAGGAGATTGCGCGGGAGCTGGAGGAGATCCTTCAGCCTGAGATACCTGCTACGCTCGCTGAGAAGTGGGCGCTTTTGAAGAAGGCGGCGCGGTTCCTCAAGGCGCCGCCCAAGACTGTGTCAAGCGGAAAGTGCCAGGAGGTGGTGCTGCAGGAGCGCGAGGTCGATCTCTCTCGCCTGCCCGTGATGACCTGCTGGCCGCTCGACGCCGGTCCCTTCATCACGCTTCCGCTCGTGTTCACTCACGACCCGCAGACCGGCAAGCGCAACGTCGGTATGTACCGGATGCAGGTGTACGACGAGCGCACGACCGGGATGCACTGGCAGATGCACAAAGTCGGCGCCGAGCACATGCGGCGGGCGGCGGAGAAGCGGTCGCGCATCGAGGTCGCCGTTGCGCTTGGCGGAGACCCGGCGCTCATCTTCACCGCGCTGTCGCCGCTGCCTCCGGGGATTGACGAGATGCTGTTCGCAGGCTTTCTTCGCCGCCAACCGGTGCCGCTCGTGAAGGCGAAGACTGTTGACGTGCGCGTGCCCGCGGATGCTGAAATCGTGCTCGAGGGCTACGTGGACCCGAGCGAGAGCCGCGTCGAAGGGCCGTTCGGCGATCACACGGGCTACTACTCGCTTGCCGATGAGTTTCCCGTTTTTCACGTTACGTGCATGACGATGCGCGAGAAACCGGTCTATCCCTCGACCATCGTCGGCTACCCTCCGATGGAGGACGCGTACATGGGCGGGGCGGTCGAGCGCGTGTTCCTACCGATGATTCGCTTGGTCGTGCCGGAGATTCTCGACATCCATCTCCCTCCTGCGGCAGCGTTCCACAACGTTGCGTTCGTGAAGATCCGCAAGAGGTATCCGGGGCACGCGTTCAAGGTGATGAACGCAATCTGGGGCCTCGGGCTGCTGATGTTCACAAAGTTCATCTTCGTCTTTGAAGAGGACGTGGACGTTCACGACATCAACGACGTGCTCTTTCGCATCGGCGCAAACTGCGACCCGATGCGTGACAGCTTGCTCGTAAAGGGGCCGCTCGACCAACTGGATCACGCCAGCGACGTGATCGGCTTCGGCGGGAAGGTCGGCTTCGACTGCACGCACAAGTGGGCGAGCGAGGGCTACCCACGAGAGTGGCCACCGTTCATCGAGATGAGCGACGACGTCAAGCGTCGCGTCGATGCCATCTGGGACGAACTCGGGATTCTTTAGCGAAGCGACCGCAGGTACTCCGCCAGCGCGCGTAGGTCGTCCGCCGCGAGGTGCGCAAACGAAGGCATGCCCTGTTTGCCGAGCTTGGTCGGGTCGTTCAAGAGGCCGAGGTAGAACTGGACGTCGGGGTGCTCCTCGCCGACGTGGGTCAAGTCCGGCCCGACCTTGCCACCCTCTCCGCCGACGGCATGGCAGTTCGTGCAGCCAACCTCGCCGAACTTCGCTTTGCCCCTCGAAACGAGCGCGGCGTCGAGCGCTCC
>JBFMFD010000229.1:0-2195 GCA_040752255.1 Armatimonadota bacterium
GATCAACTACGTAGATCCCAGCGGGCTCTACGCGAACATCTGCCGAAAAGGGAATGAGATCTGGATCACGATCCCGATGGTCTACACGGGCGCTGGTGCCACACCCGGAGTAATCGACCGCTTTAATCGCGAAATCGAATCGACCTG
The DNA here is from genome assembly GCA_040752255.1 of Armatimonadota bacterium. Lineage (GTDB taxonomy): Bacteria > Armatimonadota > Fimbriimonadia > Fimbriimonadales > ATM1 > J051. The sequence continues at coordinate 148 of JBFMFD010000229.1, forward strand.
GAGCGGCCAGTTCGGCCCCTACACGGTCCACACGGATGTGCCGGAACTCTCCGGCCCGGCCCCCAACGCGAACTACGTCGATGTGTCGGCGGGGACCTATGCGCCGTTCATAACCCCCGATGGCCCCGCAGCCGCACACGTGGACCCTGGCGGACAAGGTCACTTCCAAGAGAACCAGCCAGGTTCGACCGCCGCGCATGAAGCGGGCCACATGATGGGATATGAGGGGCATCGGAAGGATCCGATGGACATCATGGCCCCTGGCTGGAGTCGCAAGCCCGGTGCGCGGCCGAGTCCACAGGACATCGAAACCATCCTCGGCGACCCGACAAACTCATGCGATTGCCCGTAGTCATCGTCGCCCTGCCCTTGCTCGCCGGGTGTCTCCGCTCGGACGGCGGTTCTGAGCGACGCGCCCAAGGCGCGGGCGCTTCATCCAAGGCCGTCTGGTCCCGGAGGTATTTGCTCGAAGTTCCGCCGGGCGTCGAGTTCTGCGAGGCACCAGACATGGAAGGGGGGCAGGTCTTTCAACTCCTACAACGGGACGATCGACGGCCCCTCATAATGGGAAACGACAACCAATACCCGATGATCATCGAGCCACCGGAGGCGGCAAGCGTCAGGGAGGAGGCGCTCGACATCAAAGGAGGCCGCGCGAGGTTCACAACTTGGGACGATGGCAAGGCAGGCGTCTTGACGATCAAGTGGGAGGCGCCATGCACCGGCCACACGACGATGTGGTTCAGCGAGTTGCGCGAGGCTGAGCACCTCCTCGTCCGCCGGATGCTTTCGACCGTGCGGCAGGGCCACTGCATTACCGCAGAGGACTATCGGAACCTCGAACGCGTTCCGGTTGAGGATCTGAAAGACCTGAAGGACTGGGCGCCCGGCTCTCCCATCCCGATGAGATGTCGCTAGCTCCGCGTCGATCCTGAGCCCTCCTGGCGCGTCCGGAGGGCATTCCCGTGGCGGTCAGTGGCGCGCTGGTTCGCGTTGAAGGCCGTAGTTCAAGGCCCGCTGTTGGAGTTACTCCAACTTCGGATTCAACTTGAAGTTGGCGCTGAAAAATATTCCTGACGGCGCTGGCCTCAATCTTTTCTCTGCGGCGACGCTGAGTTCCGACGATCGCGGCGCTCGCCCTTGAACGAAGGCGTCGAGCACTCTGAGTAGCATCGATACGGAGAAGCAGTCGAACCCCTCCAGAAAGACGAACAATGAATATCGAAGACAGCAGCAAGAGCACTCTCAGCGACAGGAAATCCGCCAATTAATCAGGACGTCGATGGACGTTCCAGCTGAACTTAGATCCGAGTATGCAAGATTGCTGAGTTTGGCGCTGTCGGGGCAACCGGAGGCGCTGGTTGCGCTTTCGGAGATGGCACGCCTTGCCGATCTGGCGCAGGCACTCGGACTTGCGGAGTTCTCTGTCGAGTGTCTTAGAGCGCAGTTGCGATTCGCGATACTCGCAGAGTCGCGGCGCGATATTCCCGACCTTAGACTGAGGCTCAAGCAGGCAGGGGATGCTGACCCGTTTGACATCTTTCAGCTTGGAGAATCCCTTGCAGACGCCGGGCGACTTGATGAAGCCCGAGCGAACTTTCGGGAGGCAGCCGAGAAAGCTGAAATCGAGGGGGATCACGAACTGTCACGCCGCGCGAGAGTCGCGCTCGCGAAAATCAAGTGACCCGGTTACGGTCAGCAGCGACCTCGGCCGCGTGACGCGCGCGCAGACCGCGACGCTGGCGCCGGTCACGATGAGCTACCGCCCCGACGGCCTCCTAGCGAGCACCACGCAGGGCGAGGGCGCCGAGGCGCGCACGGTCTCGATGACCTGGAACGCGCGCCGCGAACTCGCGTCCATCACCGATCCGCTGGGGCGCACGACGAGCTTCGAGCGGGACCTCGCGGGGCGGGTCACGCGGCAGGTGCTTCCGGACGGGCGGGAGATCCTCACGAGCTACGACGCCAACGGCAACGTCACGGGCGTGACGCCGCCCTCGCGTCCCGAGCACCGCTTCACCTGGACGGCGGTGGACCTCGAGGAGAGC
>JBFMFD010000230.1:0-2169 GCA_040752255.1 Armatimonadota bacterium
TGCACGCGCGCGCAGTTTTCGAGGAGGAAAGCAGCGAGGCGGCGCGTCCTTACGCGCGCGAGGGGGGGCCACTCGCAGCGGTGTCGTTTTACCAGCGCTGGTACGACTCGACGACGGGGCGGTTTCTTTCGCGCGACTCGGTGGGCGCGGGCAGCTACCTCGCCACGCCGAATGGCCTCGGCGTGTGGGGCTACGCCAACGGGAATCCCGCGCGCTTCACGGACCCGGACGGCCGTTTCACCTACGACGAGGCAGGCAATCTCTCGCTTGAGACGCCCAGCTTCGCGAGCGTCTACGGGTTTGGCTCGCCCAATCCCGAGACCACGGAGCACCTGGAGTTGCTGGTTGCCTTCATGCTGACGAAGGACTCGGAGGGCGGCCGTCTGGGCTTCACTGCGCACTACAACCGCTTCGCATCTCAGCTGGCCGCCGGCGACCACGATCCTGCAACTTACCGAGTGCACCTGGTTTCGCTCATTCAGACGTACTGGAGCGATCCCGGCACGAGGCAGGCGCGAGAGGATGCCGACGCAGAGCTTCGTGCTCTGATGATGAACCTCAACGGCCTGACAGGCGCAAAGGAATCAGCGGAAGCTGCACTCCTCGCCGCCGGTCTGCTCGGCGCTTACACCTCGGCGGAGGACATCTTCATTCCGGTAGCTGGCGTCGTCGTGAAGGCGAGTGGCCGTGGTATTTGGCGCGTCCTTCGCGCCGCGCTCGGCCGCAACAGGGATGCTGCCGCGGACCTTCTCCTCAGAGAAGCGGGCGAAGGCGTGAATGGGCTCACCCTCATTGGGGATGCGCGCTTGGCCAAGTCTGGGGCGGAGGGGAAATCCATCGCGGACGCGAGCTGGCAAGAGAGTTTCGAGTTGAGTTCGCGCAGCTCCAAGGGAGTTCTTCCTCCGATTCAGAACGCGCCGGCAGTTGGTGCGCTCGTGAAAGAGCTCTACGGGACGACTGCTATCCCGAGCGGTACGAACCTCGCGTTCGGGTTCGCCCGGCACCTCGACGACTTCGAGAAGTCGCAGGGGGCCGTCTCGGTATTCAGCGCTTGGGAGTTGGGATACCATCAACTCCCAGTGGGTCAGCTGAGCGTCCTGAAGGGCAACTTCAGCAACATCGTGAACGCCTTCGTCGGGAATGGCGGGCGCATCAAGTTCGATCTGACTGGGCTGAAACCAGGGATCGAAGGTGCAACATCTTGGGAACTCCGCCAAATCCTCGGAAACCCCCAATGGGAGGTGGCCGCAGACTTCTTCCGCAACGGGGAGCAGGTCACCGGCACCGCGCTTGAGGAGGCGCTGAAGCCATGGAGGTAGCCGAATGGAGCGAGGTCGACAGGGCATTCGACCGCCTCCGGCGCCACCCGCCGCTCGAGCCGACCTTGGTCGCGATGGGGAAGTTGGTTGCCCTGATAAGGGGCGATGCGGCGTTCGCTGGCGTGCGTCCGGTGGTGTCAATGGCATCGCTGCTGCTCTCTCGTGGGCACGCGAAGCGGCGGGTGTGCGTGGAGTGGGATGAGAAGTGCGGATACAGGGTCCATTTCGTGGACCCGCCACTCGAGCTCACAGAGCCCACGACAGTTGGCGAGGACGCCGTGGTCCAGGTGCTTCGCGACTACCTAGACAGGCTCAGCAAACCTCCCTGACTGAGTGTAATGATCGAGCAAACGGAAACGCGCTTTCGCGAGGCCACGGCGGCCGTTCTGCGGGACGTCCCGAGCGGAGGTGAGCCTGCGGAGCGCGCACCTGCCCGCCCGCGCGACTGCGCATCCACCGCCCGAGGCTGTCAAAGAGCGAGCGCGATGGCCGCTACGTGAAGCGGTACGCGTACAGCTGCCCGTCGAAGAGCACGGCCCGGCCGAGGACGGGTTGATGCGCGAGGCCGCGGTCCACCTCCGCAGGCGTGCGGCCCTCGAAGGACGAGTGCGGCCGGCAGTGGTTGTAGAAGACGCTGAAGTCGCGGCACACGGCCTCGAGGTGCGCGAGGGACACGAGGACGGGCGCGTAGAAGCGCTGCGCCTCCTTGAAGGTGCGGAAGAGCGTGAATCCTCGCCCTGTCCGTCCTGACGCCCGCGCGGGCACGTGAGACTGTCGGCGCTCCTCAAGGAGGACGACCCGATGGCGACGAAGAAGGAGAGTGAGGCGGAGGCGCTCGCGAAGGAAATCG
>JBFMFD010000231.1:0-2129 GCA_040752255.1 Armatimonadota bacterium
ACAGCGCGTGGGGCAGTCGGAATGCGCCGGGCTTCACGACGAGTGTGGGCTTCACCGGGCACCGGGCGGAGGACGTCCTCGGGCTGACGTATGCGCAGCAGCGCTGGTACGACTCGACGACGGGGCGGTTTCTTTCGCGCGACTCGGTGGGCGCGGGCAGCTACCTCGCGACGCCCAACGGCCTCGGCGTGTGGGGCTACGCCAACGGGAATCCAACCAGGTACGCGGATGCTCATGGCCGCGACCCTGCTGAAATCAGTGCCCGCGAGTATTAGGCGATCGCTTGGTGGCAGCGCGCGCGCATCGGCCCGTACGCGCCCGCATTGGTGTTGTACGACGAGGAATCCCCGTTCTTCCGCGACGCAGAATCCGCGGCCCAAGACTACAGCCGAGGCCTTGCGCTCCCGCGTGACTACCAAGCGGACCCGCTCCGACCGCTGCCCATCTACAATAATGAGGGCGTAGTCGAGACGGCTCTCGCGAATGCGCCCGTCAGGGCGGTGAAGGGACTCGTCCTGGTCCCCCTGCTCTTGCCTGCGCTGGGTGACGCCAGCGGCAAGTCGTGGGAGCTGTACGCGGAAGCGCAGAGGGGCGCAGATGAGTTCTTCGCGCCAGTCACGTTCCGGTACAACGTCAATGCGGATCCCGAGAAGGTGGCGATGTCCGAATTCATGTGGGATTCGGCCATTGCCGTCGGCTCGATGGGGTTCGGCTTTGTTGAGGCTCCTGTTTGCGCTGTCGAGGCAGTGGGCGCGTCAGCGCCGAGGCTCGCCTTCCTTCCACGAGCGGTGTCGCCTGTTGCCGATGCGAAGGGCCAAGCGCTCTTGCCGATCCTCCGCGGGCTCGGCGACTGGAGTGCTCGAACGCCGAAGCCGCTTCCTGCGCTCCAGGACTCGGCACGCGTATTCATGGCTGGCCGTATTCCACGCCCCGGTCAGCCCCTGCGCGCATGGATAAACCTCAAACACATCTTCCATGGTGAGATAAACGCAGCCGGTCGAGCGGTCGGATTCCATCATGAGGGTGGGATTGGCTGGCAGGGACGAGCCCGCGTCGTACCGGGAACTCGAACTGTGCCCAACGCAGAAGGCGTCTATCAGGCGCGCGTGGAAATCTTCGACGCAGCTAGGAACCAATGGGTGGCGAAGCAAGCGCCATCGACGTTCTTCCCGGAGGACTGGTCTCGAGCGCGAGTCCTCGAAGAGATTCAGGGAGCGTTTGGTGCTCGAGGAGGCCGTGTCGCCGGGCGCCCAGCCAACTACTGGGAAGGCCTATCGCCAAGCGGCTTGAGAATAGGGGGCTACACGAATCCGGCTGGCGGCATCGCCACAGCCTTCCCGTTACCCTGATAGTTGGATGGTCGAAGCACTCTTGCTGAGTAGCAGCTCCTTCCATGCGGTGAGTGCCGCCGACAGGGTCACCAAGCCGATGGGGCACTCGACGGGAGGCTCGGCGAATTCGGTTCGAAGAAGCGCGCCGTCATTCCGGATCTCGACGTAGAGCGCGTTTCCTACGCCTGCAAAAGGGGCGGTCAGCTGTGACAGGCGCGCGCTCGCGACGGTCTCCAAGTAGAAATCGACGGTACTCAAGAAGGCTTGGACATCCTGCTCTAGCCACCACCCGAGAGCTTCGAATGGGGGCGAGGCGCTCGCGCGATGAGATCCATCGGCGTCGACCCAAACCGAGAGGGAACTCACGCGCCCCTCCTGGCCTTGGCGGTGGAGTCGATGATGCGGAGGACGGCGCGTTGGTCGCGCTCTAGAAGGGAGGCGACCACCTTGAGGTGACGCCAGAGGCGCTTTTCTTCGGGTGGCTGCCGAAGAGCCGGAGCGCGAACGCCCCAGGTGTCACTCGATTCGCACGGCCGTGGTGGCCGACCTGCCGAGGGAAACTGACCTCCTTCTGCGGGCTTCATGTCCGGTAGACTACGCGTGTTGATTCGGACCGTCACCAGCCTGGTGGTGCTGCTCGCTGTAGTGATCGAGCAAACGGAAACGCGCTGTCGCGAGGCCACGGCGGCCGTTCTGCGGGACGTCCCGAGCGGTGGCGAGCTCGCTGAGCGCGCAACTGCCCGCCCGCGCGACTGCGCGTCCCACCGCGCGAGGCTGTCAAAGAGCGAGCGCGACCGC
>JBFMFD010000232.1:0-2110 GCA_040752255.1 Armatimonadota bacterium
CCGCCGACAATGATACCAAGCAAGACCATCGCCAATGCGCTAGCTTCCCCTTCCAGCCAGATCACGGGCGCATCAATAACGGGCTGTGAGGCGGGAGGGTCACTCATCGACAAGCCTTTCCAAGCCGTCCTTTGCGGCGCCGACGGCGCAACCCTGAACGCCACTTCTCAGGGCCACCGATTCGAGAAAGCGCTTCCACAGCTCGTGAGCAAGTTGCTGCCCGGGAAGCACTCCGGCTGAAGCGGGCCCTTGAACTGCGGGCAGTTGGGGAGTGAGAAGAGCGCCAAGAAAGCCGTTCAGAACGGCCTTGCCCCCAGAAATTTCTCTGGGTGCAGATCCTCGATTGCATGCGCTACGCCGCCTTGGGTAGCTGTTGAGGTTTTGCATCGTGAGTCCTTGTTGGCGTCGGCTGAGCGGCGAGTCTCACGTTTCGCCGGGTGAGGTGCCGGCAGAAGTCGGTCCACTGCCCATTGAGCAGGATGCAGCGCAGGTGGAGGATCATTTCGGCGCGGTCGCGACCCCAGCGCATGCCCGGGCCGTCGAGCCGCAGCCCGACAAGATTGCGGACGGCGCCTTCGACCGCGCCTGTGCCGATGTCGAGGTCGTCGCGGCGCAACTCGGCGTAGCGCATTCGATGTTGGTGCTCGCCGAGGTAGCGCATGATGCCGAGCAACCGTTTGCGACGCCCCTTGTTGCCCGGGCCGGTCTTCGGGATTGCGGAGTAGCCGGCGCTGAGCGCGGAGAACATCTGCGCGGCCTTGCCGCGGCGCAGACGACGCTGTTGCTCGGCGACCCAGGTCGCAAGTGTCGCGCTGCCCTCGCGATGCAGACAGCCGCCTGCTTCCCAGAGTTTCTCGGCGATGTGGTACCAGTCGATGCAGGGGATGGCCTCGGGGAAGTAGAGCTGCTGGTATCGCCAGATGTGCTCCGAGCCGTCGGCAAGGAAGTAACAGCGCTTGCGCCCATAGCCGCGCCGGACGGCGTGCTTGTGCAGCCACTTGAACAAGGCCTCGTGGCTCTCGAAGGTCGCTATGAGCCGCTTGTTGATGGGGCCCTCCCACCCCTCGGCGGTCCTGCGCAGTGTGTAGATCACGCCGACGAAGGCCACCTTGGCATTCTTGCTCTTGTCGCCTTTCCGGCGGCGCGGCCGTGGGTGCTCGCGTCGCCGCAGGCGTCGGCCATGCCGCTTGGTACCCGTCGTGGGGCGCCTCGGTCGACGGCGCCGGGCGTGTTCCGTCGCGGTGATCATCGGCGCGCCTCGGCCATCGACCTGGATGACGAGCACCTCGCCATCGTCCTCAGGCGTGGCGGCGTCATCGAGAAACCGACGCGCCTCGGCACCAACCGCGTCCACCATGCGCAGCGTGGCACGAGGGCTCGGCGCCCACTCGTGAAACTCGGCGAACAGCCGACGGGCGGTGCCGAACGCCATGAGCGCGCAAAGCTGGACGATCGCCGTGACCGTCCCGAGGCTGAAGCCGGAGCACAGCCCAAGCTCCCGATCGACGGGCAGATCCACAGGCGCCCGCCGCCCGACGCGCCGACCCACGCCGCGCGAGAAGAGCACCTTGCCGAAGCGCGTCCCAATCTCGCTCGTCCGCAGCACGTCGCGATCGAACGCATACCATCGTCCGTCCTGCTCGTACGTCGTCGGACGCGAACGCGCCGCCCGTCGCGCGAGAAAGAGTGCGACAACTGCACGACCGAGTCCGAGCAGCGCGGACCACAACTCGCTCTCCATCGCCGCGAGCGTCGCGTCCGATCCCGCGCACGCCGTGGCTCGTTCAACAGCTCGCTGGACGTCGCGCTCCGCGCGCAAGATACTCGCCGACATGGGGTCCTTTCCGGTTGGTGTTCATGTTTCGCAACCGGATATCTGCCGCGAAGGGGCCCCATGTTTCAACCCACGTGCGCTAACCGATCGATCTCACTTTGTTTTTCACCGTCAGATCGGGAACTGCACCCAATCGATTACGACGCCTGGGGCAACGCCACCCTGGTCAGCGGAAGTTGGGACTTCCAGCCCTTCGGCTTCGCTGGCGGTCTGTACGATAACGACACTAAGCTCGTGCGCTTCGGGGCACGCGATTACGAAGCGAAACCGGAAGAT
>JBFMFD010000233.1:0-2004 GCA_040752255.1 Armatimonadota bacterium
CGGGCCGGAAAGTGTCGTCTGGCGGAGGTCGCATTGCCGATGAACGAGCCGCCTCGCCGACTGAATTGGCGGGAGTGGGAGCGTGAGGACCACATGCCGATCGCACCGGCGAATTCGCTCAGCTACGACGAGAGCGTGGGGGGGCGATGGGTCGCGCCGTGAAGAAACCGAAAAAGCTGCCCGACGGCGGAGCGCCGTTGGTGATCGGCCTCGCGGACCCGGGAATGACACCACTCCTGCGTGCTGGACTCGGCGGCCTGGCGGCTTCGGCGCGTGCGATCCTTCTTGAGGGTGAGCCCTCGGCGACGTGGCCGCAGCCGGTCGCGGTTGGTGCCGGTTCGGTTGCGGTCGAGCCTAACCAAATTACGATCGACTGGGGCGGAAAGACACCCGAACGGACTTTGCGTCCACTGTTCTTGAGATCCTTTCGGATTTCGGATCGCGTCATCACGCTTCCGGGAATGTTCGAGCCCTCACGGCCGGCGGCTTTCGGGTTGCCGATTCGGTCGAGATTGCAGGCTGCAATGACCCGCACGTTCCTGCAACACGGAAGGATGCGAACAAGGTCGGGAAATCCGATCGTGCGGACATTCACCATCGATGACGAGGTGCTTTCCTTCTCGATCGAGCCGTACTCGTGGTACGCGCATCAGGATGGCTTCGAGGTTGTTGAAGCGGCCCTGCGTTCGGGAGGGGAGGAGCTTGCTGGCTGGGCGTACCCTGGCGCCGTACAGCGACATGTCGCGTTCGGCCAAACGAGGGTTTCGTATTCCCCCTCGGAGGCTTTGTGCGCGTGCTTCGCGCTCGTAGGATGCGTTGCGTTCGAAGTGCGCGGAGGGGGCGCCCTCGTCGTCCCGGAACCCACGGATCTCGTTCAGTTCGGCCGGTCCAGATCATTCTTGACCCCGGATCGTCTCGAGCAGACGGTCGCCGGAGGCACCGGCGATGCGGTTCTGTCCGTGCAACTCGCGTTGCGAATGGACTCGATACGAGGGCGCGCGGGCGTCGGGGCAACACACGGCGTGCTTTTCCGCAGCACCCCTTGGGCGAGTCAGCAACGCAGTCGAGTCGCAGTGTTGACCACTGGGATCGTCCAGGGCGATGTCCTTGACCGATACGAAGCCGCCGTCAGCGCTCTGCCGGCTCGCGTTGTCCAGGCCCATGTTGACGACGACGAAGCAACCGGATCGTTCGTAGCGCCGAGCGAGCTCCGCGCCTTCATCGCCGACAACCTCGCCTCAGGCCGGCGATGGTTCGCCGGATTCGCGACGTGCAGGACGGCAGAAAGGCACCCGAGGCTCCTTCATCACTACCGGCAATCCGACAATCTTGGGGCACTACTCCCAAACGAAAGGGAAGGGCTTATCCGAATGCTCGAACACCTCGATGAGGCCGAAAGAGCGCTCGTCCGCAGCGTCCACGCGGCCCTCCGACAGCGCTTCGGTGCGATCGCGGCGGATGCACACAACGCTGTTTCCATGCGAAACCGGTTCAGCGGCGAGCGCGATCGGTGGCGGATTGCGTTCGCAGGAGCGAAGACGCTCGAGCAGATCCGGGCTGCGCTCGCAGACCTCTGGAGCCGGGCTGGCTCGAACCAGGAGCTTCGAAAGAACTGGGAGGCGATCCTCCCACTCCTGCGGCCACGTAACTGGCAGGCTGCGCGCGATCTCGCGCTGGTTGCGCTGGCCAGCTACCAGGGCACCCACGGAGAAGAGGCGGAAAAAGGAGAGTCGGAATGAGCACCCACGTATTCGCAGCGATCGTTACGGGCCAGAATGCCGCAGCCAACAATCGCGGCCTCACGGAGGGGAACATCACGACCCTCCAGAAGATCGTGTGGGAAGGGCAGGTCCACACGACCGTTTCCGCCGAGGCGATCCGTTTCGCGCTCCGCCGTCGCCTCTCGGAGTCGGAGGAGGTCAATCGCGGCTACGACGAGGAAGAGCGGGTGAATACCTGGCGGGATCCGGGATTCAAGGGATGGGAGGATGGCAAGAAAAAGGT
>JBFMFD010000234.1:0-1983 GCA_040752255.1 Armatimonadota bacterium
GGGAGAGGGAGACTCTATCCCTCCACAGCTTGCTGTGGAGGGTTCTGAGCGGGAGGCGCCCCTGGCAATGGGGAGGATGGCGGTGAAACCGGCCGCCCCACTCGCTCGTAGTGAAGGGTAAGATAGGAGCAGGGTGAGCCGATGGTAGTTCCAACTCCCCACGATTACGGCGCCGATAACCGAGGCGGCGAGCAGCGCCGTGGTGCGGCATGAGCAGCTTGCTGGCAGCCGCGGCGTTGGCCGTTGCGGCTCCGATCGGCGCGAGCCGCAGAGAAGTGTGCCTAGTCTACTTCGAGCCCAGAATCGAGGTCGTCGCCCTCTCGGGTGCCGGCACCTCGTCTGTCGTCGGGTTGACACGCCGCCGCGAGGTAGAGATGGAATCGTGTTCGGCGAGGGCTTGGTCGGTTTCGGCTCCGAGTCCGATGGGGCATGGGTGTGGATGAAGGGATCTGACCATGTCTACGGCCTCAACAACCAGATGACGGACGCGGGCGCCGTGGACTTCACATACGACCACTTCGGGAACACGAAGACGAAGGTGGAAGGCGGGAACACGACGACCTACAACTGGGACGACAAAGGACACCGAAAGGATATACCAGAGAGAGTGTATGGATAGCATCCGCAGAGCCACGCACAACATCGGCAGAGCGATCCTGCTCGTTGCAGTCTTGGGCTCTCTCCTAATGTGCATCTGGCTGACTGGATACATGTTCAAGGGCACGATTATCGAATCGCGCGCCAGAGGGATGATTGGGCGGCCGATAGACGAGGTGGTGGATGTGATTGGCCCGCCGCGAGAGATCATCACCCAAGAGCAGGTAGAGATGGGAACGGCAGCGTTCCCACCCGACGGCTGGACGTTGGACAGAGAGCGTTCCGTCACGCCGAAAGTGTATCTTTATCTGGACGTTCCTCGGGGCGACTACGTTTGCCTCCTCGTGGACGCGAGAGGCATCTTGGTTGAGGTTGTGCGTGCTTACTCGTGACGACGCGGCCGACCCGGCAGGGGGGACCAACGCCGATCAACGGGAGAGACGCCGAACCCGTCAGCTCGTCGTGAACGAACTCCGTCCAGTCCGCCGGACCCGGGCGAGGGGTTGGTTGTGGCAGTGAAGACCTACGCGTTGTTGTTGGTTGCCCTCGCTGTGTGCGGCGTCGTCATCGCGCTGGGCGTGGTTATGTGGATGCAGGGCAGAGGCTCCAAGGTAGATGGGCAGGAACCGAGGCAGGCAAAGCTAATCTTGCTTTCAGGCGGCTGTAGTCATGTAAAAGCGACCCTAGGGGATCAGCACTTTCGATGGAGTTGGCTCGATGACTGGTGGACAGTGTCCGCGGAACCGGGGCGGTATCCGTTGGTGGTGACAACCGACAGGGGGAGCGCGTCCGCAGTTGTTCACCTTGATGCCTCCATGCGAGGCGCAGAAATATATATCTATGTTGATTGTCAGTCGTCGCCTCCTCAACTCGACGCCACGGACTTGGGCATCAAGGTCCCGCTGCGGTGAGCGCCATGACCCTGGCGCAAATCGCGGCCTGGTGTGGCAAGAATGCCTTGTGGCGATGGGTGCTTCTATCCAACCTCGCGAGCTACGTAAGCATCCTAAGTCTGACGCCTCTTTTCTTTGTGAACGGCACAGCATTCGGACTCACACGTCACGCCTGGTGGTTGTTCGCCATCCCGCCGGCGTGCTTTGCATGGGACCGCCTGACTGTGGTCCTTCGAAACGCTGCTGCGAGGGAAAGCGACTCACTTAGTCTCCCGACGCTAACCGTTAGGGAGGGGACAGTGTTTGTTATCTGGGGGGCAGTCCTGCTGTCCGTTTTGGATTGGACGCTAGGTCTCCCTGGCCGCACCGGAGGGCCCGCTACTCTTCCAGGCGTTATTCCCGTGCTGTCCGTCATAACGGGAGGATCTCGGTTGCCCGAGTACAAACGCACAACCGAGTGCTCGGTTACATTGGCGTCGTCGCGGCGCTCTGG
>JBFMFD010000235.1:0-1957 GCA_040752255.1 Armatimonadota bacterium
GCGGCGCGCGGCTGCACCCGCTGCGAACACGGCCATTCCCTGACGAGCGTGCTCAATAGCTTGGACGACGCGCCCGACTGCGTGAAGTCTCTCATCATTTGCCTGAAGCCATCGCGTCAGAAACGCGGGCGTATCCATCTCCGCGTGTCTCGATGTGAGCGCAAGCTTTGCCAGAGTTTCCACCTGTGGCGCCAGCCCAGGCTTGAGGTTCTCAAGTGTCGTGCAGATTCCGCGGAACAGCGATTCGTAGTCCAGCGGATTCCACGGCGTCTTAACCCGGTCATACGCCTGTGACAGAACCGTAGCCGTTGCCGGGTTCGAAGCCTGCTGTGCGAAGGTCTCAAGCACGGAGGCGCGTCGCTCTTCCGTGGCGATGTGGGCAATCTCAAGCAGCCGAGTCGCGACGTCCCCTCGCCCAACCCCGAGAGGAACGAAGTATGCGAGCGCTTCTGCCACACACGGGCGAAAAGCCTCGCTGGGAATGCGCATCAGCAGTTCGTGTGCCCGCGCCGGGGCCTGTCCTCGCGGCTGATCCCCGGGGGGGTCGGTCCACGGTATTCGCGCCGCTGCGGCGTCGATGAGAAACCGTACGGCAGTTTGCCGCTCCTCGTCGCTCGCGTTCGCAATTACCGGAAGGAGGGCGCTCCAGAGATCGTTGGCGCGCGGAGGCTTTTCATGCTCGTGCGCGTATCGAAAGGTGCTGACGAGCGTGGACCTGAGCGTCTCCGAATCGAGGAGTCCGACAGGATAGCGTTGGATTGTTTCGTCCAGGACTGGAGATGACGCCACAGACGATAGCGCCTCAAAAAGTCGACAAAGATCGTCCCACTGCGCTCGGTCGCGACCTAAACTCGCGATGTATTCTCGAAGTTTTTTCTTGATGCTACCGCGAACCAGATGCCCGCGAATGATCGTAATCCAGAGGTCGCACTGCTTGCCCGGTGTACCAGAAGCCTGTTTTAGCGCCAATTCTACGACGGACTGTAACGTCGTCCACGGCTTCTCATGCTGAGTGCCGAGAAGTGAGATGACAGCTTGATGATCAACACCTTCAATGACTTGCTCCACATCACCTGTCGTCAATGCTGAGTAGGCTGCTTCCTTCAATCGGCCGGAGCTACCGTATCCAGGTTGAGCAACTAGGTACAATGCGGCGCTCAAATACCTCCGACGCCGGACGGTTGCGTCAGGCCGAGTGGGAAAGCCGTCGAGAACAGCAGTAATGAACGCGTCGCTGTTTCCAGTCTGCCTTGCTCGAGCTGCCGCCAGGACGAGCGACTCAAACTCTCCCTGCATGATGTCAATTTCGATGCGGTGTGGGTCGATGCCGGAGGCCACCTCCTGTCCGCTCTGGTGCAGGCGGACAAAGGGTGTCCAGCTTCCTGGTGCCAAGCCTTTTCCTACGCCTAGGAACGACAATAGTGTCGCGCTGTCGTCAACCTGCGCGATCTCATTGGGCGGGGTCTCGGACAAACATGCATCAAGATAGAGGTCGTCTTCGACGATCTTGTGCCAAATGGAGGGCCAACGCTCCTTGATCACTTCTAGGAACGCGACGGGAGCAAGATTCTTCGCAAGAGAAGGATCGGCCTGCTTGCGTTCGATGCGTTTTGAGAGAATCGCTCGAGATAGACTGATACGCTCGATTACTCTCTTCGTCTGCCGGGGGTTGGCGCCGATGCCAGCCTGCACCACATCAAGCGCAACGCTCTCGATCTTCAGCTGATCGCGACCAAACCGCTCAAGCACCTGAGCGTTGACACGCGGCGGTGGTGCGGAGAGGTAGATCGTGTGGTCAAAGACCTTCTGCATCAGTGCGTCGGCGTCGAGTGGCGTTCCTCCAATGCCCATCTTTCGCGCCAGCGAGCGGTCGTCACATTCGACAACGAATGTCACTCCTGTTTCGTGGAACACTGACCGTAGGAGCCCGAGAAGCTCGCGAGCTACATCTGCATCG
>JBFMFD010000236.1:0-1922 GCA_040752255.1 Armatimonadota bacterium
GCATCCGACCGGCCGCGGCAAGCGGCTTCGAGATCATCCAGGGCAAAGGCGCGACGGCGACCGTGAACGGAGAACGATACTGGCTCGGCTCGCATCGCTACCTGGAGGAGCGCAAGCAGGAGACGAAAGAAGTCCACGATATGCTCGAGACCATGACGAGCTCGGGGCGCAGCGTCGTGATCGTCGGGGATGAAAAGCACGTCTGCGGACTCATCGCGCTCGCGGATACGGTCCGGCCCGAGGCCCGAAGGACTTTGGAGGCGCTGCACGCGGAGGGCATCGAGCACCTCGTGATGCTCACCGGCGACAACAAGGGAACGGCGGACGCGATCGCCAAAGAACTGGGTCTCGACGAAGTCTACGCCGAGTTGCTCCCTCAAGACAAAGTCTCCGCGATCGAGAAGCTGGTCTCGCGCTACGGCTCGGCGGCGATGGTAGGAGACGGCGTCAACGACGCGCCCGCCCTCGCGGCCTCGACCATGGCGGTGGCGATGGGCGCCGCGGGAAGCGACGCGGCGATCGAGACCGCCGACGTGGCGCTGATGTCGGACGACCTTTTGAAGCTGCCTTGGCTCATGCGCCACTCCCGGCGCAGCCTTCGGATCATCCGTCAGAACATAGGCCTATCACTCTTGACCAAGGCCGCCTTCGTGCTGCTGACGTTTCTAGGTTACGCTTCGCTGTGGAGCGCGATCGCGGCGGATATGGGTGTGTCGTTGATCGTGATCTTCAACGCCTTGCGGCTGCTCGCTGATTCAGGGCAGGACCATCGAACCGGTAATGACTCGGCGAAAGGGCGATAACAAGAGGAGGACTCGGCGTTCTAGGGTCTGGTATGCGTGGATTTTCCGTGCGGTCATTCTGACGATTGTCGTGGGCGGGGGCACCTTGCTCTTTCGTCGTGCGGCGGAATCGATCGAATGCTCTTCGTCGGAGCACAAGCGCCGTTTCCACGGCCCCTTGCCTGCCGGCGGCAAGCGTGAAGAGTGTCCGTGCCGTTGACGGCTGCCATCTTCCGGCCGTTGCCCAGCGATAAGCGATAACCTTGACAAACTTCGACATGAGGGTTATAAATGACACGATGATCAGAGGCCTTGCGCCGTGCACGAAGTTTATAGCGGGCGCCCTCATTGCCGCGCTGACTGCCATCGCCACGCAAGCGCCGCTCATCGCCCACGCGGTCGGGCACTGGGCCGCGTCCGCTCACGAGCACAGCCACGGCGAAGCGATTCACCGCCACGACCATGACGCCCAGCACGATCACGAGTTGCGCATCCAGACAAGTCCGCTGTCGGTCGTGCCCGCCAAGTTCGTCAATAAGTTTGACCAGAACCTCCTACCGCTCTGTGTTCTGACCTCCGTGACGGCCGCGCTTCACATGAACATCGTCTCCGCCGATGCGTGGAAGGTGCGGGGCCCGCCTCTCCCGCTCTCGCGTTCCTTCCCTCCCGCCTACAGCACGGCTCCTCCGGCCGTCTAGCTTCCGGGTCCCGTCCTGGGAACCGGCTTTCTCCGCGTCAGTCGCCGGGCACGCCCCGCCGAAAGGGTCGTGTAAATTGAGCGGCCACGAAGAATTAAACGTCTAACGGGGAATCAAATCATGCATCAGGAAAACATTCAGCTTGAGAGCCGCCGACGCGGATTTAGCAAAGCGTTTATCTTTATGGCCTTGTTCGCGGCGTTGGCGGTGTTCATCCCGGACGCCGGCGCTCACGGGGTGACTGCGGGCGACAAGGGCTATATCCAGGAAAGTTCCGGCAGCCTGGTTTTTCCGTTCATCTACCTGGGCGCAAAGCACATGGTCACGGGGTACGATCACCTGCTGTTCCTGTTCGGCGTGATCTTTTTCCTCTACCGCTTCAGAGACATCGGCGTTTACGTCAGCCTGTTCGCGGTGGGGCATACGGTCACGCTCCTATTGG
>JBFMFD010000237.1:0-1922 GCA_040752255.1 Armatimonadota bacterium
AGGCTTTGGGATGCGTCGTCCGGCGATGCTTCACTCGTTTTGGGGCGAGCCGACTCGCCGATGAAAGCAGTCGCGTTCTCCCCCTCGGGCAACCGCCTGTTTGCCGGAGGGTTAGATCGCAAACTTCACGCGTGGCGCGCCTCGCCTCAGCGGGCGAGCACGAGCAACCAAAGACGTCATAATCGCTGAGATGGCGCAGGTCGAACCGGAAACGCTCGTCACCCTCAAGGACGTGAAGGCGAACCCCGCCGTGCAGACGCTCATCACCGGCGCGAATGACGTGCTCAACGCAATGGGATACACCGAGCACGGACATCGCCACGCCCAAATCGTCAGCAGCATCACAAGGTACATCCTTGAGAACGTCGGCGCACCCGAGCGCGAGATCGAACTCGCCACCATCGCAGCCTATCTCCACGACATCGGCAACGTCATCAATCGAATCAACCATCCCATGGTCGGCGCGGCCCTCGCATTCGAGATCTTGAAGGACATGGGGATGCCGTATGCCGAGATCGCGCCCATCCTCGCCGCAATCGGAAACCATGAGGAGTTGCAGGGAACACCCGTCAGCCGAGCCTCTGCCGCCCTCATCATCGCCGACAAGAGCGACGTCCACTTCAGCCGAGTCCAAAAC
The DNA here is from genome assembly GCA_040752255.1 of Armatimonadota bacterium. Taxonomy (GTDB): domain Bacteria; phylum Armatimonadota; class Fimbriimonadia; order Fimbriimonadales; family ATM1; genus J051. Next base: position 638 of record JBFMFD010000237.1, read on the forward strand.
CCCGTCTACGAGTCCTTCGACATCCACGACCGAGTCAACCACGCCGTCCAGAAGAGCCGCGTCGAGATGTCGCCCGACAGCGATGACATCACCCTCATCCTTCACATCGACTCCACAGCCGCATCCGTCATGGAGTACTTCGAGATCTTTCTCTCCCGAATGGTCATGTGTCGCAAGAGCGCGAACGTGCTCGGCTATCGGTTCAAGCTCGAAATCAACGGGACGCTCCTCGAATGATCGCGCTGGTGGTCGCTTCACAGTTTGCGGGCATGGCGTACGCGCCCGCCTTCGTGTTTCAGGGCGAGTCGCTTCGCATCAGCACCGCGAGCGCGCAACAACGCGCTACCGTTCGCTTTCATTCGGCACAAGGTGCGCGCGTGCGGGAATCGCGCGACGGTTGGCTGCTGACGGCACGGAGCTCGGCCCCTGCTCGCGCGACGTTTCTATTCGACGCGGACGGCGACGGATTGCCGGAGGACGGCACCGTCGTAGAGGTTCCGGTTGCGCTCGCGTCCCCTAATGCGCTCCTGCACCCTACGCCGGGTGTTTACGACGGGGTCGCGGTCTCTGTTCTCGATGGGCGACGCATCGCGGTCGTTCCCACGACCGTCGGCTCCGCGCTCCTCATCGATGGCGGGGGGAGGCAGGTGCGCTTCGCGCCGCTCCTTGAGGCAGAGGTCGCCGTTCGAACGGCGCCACGCCGGCCACGCTCCTTCCAGGCGACGTACGTGTTTGCGGGCGCGTCGGGCATCACTCTGCTCGGGAGGCCGGGCGGAATCGCCGCCGTCTCGGTTCGCATCGAGGCGGATGGCGTGCGCGCTCGCTACGTTGCGCTGTTCCACCAAACCGGCACGGTTCGGCTGCTCAATGTCGAGCAGGAAGTCTCACTGGCCCCGACCGAGGAGGTCGAGTTGTTCGTGCCGTTCCACTCTTAGGGTGAGTCGGACAGGTCGGACGAGTCGGACGGGTCGGACGGGTCGGACGGGTCGGACGGGTCGGACGGGTCGGACAGGTCGGACGGCGGCACTCAGGGCGTCCACGGCGCCGGTTTGCCGTTGCGGTAGTCCCGATAGATCAGATCCCCTTCCTCTCCGTAGAGGTCGGTTGTCTTGCCTCCATCATCCGCGCCGTTCACCCCAACCGAGTACCACACTCCGTCGTCGCGACGGAGGAGAGGCTTGCCCGTAAGCGGGTCGGACGGTATCTCCTGAACCGGCAAGCCGGCTCGGGTCTGCATCTCAATGGCGACCAGGAGCAGCCGGGTCGCGGCGCGCCCGCGCCTGCC
>JBFMFD010000238.1:0-1917 GCA_040752255.1 Armatimonadota bacterium
ACTTCGCGGGTAACGTGCATCTCGACGCGGATCGGCTTGCCCTCTTCCTCGGCGACGATCTTCATGGAGAGCACATCTCCGCGCTGAATCTTCTCGATGACGTCAAGTCCTTCCACCGCTTTGCCGAAGATGCAGTATTTGCCTTGGAGGAACTCGAGGGTGCCCTGGTCTGCGCCCGCGCCGATTAGGAACATCTGCGAGTCGCCGCCCACCTTCTCGCCGGTGCTTGCCATCGCCAGCACCCCGCGCTCCATCGTCAGGTCGTTCTCTTCAAACGGCAGTTGCTTCCCCGAGCCTTGCGTGCCGACGGGCAGGTGTCTCCACGCTGGCCGCTTCGATTGTGGGTCTCCCCACTGGACGACCCAGGGCGTTTTCTGGTCGGCGCCCGCATCTACGCGATGCACGCGCTGCCCCTCGTAGAACCCCTCGCGGATGAGCCGCGTAATCTGTTCAACGGTCTTGGGCGCTTTGTCGGGATACAATTCGAGTACGATGGTTCCTACAGTCTCCATTTTCACTTCCTTGGCCGCTTCGGACTGCTGCGCGCTCTCGCAGCCCACGAGAGCTGTCGCAGACAGGAGAAAGAGGAGCAGGAACCCGATGCGTCGTTCCATGGTTTGGTGATTCTACCTGCGGGCGGCTATACTGCCGTTGCTTGTGGCTCGTGACGGGTCCTCTTCCGGCAGTAGGTGGTCCGCCCTGCCCGACAACTTCAGCGCCCTGCGGCACCGCGACTTTCGGCTGTTCTGGTTCGGGGCGCTCGTGTCCTTCTTCGGCACGTGGATTCAGAACGTTGGGCAGGGCTGGCTGGTCTACGAACTTACCGGGAGCGAGACGCTCCTCGGTCTCCTAACGCTTATCACGAACGGCCCGATGATGGTGCTGACGCCTGTAGGGGGGTGGCTCGCCGACCGGTACGACAAGAAGCTCATCCTGACAATGACCCAGTCCGCCCTCGCGCTGACGGCGCTGACGTTGAGCATGGCTGTGTTCGGCGGGTTCGCCTCGTTCGGGCTAATCGCCGTCCTCGCTGCGCTCAGCGGCGTAGCCGCGGCGATTGACATCCCCACCCGGCACACGATGATCAGCTCGATCGTGCCGCCGGAGGATCTCGCGAACGCGATCCCTTTGAACAGCGCGACGTTCAACCTCGCGCGGCTCGTCGGTCCTGCGATCGGGGGGTTCCTGCTGGAGCAGTTCGGCGCGGGAACGTGCTACTTCATCAACGGCATCTCGTTTCTTGCGCTCATCTCGGCGCTGCATATGATCCAGGCGGACGTGAAGCCGAACCACCGCGGCGGCGGGACGATGCTCAACAACCTCGCCGAGGGCTTTCTGTATGTGTGGCAGCGGAGGGATTTCCGGCTCCTCGCCCTCATGGTGTTCGTCGCTGCGTTCTTCGGGATGTTCTTCATCTCCCTTCTCCCTGCGGTCGCCAAGTCAAAGTTCAACTTAGGCGGCAACGGGCTGGGGATGCTCATGTCCTCGACCGGAGTGGGGGCGGTGGTTGGGCTGCTTGGCTTGGCGGCATTGAGTCGTCTGCCGCGCCGAGGACTCGTTCTCGTGTTGGCGATGTTCGGTATCGGGTTGGGCTCCATTGGGTTGGCGCTCTCCGCGCAGCCGTATCAAGCCATGTTTGCGTTGGCGTTGCTGGGCATGTCCGGCAGCGCGTTCCTCTCTGGGGCGAACGCGGTCTACCAGGCGCTCAGCGGGCCGGAGATTCGCGGGCGAGTCATCTCGGTTCACATCTGGGTTGTTGCCGCGGCGAACCCAATCGGCTCGTTCGTCTTTGGTCGCGTTAGCGAGAGGAACGGACTGGAGTTCGCTTTTGCGCTCGGCGGCTCGGTGGTTGTCGCGGTCGCGGTTGGGGTGTACCTGTTCTCGAAGTCGATCCGGGCGCTTTCGACTGCGTAGCCC
>JBFMFD010000239.1:0-1900 GCA_040752255.1 Armatimonadota bacterium
GCGGCGGAGTACGTCATGGGAAGCAGCTTGGCTCCCTCCCAGAGGTAGTCAAACGGATTCGATCGTAACGTTTCGATAGTGGACTCGATGCTGATGGCCAGGGAATCGGCCGGGCCGTTGAACCAGACTGAGATGACATCCGTGTCGTTGAGATCGACGAGCACACTATGTCCCGCTGGCTGCGGCTCCACGGAGAAATCGAACGCGAGGACGCGCTGGTTCGCGTTGTTCTGAGGCCTGAGTCGCAGAACTTGCGGCTCGAGAAGGACGGGCTCGGAATAGTCGTAACGGGTGAGATGGCGTATTTCCAGCCGCACCGTATGCACCAGCCTCCGTTATTGGTGTCCCAGGGCAGGCGCGTCGCCGGCGATCTCTGCGAAGAAGCGCTCAAGCCACGCCGAAGGCAGGTCGGCGACCGATGTGCGCAAGCGCTCTTGCCACCCGTCGGATATCTCCACAAGGTCTTCCTTCGCAAAGCGGCGCTGAACCAGCGTGCGGGAACCTGCGACGAAGAGCACGACGTCAATGGGAAAGTCGACGTCGGCGGCGCTGATCCGGGTGGAATCGAACGCGAGGCAACCGACCTTGACGGCGAACTGGAGCGGGTCGTCGAACTTGAGCGTTCGGTCCAGCACCGGCTTACCGTAGCCGGGCGACCCGATGATGTGATAGGGGGTTTCTCGGCCGATCTCCACCCAGTTGGCTTGCGGGTAGATGAGGTAGAGCTTCGGCTCGCTGTCGCAGGCAAGCTGGCCGCCGACGAGGCACTGAATGCTGAACTGTACGCCGGTCTCGTCGAGCGAGGGCTTGTCCTCCTGAGCGACGCGACGTATCTGGGCCGCGAACGCGTTCACGGCCTTGAAGAGACGATCGTACGGCTCCTCTTGAGCGCAGAGCAGCTCATCGAAGTACGTGATCGTCTTGTCCCGCACGGATCGCAGACCGGAGGTCATGACGAAGAAGCTCCCCGTGGATTGATGGAATACCTCCATCTTGCGGGCCGTGATGTTCTCATTCCCCGATATGACGCGAGTATCGGCGATGCCCACTAACCCCTCACTGACCTTGATGCCGAGGCAGAAAGTCACTAGCAGCCTTCCATGTTGCTCCATTCTCCGAGGCGCTCACCGGTTGTAGCGCGAAGAAGGTCCTGTCGATTGCGTCGCCAATGTCATTGAGCTTCGCCTGGAAGCTATCCAGAAACTCGTGTAGTCCACCAGCGATGATCTCATGTACCTGGGCGTACGCCAATTCGGAACGTAGCCGGCCCAGACGTTGCTCGGCAGCATTCTGAAAGCGTCCGGACAGACCTCCCGAGAGGGCGCGCAGCGAGTGCTCGGCATGGATGAGACAGAACAGCGCTGCGCGCGGGAACTCCGGGTCGAGAAGCAGGAAGTCGATGATGCTGGTTGGGGAAAGACGGCCATGCCGCTTCCGATACATCTCCAATGCCGATGCCGAGCGGAGGACGAACGACCACTGCATCTCATCGACGTGGCTGCCCACGTCGTCAGGTGATGGCAGCAAGAGGAAGTACTTCACATCGAGGAGCCGCGAGGTATTGTCCGCGCGCTCGAGCAGGCGGCCTACTTGCAGGAAGTCCCACGCTTCGCCGTGCGACATCGTGTTGTCGGCGGTGCCGCTGACCAGGTGACTCAGCAGCTTCACTTCGGCGAGGAAGTCGCGCAACTCGCGCCCAGCTGGGCCAATCGACGTACTCCGGCTCACGAAGAGCGAGAATCGGTTGATTTGCTGCCAGGTGTCGGAGGAGAGTGCGTCGCGGACGGAGCGCGCATTCTCGCGTGCTCTCTGCACGCACGAGAGAATCGAGCTCGGGTTCAACGGGTCGAATGCCAAGAAGTCGACGACGTTCTCTCGCGTCGGCGCGTCATAACGGGAG
>JBFMFD010000240.1:0-1895 GCA_040752255.1 Armatimonadota bacterium
CCCGGTGCCGACGATCTCCCTCGAGCCGGGGGAGCAGCGGACGGAGAGCATCCTCATCAAGCCGCCGCGCACGACGGAGAGCCGAGCCGGGCGGTATCCGTTTACCGTCAGCGCCCGCTCTCTTGAAACGGGCGAGGAGGTCGAGGCGCTTGGGTTCCTCGATGTCGAGCCGTTCGACCTCATCACCGTTGAGGTTGACCCGAAGCGCGGATTCGCCGGATACTTCCGCAAGCAGGCTTCGTTCACCGTCTCCGTGGCGAACCTGGGGAACACGGACGTGAACCTTCAGTTGTTCGCGGACGACCCTGAGGACGCCTGCACGTATCAGTACGCCCAGGAGCGTATCTCGCTGAATCCCGGCCAGCAGAAGAACATTCCGCTGATTGTTCAGCCGCGCATGTCGCCTCTTATCGGGTCTCAGAGGCTCTACGGCTTCGCGGTGTCCGCGCGAGGAATCGAGAACCCTCGCCTGCACGCCTCGACGCAGGCGCAACTGGAGCACAAGGCGATGCTGACTCCCGCTGCCCTGTTGGTTTCGCTTGTCGTCGTGGTGCTGGCGTTCGTCTGGTACACGCTTCGGCCAACGCCGCCACAGATGGACTCGTTCGGTCCGTCCTCTACAACGGTTACTGAAGGCGATCGAGTGACGCTGTCCTGGTCGGCGTCCCGCGCGCAATACGTGGTCATCGCCGACGGAGAGCGCATCTGGCCAAGGCAGCCGGCTAGCGGCACACTCGAAGTCGTGGTCTCGAAGACGACGACCTTCACGGCGAAGGCAGTGAACGCAGCAGGCGAGAGCGGCGAGGTTACGACCACGGTAACCGTTCTGCCGAAGCAAGTTACGCCTGAGCCCGAAATCGAGTCTTTCAGCATCACACCCGCAAAGGCGAGCCTCGGAGATACCCTGCGCGTACGGTATCGAGTTGTGAATGCCGTGAAGGTTTTGCTCCAGCCGGTCGGTATCGAACTTCCGGTGAACCAGGAGCAGTTCGAGTTTGCGGCGGAGAGGGCGGGGCGGACAGAGTATCGCTTGGTGGCGTACAACGCCGAAGGCAAGGCGGCGACTAGGTCCGCGACGGTCGAGGTAGCTGAGCTGTCGCTAGCTCGCGTTATCGAATTCCGCGCGCTGGTGAACGGTGTGCCGATCAAGGCGGATGAAGAGATCGAGCCGTTTAGCCGTGTTACGATCGAGTGGCAAGTCGAACGCGCTGCTCGCGTCGAGATTCGACCTTCGATCGGGCTCGTCGGCGCTACCGGGACAACGGACGTGATGCCCGAGCGGACAACAAGCTACACGCTCACAGCCAAGGACGACCAAGGCCGCGCGGTTACCGCCGAAATCACCGTCAAGGTGAAGGCGCAAGACCGAGAGGCGACGCCGACGGGTGGAGGTGACGGAGGATGAACCGCGAAGTCGTCGTGACCGGCTTCGGCCCCTTCGGCAAGTTCCGGGATAACCCGAGCGACCTGCTGGTTTCGCGCTTGGCCGGCGTGTGGAGCACCGTCCTGCCAGTAACATTCGAAGCCGCGGATCGCTTCGCCCGTACACGGTTTCCCAACAGCGTGGGGGCGATCCTGATGGTCGGCGTTGGGAGGCGGGGCAGGCAGCTCCTCTTGGAGCGTCGAGCGCGGAACTACGTGAGCGGCAAGCAGGACGTGTTCGGCGTCAAGTTCGGCCCAGGCCCGATCTCCTCAAAAGGAGCGGAATACCTTGAGGGCGGCCTCTTCGAGGGTTGGGAGGAGAGTGAAGCGTGGCGTATGTCAGACGACGCTGGAGACTTCTTGTGCAACTACCTCTACTACCGAGTGATCGAGCGCAATCCGCAGATTCCCGCCGGGTTTGTGCACGTTCGACCGTTTTCGTCCGTTAGCCTTTCGACGCAGTTCAACGCCCT
>JBFMFD010000241.1:0-1894 GCA_040752255.1 Armatimonadota bacterium
CCGCTCCGCACGCCGCCCCACACGTCATACGACCGCTGGTTCGACACGGTGAACGACGCGCCGGAGCGGGAGAGCGTGGCGGTCATGTTCCCGTGCCCGTCATAGAGCGGGAAGGTGACCGAGGGCGCGCCCTGGTTGACGATTCGCTCGATGAGGTCAATCCCCCTCGCGCCGACGCCGTAGCGGGTGAGGTCCAATCCGGGCGTGCCGCCATTGTCGTAGGTGTAGTCTTCCTCGACGCACATCTGACCGTCGTAATAGTACCTCGTTGTGGGCTTGTTGACCGCCCAGATCTCGTCATAGTACCCCGAGCCGCCGAGTTCGTCCCCCGGGTTCCAGGCGATGGTAAGCCCCTCAACCTTCTTCGCCCTCATGCCGTCGGCGCGATACTCGTACCTCGCACCCTTTTGCGTACCGCGTCTCATTGCCACGACGAGAGTTGAGAAGGGCCGTTTCGGGGAGCGCTTGCGTACCTGCGGCATAGCTCAGCAGGGTCGAGCAGGATGTCCAAAGCCGTGTGCTCGACAGGAAGTGACTTCGATGTGGTCTGTGAATAGAGCTCTGCATACTCCTTGGCAAAGCCGACCACGTCCGGAGCCTCCGTGCTTCGCTGGAAGGCAGCCGTTATCTGAACCGTGGGGTCGATCCGTTCAGCCCGCTGGTTCGACAAGGTGGGCGACGCGCCGGAGCATGGAGATCCAGTCCCGGCGGGCGCCCTATGCATTGTATGCTACCCGGATTACGTTGCTGTTCACGCTCTTGCGACAGGATGCGTAGTTCAAACAGCAGCCTACGGCGCTGCTCAGCTTCAGCTCGACTGATCATCGAAGTGGCGGTCAAGTACATCTCGAAGCCCACCATGAGCCCCGCCGATTGCGTCCCAAAGGTGGACCGCACATGCCTCGTTGCCAGTGTGGAGCACCTTGGGGTCGGTGGCTCGTTCCAGGCTTGCCGCCACTGCCATCAACTCTGCAGCGGCCTCGCTGTCCGCAGGGCACGATTGAAGCAGCGTTGTGATCACGCGGAGGTCCGCTCGAATGAGAAGAAGCGCTGCGTACACGTCCGAGTATCCATGGTCCCTAAGAGACTGAATCAAGGCTTCCAGCCGAGTCTGCAGTTGTTCAATCCTGTCTTGATCCACAACCAAATCCTCAATCGCCATTTAAGATCATCTGGATCATGATCTCAACGATCGCTGCCGCGATCCTGGCGGCAGTACCCTCTCCAATCATGTAAGTTCCAACGCTCATCTTAAGATCAGCGATTCGCGCTTCAAGAGCAGCGTAGTCGCCGTATAGTGACGATGCTTGCAGTTCAGCCTCCGCCTCTGCGATGAGTTGCTCGCCAGTCGTGGCCTGGGCGCGCGCGATGAATAGCAAAGTCTCCTTTATCCGGCGCAGTTTCTCGATGTACGGTAACACTCCAAAGCCGCGGTGCGAATCGGTTAGAATCGAGAATGCCTGGCGGAGCAATTCGTCGACGCCCCAAAGGGATTCGCCGCGCGGGTCGGCGTACGCAAGCGGGTTGTTACGAACATATGCATAGAAGTTCCAGCCTTCCCCTACCGGGTCCTCGGAGATGAATCTCCCCGTCCGCGGCTCGTAGTACCTCGCGCGCATGTAGATGAGGTCGCTTTCGTCGTCCTGCTTGTGACCCAAGTTCGCCACGTAGCGCGTGTTCGGGAAGCCGGAGGTCGCGCCGCTCCGCACGCCGCCCCACACGTCATACGACCGCTGGTTCGACACGGTGAACGACGCGCCGGAGCGGGAGAGCGTGGCGGTCATGTTCCCGTGCCCGTCATAGAGCGGGAAGGTGACCGAGGGCGCGCCCTGGTTGACGATTCGCTCGATGAGGTCAATCCCCCTCGCGCCGACGCCGTAGCGGGTGAGGTCCA
>JBFMFD010000242.1:0-1873 GCA_040752255.1 Armatimonadota bacterium
AGCGGCCTGCAGCGAGCGTATGGCAGCTTCGCGGCCCGATCCCGGCCCGCGCACCAGAACTTCCACCTCGCGCATGCCGTGTTCCATCGCCTTCTTCGCCGCGTTCTCGCCGGCCAGCTGCGCAGCGTACGGCGTTCCCTTTCGAGAGCCCTTGAATCCGGCCGAGCCCGAGCTGCCCCAGGCTACGACGTTCCCGTTCGGGTCGGTAAGCGTGATGATCGTGTTGTTGAACGTCGAGCGGATAAACGCCTTCCCACGTGGGACCGACTTCCGTTCCCGTCTGCGCCCCCGCGTTGTGCGATCTGCCATGCTTCGCTGCCTCCGCCTTTCCGCCCGAACCTACTTCTTCACGGCCTTCCGCTTGCCGGCTACGGTGCGCCGCGTGCCGCGCTTTTGGCGCGCGTTCGTGCGCGTGCGCTGACCGCGAACCGGCAGCCCCCGCCGGTGCCGGATGCCGCGATAGCACCCGATCTCGATGAGCCGCTGCACGTTCTGGCGTACCTCGCGACGGAGATCGCCCTCCACGACGTAGTTGCGCTCGATCGCCTCGCGGATTCGGGCCACTTCTTCGTCAGTGAGATCGCGCACGCGAGCATCAGGACTCACCTGCGTGGTCGTGAGGATCTCCTTGCTCGACCTCGGCCCGATGCCGTAGATGTAGGTCAGCGCAACCTCGACCCGCTTGTCCCTGGGAATATCCACCCCGGCGATGCGTGCCATGCCTTGCCTCCGTGCCTAGCCCTGCCGCTGCTTGTGCTTCGGGATTTCGCAGATAACCATGACGCGCCCATGCCTGCGAATCACCTTGCACTTCTCGCAGCGCGGCCGAACCGAAGCCTGAACCTTCATGTCGCCCTCTCCGCTGTCACTTGAACCGATAGGTAATGCGGCCGCGCGTGAGATCGTAGGGCGAAAGCTCGACAAGCACGCGGTCGCCCGGGAGGATCTTGATAAAGTGCATGCGGATCTTCCCGGAAATGTGCGCCAGCACCTCGTGACCGTTCGCCAACTCGACCGTGAACATCGCGTTCGGCAGGGGTTCCTTGACAATCCCTTCGACCTCGATGACGTCCTTCTTGGCAACACGAGGCCCACGCGCCTCCGCCGTCGTCTGCCGTCCCTTGCGTGCCATAATCCTCCCTTACTACGCTCCGCCTATGGCGAGGTGAGCACGACCGGGCCATCCCTCGTAACGGCCACCGTATGCTCGAAGTGAGCGGAAAGGCTGCCGTCTGCCGTTCGCACGGTCCACTGGTCCGGGTCCACCTTCGTCCGCCAATCGCCCGCGTTGAGCATCGGCTCTAGCGCCAGGACCATTCCCTCGCGCAGCTCCATGCCGCGATCGGGCACTCCATAGTTCGGCACGAATGGGTCCTCGTGCATTTCCCGACCGACCCCGTGGCCGCCGTACTCTCGCACAATGCCGTATCCGTACCGTTCGCCGACCTCCTGGATCGCTGCGGAGACGTCTCCGAGCCGCGCGCCAACGCGAGCGGCCTCGATGCCTCGGTGCAGGCTTTCCTCCGTCGCACGGATGAGGCGTTCGGCCTCCTCGCTCACGTTGCCAACTCCGATGGTGATCGCCGAATCACCGACGAACCCCTTGTACGTCGCCCCGAGATCGATGCTCACCACGTCTCCCTCGCGGAAAGCGTAGTCGCCCGGTATGCCATGCACGATCTCGTCGTTCACAGAGACGCAGACCGTCGCGCAGTAGGGCGTGAGACCCCGGCGCGGGGAGTAGTTCAGGAACGTCGGAATCGCGCCTCGCCTCTTGAACTCGCGCCGGACGATCTCGTCGAGTTCGCGTTCTGCGACCCCGGGCCTCACCGCCTCCTTCAAGATGATGAGGACCTCGGCGACGATACGCCCG
>JBFMFD010000243.1:0-1847 GCA_040752255.1 Armatimonadota bacterium
GTCTTGTTCGGGGAGATGTGCTGTGCGAGCGGCGTCCTCCCGAGCGCCTTGCCGACGAATAGGCCGGCCGTGTCGGACGCCCACAGCACCAGGAACAGCGCGACAAGCGGCGTCCAGCGAAACGCGAGGAGGCTTCCGTCCGCGGCGCCTGCCTGAAGGGGCACGAGCGACAGCAACGGCGGCGCAACCCAGAGCACCGCCGCAACGACACCGCGGAAGCGAAGGTCATCCTGGATGTCGAAGCGGTAGGTGGCGTGGAACACGATGAACCAAGCCAAGCCCAGCCATCCCGCGCCGGGGAGGGCGGGCGCGATCGTGATGAGCGTTCCGAGTACGGCAGCCAGGGGGAGGGCGACGAAGAGCGGAACCATGTTCGGCCGCTGAACCTCCAGCGCGCAGGCAAGGCAGAGCAGGCCCGCGAACACGCGCACGGGCAGGTCGCTGCCCGACGCGGCAACGAAGAGCAGCGGTGGAATCCCCAGAACCGCGACGAGGACGCGCGCGGCCATGCCGTTCACGCCCCGATCTTGCGAACCTTCTTCATCACCCGCTGGATGGCGTTGTCTACGCACTTGGTCGAGCGGCCGAGCGCCTTGGCGATTTCGGCGTAGGGCCAAGCGAGCACGTAGTATCCAAGTACTTCGCGCTCCAGAACCGACAGGCTCCGGACGAGAGTATTCAACTCGTCCTCGAACAGGCGGGCGAGCGCCTCACGCTCCGGATTCGGGCATCTTGGGTCCACGAGGATGTCGAGGAGCATGCTCTCCCCCCTCTCTCCGATGCTTGTGTAGATGCTGGTGGCGGAGTTGAGCGGCCCGTGCTTCTTTCGTCGGAAGGTCTTGACCGCCGACTCGATCTGCCTGTGAATGCAAAGGTCCGCGAAGGCGCGGAAGTGAGCGGAGCGATCCCTTCGGAAGTCGCGAATCGCTTTGTACAGCCCGATCATGCCCTCCTGGATGACGTCTTCCGGCTCTGCGCCGCGGAAGAAGTACCGCCTTGCGCAGATCTCGACTCGGGGGCGGTAGCGGTCCAACAACCACTCGGTTGCTCGCTGGTCGCCCTCCTTGGCGAGGCTCAAATAGTACTCATCAACGTGAAATGACTCGTATGGAAAGTCTGATGCTACGACAGCCGACATGCGCTCCCCTTCCCCATATCAGATTGTTTTCAGTGAGAACATCGCACTGAACGCCCCGTTGCGAGAGTGTAAACCATCGCGGCGCCTCTTGTCAACAGTTGCGGAGACTTTTTTTCGTCGCGGCGCAAAAAAAAAGAAGGCGCCGGTTGGGCGCCTTCTTCGCGTGTCCTCAAACGACAAGCGGTTAGGGGTTGACGGTGACTTTGATCGTGCCCGTCCAGGGTGCTTTCAGTCCGTACTTGTCGCGGATGGTGCACGTAACAACGTACTCGCCTGGAATGCGGAACCGGTGATACACTGCGGCGCCGATCGCGTCATCCTGCACGCCGTTGGATGCGTCAAAGTCCCACGCGTATTCCAGTACAGAATATCCACCTTCGGCGGATGCAGTGAGCAGCACTTCGTCGCCGCGAGCGAGGTTCATCTCGGTGCGATCGAGGAAGCCTTGGATCGGCGTCGAGTCGGTAACGACGCGGACCTCGCCCAGGTAGAAGATGGTTCTCGCGTCTCCGCTCACTGCGATTCGATCCACGACCATGTTTGTCTGCTCGAACCTCGGGATGGAGGCAACCGGAATGCCCACTCGCACCCATCTTCCGGCGGCCTTGCCGGCAGAGGTGAGCGGCAGGAACAACTCTGTCGCCTTGCCGTCGGTTGTCCACAGGATGACCCGAAGGTTCTCCATCTGCTTGGTGGGGCGCGTCGCTGT
>JBFMFD010000244.1:0-1836 GCA_040752255.1 Armatimonadota bacterium
CCGCCTCCTGCCCAAGCGGCTCGACGGTGTTCGTGTAGGCGAGGCAGGCATCGAGCCACTTCCGAGCGTACGGGTCGAAGTGCTCCGGGTCGTAATCGAGCAGGGCGGGCGCCGTACCGTGGCGGGCGGCCGCACGGGCAACACTCCTCGCCTCGGCAAGGGTGATTCCCGGCAAAAGACCCTGTCGGCGAGCGGGCGCGGACGCGTCGAGAATCAAGCCGTCCTTGACCACGCCGAACGCCGTCCCCTTCAGTTTGGGGCGCGACGCCTGGAGGGCGACGGCATAGAATCCGTCAAAGAGCACGCATGCGACGCAACTCACTTTCTATGGTAGACAAGCGTACCCTATTCGATTGCGACACGTGTTCCTCGACCCTCGAGCCGATTCTCAGGTTCCGCCCCCGCCGCAGCCTCCATAGATTCCATGTCCAGCCGACAATTCACCCCGGTAACACTCTCGGTTTTTTGGAACAGAAGCCATGAGCCTTCGCATCAACACGAACCTTGCCGCCATGCAGGCGCTGCGGAACTTGACGGGGACCAACGAGAGCCTCGGCAAGAGCATCAGCCGCCTCTCGACCGGTCTGCGCATCGTAACCGCGGCCGACGACCCCGCGGGCCTCGTCGTCAGCGAGAGCCTTCGCACGCAGATCCTCGGCATTGACCAGGCTGTTCGGAACTCGCAAGAGGCGATCAACATGACCAAGACCGCGGAGGGCGCGCTCGACGAAGTGCATGCCCTGCTTCGCAGCATGCGCGCGCTTGCGGTTCACTCGGCGAACACGGGCGTCGTTGACATCAATGTGTTGAACGCGAACCAGTCGCAGATTCGCTCCACCATCGAGAGCATTGACCGCATCGCGCAGCATACAACCTTCGGTGACAAGAAGCTGCTCGACGGCACTGCAGGCGCAATCGCCGCCATCACCCGGCCGGACTTTGTCAGTTCCATGTTCTTCGGCGGCGCGTTCAACGGAAACTCCATCGTCTCCGGGCCTATTACGGTAAACATCACGACGCCCGCGACGCGCGCGGTCATCAACACGGACGTCGCCTACGCGTCAGTAAACGATCTCGTGCCCGCAGGCTCGCTCACCATCAACGGCGTTACCATCCTGAGCACCGGCAACGACACGCTGCAAAGTCTGGTTGCCAAGATCAACGAGGTCTCGGGCACGACCGGAGTTACCGCCGAGATCGCGGGCAGCGGCCCCTTCACCGTCAACCTCGTTCAACGAACCTACGGCTCGCAGTTCAAGGTCAACCTTGTTGACACGAACGACATCCTGAACACCGCCGCAACCGCGAGTGCATCCGGCACCGACGCCATCGCCGACGTAACGGTAACGACAACGGAAGGCGCCGAAACCGTAACCTTCCAGGGCGGACGCGGAGCAGGTGAGAGCGGGCTAACCATCACCGACTCGTTCGGCAACAGCATCACGCTCACCGAGAATGCGAACCTGAATATGTCTGGCGCAACGCAAGTGGGACAGCTGCAAGCCGGTGCCGTGCAGATTCAGTTTGGGCCGTCGGTGAACCAAACCGTCCAGCTCTCCATCCCCTCGGTGTTCGCCAAGGACCTGGGCACGGGCGTAGTTCCCGGCGAGAGCATAGCGACGCTGGACGTTACTACCAAGCAGGGCGCTGAGAACGCAATTCGCATCATTGACGCCGCGATTGACCAACTGTCGCGCATCCGCGGCGACCTCGGATCGTTCCAGAAGGACTTTCTCGAGAGCAACGTGCGCAGCCTCGCTATCGCCCGTGAGAACCTAACCGCCACGGAGTCCCAAATCCGCGACGCCGACATCGCCAGCGAGATGACGGAATACA
>JBFMFD010000245.1:0-1836 GCA_040752255.1 Armatimonadota bacterium
GCATCCTTGATCATCAAGTCCAGCTTCGGCCCATAGAACGCCGCGTCGCCCTCCGAGACCTCGTACGCGAGCCCAAGTTCGTCGCACGCCTGTAGGATCGCCTTCTCGGAGCGCTCCCAGTTGTCATCCGCGCCGACGTATTTGTCATCCTCGGGATCGCGCGTGCCGACGCGGACGCTGTAGTCGCTCAGCCCCAACTTGTCGAGCACGACGAGCATCAGCTCAACAACGCCCTTGAACTCGTCGAGCAACTGATCCGGCGTGACGAACAGGTGCGCATCGTCCTGCGTAAACCCGCGCACGCGCAACATGCCCGCCAGCTCGCCGCTCTGCTCGTAACGATACACGGTGCCGAACTCCGCGTATCGGATCGGCAGGTCGCGGTAACTACGCAACTCGCTCTTGTAGATCTCGATGTGGAACGGGCAGTTCATCGGCTTGAGCAGGAACTGCTCGCGCCCGTCGTCCATGATCGGAAACATCTTGTCGCGGTATGTGTGCAGGTGTCCGCTGATCTCCCACAACTTCGCATGCCCGAGGTGGGGCGTAACGACCGGCTGGTAGCCGCGCTCCAGCTGCGCCTGGCGAAGGAAGTCGGTCAGCACTTCGCGCATCACCGCGCCTTTGGGAAGCCACAACGGAAGCCCGCTTCCTACGTTCGGCGAGAACGTAAAAAGCCCAAGCTGTCGTCCGAGGACTCGGTGGTCTCGCTTCTTCGCCTCTTCGAGGCTGTGGAGATACTCTTCAAGTTCTTCCTGCGCCTCGAACGCGGTGCCGTAGAGGCGCGTGAGCATCTTGTTGCGCTCATCCCCGCGCCAGTACGCGCCGGCGATGTTCAGCAGCTTGAAGTGCCGGATTTCCCCCGTGCTCTCTACGTGCGGGCCGCGGCACAGGTCGGTGAACTCGCCCTGAGTGTAGAAGGAAACCTCATCCTCCGGCGGGATGTCCTCGAGGAGTTCAATCTTGTACGGGTCCTGTTTCAGTTCCAGGATTCGCGCCCGTGCCTCGTCGCGCGACAAGACTTCCTTCACGATCGGCAGGTCGCGCTCGGCGTTCTCACGCATCTTCTCCTCGACCTTCGGGATCTCCTCTTCGCTGAACTTGCGATCGCCGAAGTCAATGTCGTAGTAGAAGCCGTTCTCGATGGGTGGGCCGATCGTGAGCTTGGCGTCCGGGTAGAGCTGGAGAACCGACTGCGCCATCAGGTGGGCGGCGCTGTGCCGGAGCGCGTAGAGCCTCGATTTCGTGTAACTTGCGTCCATGATGGTTCCTCCCCGACGATGGGAACAGGTTGTCGAGGGGATTGTACCACGCAGAGACGCACTCGCGCAAGGCAGGCCGCCGCCGCCGCCGTTAGTACCGCTGGTAGGAGAACGCCGTAAAGTAGACCTCGAGGAACGGCCCGGATGCGCCGCCTTCGCCCTTGCCGTGCTCACCTTGATGCTCACCGTACGAACCGTTCAACTTCGCCAAGATGTCTGCCTTGAGTTGCTCCTTGCCTTCGGGCGAGACGATGTCGTCGAGTTGCTTCGAGGTGAGCACCTGGATGATGATGTCGCGCATCTTTGGGTCGTCGGTCGTTTCACCCTCGCTGTGCCCGCCCGCAGCGTGCAGTTCCGCGCCTTCCGCGATGCCTAACGCCAGCGACACCTTCAGCCACGTCTTGTCCTTCAGGTTCACAAGGAACTCTTGAAGCTCAAGGACCTCTCCAACTTTGGGCTTCGGCGCCTCCTTGCCCTTCGCCGCCCCCATAATCTTCATGCCGAAGAAGCCCCCGCCCGCAAGGACGACGGCGAGCATGATGAGCACCAGCATCTTGGACGACTTGCCGGGTTT
>JBFMFD010000246.1:0-1834 GCA_040752255.1 Armatimonadota bacterium
GCGTTCCGTGAAGTATGGGCGCCCATGCTCCCTGTCCTGGATGGCAACCGGGTCGCCGGGGTCGTGCTCAGGGAGGAGGTCTTCTCCGCTCTTCTCGCGGGCGGAAGCGAGACCTCACCTGTCGCGAGCGTTCTGCGCGAGCCGCCCGTCGTTCTTCAACCCCAGTGGACAGTCGAGGAGGCGCTTGACCGCTTTCGCGCCGCCCCAGCCGCGCCAGTAGCCATCGTGACCGACGAAGAGGGGCGATACCTCGGCCTGGTGCGCGCCCTCGACCTGTTCCGGCCCTTCGCCGAGCCGGCGCGGCCGCGACAGGCGGGCGGCATGGCGACACCGTTCGGCGTGTACCTCACCACCGGCGATGTCTCAGCGGGGGCAGGCCCGCTTGCCCTGGCGACGACGGGGGCGCTGCTGTTTCTGCTCATCACGGCGTGTACCCTTGCAGTGTATTGGTTCTGGCAGACGGTTCCACTACGCGCACCGGGCTGGGCAATCGTCGCGATGCTCCAGTTCGGGCCGGCGGTGCTGTTCTTTGCCGCGCTGAAGGTGTTGCCTCTGACTCGCGTCCACGGCGCAGAACACAAGGTGGTCCATGCCATTGAGCGCGGCGAGCCTCTCACCTTAGAGGCGGCGCGAAGGATGCCACGAGTTCACCCTCGGTGCGGAACGAACCTCGCGGTCGGCGCGACACTGTTCATCGTCTTGGTGAACCTCAGCTGGCCGCACGTGCAGGAACTGGGCGCGCTGCTCGCGATGCTCGCGACGCTGATGCTGTGGCGGCCGGTTGGAGCTGTCTTTCAACAATACCTGACGACCAGCGAGCCCACCGACCGCCAATTGGAGTCGGCGCTCGAGGTGGGTCGCGAGTTGGTCGAGCGCTATCGCGCCAGCCCCCGGCGCCGCGCCTCGTTCGTGATCCGCCTGGCATCGAGCGGTTTGCCATGGATTCTGCTCGGGGCAACGGCCGCCGCGCTGGCTCTCTACGGAGTTGGATTGGCGACCGGCCTCGACTTTCTCCTTCAGTAGGTAGCACATAATCGTTCTCGGACGCCTGCGCGCGGCGTCGCAGCAGGCGCCCGACCTCACAGGTTCAAAAGTCCCTGGCCAAGAGGAAACTCGACACCAAGCCCGTCGGCAACGGTTGCGCCGACTCGCTGGAGCCCATCCAAGTCCCCGCGGTTGCCCAGGGACGCCCAGCCCGGAGCGACCGCGCAGAAGGGGACGTATTCCCGCGAGTGGTCGGTCGAGGGCGTCGTCGGGTCGTTGCCGTGGTCCGCGGTAAGCAGCAACAGGTCCCCCGGACGGAGGCGGCCGAGAATCCGGTAGAGCGTGGCGTCGAAGCGCTCCAGGGCCTGGGCGAAGCCTTCGGGGTCGTTTCGGTGTCCGTAACGCATGTCGAAGTCCTCGAAATTGGCGAAGATGAGGCGGCTTCCCGTGCTCAGGGCATCCATCAGCGCCGTCTCGTGTTCCTCGTTGGATTGGGTTCGCGGAATGGGCAAGAAACCGCGCCCAGCGAACGCCTCAGGGACGATGCCAATGCCGTGAACTGGACCAATCTGTTCAGAAACCGCGTCTATTAGGTTCCGAGGCGGCTCGATGGGGAAATCGCGGCGTCGGTCGGTGCGCGTGAAGCCGGTTGCGGCGTCGCCCTTGAACGGTCTGGCGATGACGCGGGCGACGTCGTGGGGGGCGACGAGCAGTTGCCGCGCCGCCTCGCACCACTGGTACAGCGTCTCAACGGGAACCGCATCCTCATGGCAGGCGATTTGGAAGACGCTGTCCGCGCTTGTGTAGAGAATCGGCTTCCCGGTGCGGAGATGCTCCTCGCCGAGGCGCT
>JBFMFD010000247.1:0-1806 GCA_040752255.1 Armatimonadota bacterium
GGGCACTCGCCCTCGAGGGCGTCGCCCGCACCGTTACTCTGGTCCACCGCCGTGACCAGTTTCGAGCACACGAAGAAAGCGTCGCTGCGCTGATGCGATCCAGCGTCCAACTCCGTTGCTGGGAGGAGGTGGTCGAGCTCATCGGCAGCGATGCGCTTGTCGCCATAGTAACACAAAACCGACAGACAGAGGAGCGCGCCGAGCTGCCGTGCGACTTCCTCTCAATCAACATCGGCTACAAGACCGACCTCGGCCCGATTCGCTCGTGGGGCATCGAGTTGCAGAAGAACAAGATTCTCGTGAACAGCCTGATGGAGACGAACCTGCAGGGCGTGTACGCAGCAGGCGACATCTGCACGCATGAGGCGAAGTTGGACCTCATCGCAACCGGCGTCGGCGAGGTGTGCATCGCCGTGAACGTCGCGAAGACGTTCATCAACCCGGATGCCAAGCGGTTTCCTGGTCACAGCAGCGACATGACACTTCCACCCATCGTGAAGGAGGAGGCGTGAAGGTCGCCGTAATCGGCGCGGGAGTGCACGGCGCCTGCTCGGCGCGCGCGCTTGCTCTGGCAGGGCACGAGGTGCACGTGTATGAGCAGTTCGATGTCGGGCATTCGCGCGGCTCCTCTCACGGCACATCGCGCATCATTCGTCGCGCCTACGCAGACCCCTACTACGCTGAGCTGATGGGCGAAGTGTTTCCCCTTTGGGAGGAACTTGAGCAACAACTCGGCGAGCCGTTGCTCCATCGCTGCGGCCTGCTCATCTTCGGCCAGAGCACCGACGCGTGGTTCCGAAAAGCGCGCGCCAGCCTCAGAGCCACCTCGACGCCATTCGAGGCGATGGGACCGATTGACGTTGCGCGACGCTTTGGAGGCTTTCACCTCGAACCCGACGAAGAGGCGCTCTTCGAGGAGGGGGCGGGCTTCCTCAAGGCGGAGCGCGTCATTCGGGGCGCGCTCGAGATCGCGAAGGAGAACGGCGCGAAGGTGCTTGAGGGCGTCCTCGCCCAACCGACCGACGACGGCGTCATCGAAGGCACCCAATACGATGCGCTCGTTGTGTGCGCAGGCGCATGGATTCGTCAATTCGTGCCGCTTTCGGCGGAGATTCGGATGCAACACTTCGCCTACTTCACGCTGAGCGGAGGGCTCCCGCAGATGGCGTGGGTGGAAGCGAAGGAGGATCACTTCTACGGCTTTCCGGACTATGGGCGCGGCGCGAAGGTCGGGCTGCACCGATACGGCCCGGAGGTAGACCCCTCGCAAGGTCCGTTCCAGCCCAACCCGGAGGTCATTCGCGAAATCGGAGAGATCGCGCGCTTCCGTCTCGGGGCAAACCCAGCGCCGCGCGAGTCCTTCACCTGCTTGTACACCGTCCTGCCCGGAGAGGAGTTCGCCGTGGGCGCGCTTCCGATGAAGGTGCCGGCGTTCTTCGCCAGCGCCTGCTCCGGACACGGCTTCAAGTTCGGCGTTTGGATTGGTCGCTTGATGCGCGACCTTGTCGAGGGGAACACGACGCTCGATCAGCACCCACGCTTTTCGAGCCCGCAGGGACGCAGCATGGGAATCACCTGATGACCTTCGATCAGTTCAACCTCGAGTGGAAGCCGGCAATCGAGTCCGCTCTCGAGCGGGTGCTCGACCAACAAGCCGAAGGCCCCGCCGAGGCGTTGCACCAGGCGATGCGATACGCTGTGCTCGGCGGCGGCAAGCGGTTTCGACCCCTGCTTGCCCTTGCGATGTGCCGCGCGGTGTGCGGCGAGCCCGAGCGCGCTTTGCCCGCCGCATGCGCGACCGAACTG
>JBFMFD010000248.1:0-1796 GCA_040752255.1 Armatimonadota bacterium
GCCTCGAACGACACGCTCGCGGTTGCGCTGCGCTTGCTGCGCAACCGCGACTACTTCGTCGAGGAGCTGAGACGCGCACTCGCCCGCCGAGGCTGCCCCCAAGATGAGATCGAGTACTCGATCGAGGTGTGCCGGAAGCGGAGATACCTCGACGACTTCAAGTTAGCGCGCGACATCGCGCATCGCGTGGACTTCAAGAAGCACTACGGCCCGGCGCGGATCGAGGCGGAGCTGCGGAAGCGGTTCGCCGACGACGCCGCGGTCAGTCGGGCAATCCGCGGACTGAAGCCCGAGTCGGAGACGGTCGTCTACGCCGTTGCCGACCTGCGCCGGAAGGGCGTCCTGACGCCGTCCCAGATCGGGCGTCGTCTCGCCGCCCGGGGTTTTTCCGAGGAAGCGATCCGCTCAGCTCTCGATGAACTCGTTCGGGACTGAGACTGGTACATGGCAGGGGGGGATGCGGGTAGGCTCTGCCTATGCGCATTCTCTTTCTGGGGGATATCGTCGGCTCGGTCGGTCGCGACGCGGTCGCGGCGGCTCTGCCGACACTTAGAGAGGCTCACGCCCCCGACCTCATTATCGCCAACGGCGAGAACGCCGCCGCCGGCCTCGGCATCACGCCAGGCATCGCGGACGACCTCTTCGCGCACGGGGTGGACGCCATCACGCTGGGGAACCATGCCTTCCACCGCTCGGAGATTTCAACGTACCTCGACTCGGGCAAGCCGATTGTCCGCCCGGCGAACTTTCCGCCGGGCACTCCCGGGCGCGGAACGATCCTGGTCGAGAAAGGCTCTCACGCCGTGGCCGTTCTGAA
Source organism: Armatimonadota bacterium (assembly GCA_040752255.1). Taxonomy (GTDB): domain Bacteria; phylum Armatimonadota; class Fimbriimonadia; order Fimbriimonadales; family ATM1; genus J051. The sequence continues at coordinate 818 of JBFMFD010000248.1, forward strand.
CCTGTGCGGTAGGACGTTCATGGATCGCCCCTACGACGACCCGTTTCGCTGTGCAGACGCCTTGCTGGAGGAGGCTGAGGCGGTTGTTCGGATTGTTGACTTTCATGCCGAGGCGACCAGCGAGAAGATCGCGATGGCTTGGCACCTCGACGGGCGCGTAGCGGCGGTCCTGGGAACGCATACCCACGTCCAGACTTCGGACGCGCGCATCCTGCCGGGGGGAACGGCGTTCCTCTGCGATGTGGGCATGTGCGGACCACGGGACTCGGTCATCGGCATGGACACGGACATCATCCTGCGGCGCATGAAGACCCTGATGCCGCTTCGCCTCGAGGTCGCCAAAGGGCCGGGCATCGTTTGCGGCGTACTCCTCGACGTGGATGAGGAACTGGGCAGCGCGACAGAGGTTCTGCCGTTCTGCCTGGAGCCGGAAGCCCCGGAGGCAGGGTAGACGCTCGGAAGTGTGCTGTTTTGGCGCGCCCAAGCGTCCTAACGGGTGATTCCGCGCCACGGGGGCGCGTCCGCGCGTCCGATTGGTACAGAATGGTAAGGCAAGGAGCAGGATGATGATAACGGCTTTGGCTTTGACGTTTTTCGCGGCAGCGCCCGCGCAGGTGGACTACAGCGTGTATGCGGGGCAGCCGCTCGCGACCGAGCAGATTACGCTCCAGGCATGGGGCAGCGGCATGGGCGAGGAGAGCACCGAGCGCTCCTCGGCAGGGCAGAACTCGATCAAGGTGACCACCAGCGGGTACTTCCAGGGCGTTGTGCTGAACCTCGGGCGCAAGCCTGACCTGAAGCCCTTCGCGCCGGGCAGGGAGAATCTGCTCGTCTTCTCCGTCTTCCCCATTGAGGTCGGAGCAGGAGCCGCCTCAGGCGGCACCGGAGGGGGCGGCCTCGGCGCCGGCGGCGGCCTCGCGAGCGGAGGCGGTGGCGGCGGTGGAGGCGGCGTCTCTGCCGGGGGAGGAGGCAGCTCCTC
>JBFMFD010000249.1:0-1783 GCA_040752255.1 Armatimonadota bacterium
GCGGCGCGGGCTTCGATCAGCCCAAGCTTCTCCATCGCGTGTTGAACCATCGCCTTCTGCTCGTCCGTCGGCGGCACCATCGGCAGGCGATAGTTAGCGATGTCGAAGCCGAGCAGAGAGACGGCGTACTTCACCGGGATCGGGTTCGTGGCGCAGAAGAGCGCCTTCAGGAGCGGCACGAGTTTACGATTCAGTTTCGCCGCCTCGTGGGGCGCTTTGAAGAACGTCTCCATCATCTCCATGATCAGCTTGCCCGCCACGTGGCCCGCCACGCTGACGACCCCGATGCCGCCGACGCTGAGCACCGGCAGCGTGAGGATGTCATCTCCGCTGTAGATGCGAAAGCCTTCGGGCACGGCGGCGGCGACTTCGGCGACTTGCGCGAGGTTTCCGCTCGCCTCCTTCACCGCGCAGATGTTCTGCACGTCTTCGGCGAGGCGCAGCAGCGTGGAGGTCTCGATGTTCACGCCGGTCCGCCCCTGGATGTTGTACAGCATGACGGGGCGGTCGGTGCGCTCGGCGATGGCGCGGAAGTGCTGATAAAGCCCCTCTTGCGTCGGCTTGTTGTAGTAGGGCGACACGAGCATGATGCCGTGCGCTCCCATCTCGGTCGCCGCCTGCGTGAGGTAGATGCTGTGCTTAGTGTCGTAGGTGCCCGCGCCAAAGATGACGGCTGCGCGATCGCCGACCGCGCCGAGCACGGTGGCGAGCAACTGCGTCTTCTCTTTGTCGGTGAGCGTGGGCGACTCGCCGGTGGTTCCTCCGACGACGATGCCGGTGTTCCTCTGCTCGTCAACCAGGTAGTTCGCCAGCGCTTCGGCCTCTTCATAGTTGACCGAGCCGTCGGGGTTCATCGGCGTTACCATCGCCGTGATGAGCGAGCCCCACTCTTTCGGTGATTGAAACACTCCCATTCTATACCTCCTCTTCGTCCGTAGGTACCGGCTCGTTGTCGGTGCCTACGAGACGCTCGTATTCCTCGTGCGCCAAGCGGCGGCTCTCTTCCATCAGGTGCGTATCGGAGAGGGTGGACCCCTGCTCGCGCGCCTGCTCGTAGTGGTCACGCGCTCTGCGCTCCATCTCCTCGTCTTCGAACGGTTCGGTGTAGTCGTGTGTGCGCATGGCTAACTCCTGTGGACAAGATACCCGCTTTCGATGAGTTTTTCGCCGATTTGGATTGCGTTCAGCGCGGCGCCCTTCCGCAGTTGGTCTCCGCAGGCGAACAGGCTGATGGCGTGCTTGCTCGAGAGGTCCTGCCGGATTCTGCCCACGAGCACCTCGTCCCGCCCAGCGGCGAGGGTCGGCATCGGGAAGCGGTTCCCCTCGCGGTCGTCCACCAGCTCGAGGCCTGGGAAGGCGGCTACCGCCTCGCGGACCGCCCCGATAGACGGCGCAGGGTTCTCAAACTCGACGTTGACGGTCAGGCTGTGCGCCCTCTGCACGGGGACGCGCACGCAGGTGACGTCGATCGGAAGGTCGTCGTCCTCGAGAACCTTGCGCACCTCGTTGATGACCTTCCACTCCTCCTCGTTGTAGCCGTGTTCGTTGATCGGCGAGTTGTGGCTGAAGAGGTTGAACAGGATCGGATAGGGCAGCACTTCGGCTTTCGGTTCTTCGCCTCGCGCGAAAGCTCGCGCCTGTTCCTCGAGTTCCTTCATCGCCCTCGCGCCTGCTCCGCTCGCGCTTTGATACGTGCTGACGACGACTCGCTTGATGGCCCCGAAGCGCCGCAGGGGCGCGAGCGTCATCGCAAGCAAGATGCCGGTGCAGTTTCCTACCGGGT
>JBFMFD010000250.1:0-1769 GCA_040752255.1 Armatimonadota bacterium
GACTGCGGCCCGTACATGTCCGGTGCGCGAGAAGCGCGGGTATTGCTTGAGTCACTGGGTGCTCGCAAGAACAGGCTTCAAGATGTCACCCGCGGTGGCCTCTCGGGCATCTTCCACGCTGGACGCATCAAGCGATTATGGGTCGACTCTGCGAATTTCGGTCGCCCGTTTATATCGAGCACGGAGATCCTCGAAGCAGACCTGTCGAACCTCCCATTCATATCGGTAAAGTCCATTGTGGAGAATCCGCGGCTTACCATCTCGGCTGGTTGGACTCTCATCACCCGCTCGGGAACCGTGGGTCGCATGGCGTACGCCCGCCCAGATATGGATGGCTACGCGTGCTCTGAGCACGTCCTGCGCGTCGTGCCTGATCCCGAGAAGATATCGCCTGGCTATCTCTACGCGTACATGAGCAGCAAGTTCGGTGTCCCGCTTGTGGCCGGTGGGACGTACGGCGCAATCATTCAGCACATCGAGCCCGAGCACATCGCCAACCTTCCGGTGCCGCGCCTCGGTAAGAAGATCGAAGCGGCAGCACATGAGTTGGTTACCAGTGCTGCCAGCCTTCGTGGTGAGGCCTCGGGTTCGCGACGACAAGCCGTCGCGCGCGTTCAGGAGCTTCTCGCGTGGAGCCATGTCCCAGCGACGAACATCTCTCACGCAGCAGCATCTGCCCTTCGCCGTCGGATGGACGCCTTCCATCACACGCCGAGGGTGGTCAGAGCACGCGAGTCCCTTCAACGCGTTGCGGCAGTTCGACTTGCTGACCACGTCGAAGCGGTGTTTGAACCGAATCGCGGACCGCGCCTGAAGGTTGAGGACCCCGACTTCGGAGTTCCTTTTCTGTCGTCGTCGCAAGTGTTCCGGCTCGATCCCGTAGGCGAGTACTTGATTTCGAAGCGACGAACGGCACACTTGGAAAAACTTCTCGTGTCCGAGTGCGACCTGCTCCTCCCGCGTAGCGGACAGCTCGGAGGAATCATCGGCCGCGCTGTACTGCCGCTCCCCACCTACTACGGCCATGCGGCATCTGAGCACCTTGTCCGTATCCGCTGCCGCTCGAGAGATGACGCGTTCTTTCTGTGGTCCGTGTTCGCCTCCGAGCCAGGCTACCTCGCGACGATCGGGACCGCGTTTGGGTCGTCCATTCCGAGTCTCGATTGTGACCTGCTTGGCAATATGCGGGTCCCCTGGTTCGACGATGCGACAAGGGCTGTGCTCCGCGAACTCGTGGCGTCTGCGGTCGATGCGAACACGCGGGCGATTCACGCTGAGCGAGCGGCTGTACGGATGGTTGAAGAGGCCATTGAGAAGGGAGCGAACTGATGGCTACTGTAATCCCGATCGGGGGCCCGGTGAACGAAGCCGAGCGCCGGGCGATCGCATGCCTACGGGATCAGCTGCCACCTAGCTATCTCGTCCTGCACAACTTCGAGGTCGCTCGCGACGGAGAAACATTCGAGGTCGACCTCGCCATCATCGCGCCTCACGCCGTCTACCTCGTCGACGTGAAGGGCACGCGCGGGCTCATCGATGTCTATGGGCCCAAGTGGTACCCGGAGGGTCGGCAGCCCTTCAACTCACCGCTCGCTAAGCTGCGTGGGCACGCGCGCGCGATCAAGGGCGTCATCACCACCAGCCAACCCGGGCGGCGCGACATCGAGGACATCTACGTCGACGCGGCCGTACTGCTGACGGCTCCGGATGCGGCCCTTGTCGACCAGGGCGGCCGCGACGCGCCGAACGTCACGACGCTCAAGAAGGCG
>JBFMFD010000251.1:0-1747 GCA_040752255.1 Armatimonadota bacterium
GGGCGCGGCCGGTGGCTGCGTCCCCGCTCTCCTTTGTGGTGCTTCCTTGTCTATGGACTGCGCGCAGAGCGCAGCTTATGTCTTCCTGAACGTGCCTTCCATGAACTTGATCCACTCCTCACCCATCTTCATCTCTAGAATGAACACCAGCTCTGTGTCCGACTTCTTGTCATAGGTGGAGCGGAATGTGGCGGTGCCCATGCCGGGCGCATCGACGGGCTTGCTGACGAACACCAGCTTCGAGCCGACGAACTCGCCTTCGCTCTCGACCGGCTCAGCAGCCATCTGGTCGTACCACCACGACACATACTTCTTCTTTTCCGCGTCATACGTGGCGAGGAAGAGGCCGCCTATTTGCATGCCTTCCATTGAGATGGTCTCCATCGCGTGTAGGTACCTTCCGCCGATTGCCATCGTCGCTTTGATGCTGGACTTGCCCTCAATCGAGGAGCCGGTCGGCTCGAAGATCTTGATGTTGCCTTCCCAATTGCCCACAAGAAACGCCAACCGGCTCACCTCCGCCGGAGGTGTGGGGTCGGGCATCTCGATTTGCGCGCTCGCGAACGCAAAGGTTAGGGATGCCGCCAAACTTAGAATCAGTCTCACTTTCGTTCCTCCTTTCCCGCAGCAAGGCGGGCGAGGAAGGATACCCCGGTCCTCAGGCGGGCGTTCGCTCTGAGGCGCTTGAGAGCAGCGTCGCAAGCGTCGCTTCCACTTCAGCGTATGTGGACGCCCGCGTCAGTTGATGCCGAATCTGTGCCGCGCCGGGCACACCCTTAACATAAAGAGGCAGGAGGCCCCTCATGCGCCGGACAGCCAGTGTTTCCGGGTCGAACTTCCTCACTTGCGCCTGCTCTTGCTCCGCGATCATCAGGCGCACGTGTTCGAGCGCAACCTTGCAGCGCTCCTCGATGGAAGGCTCGGGCGAAACGGGAAGCCCCATCGTGCCCTCGATGATTCTGCGTAGGCGCCACGGATTCGACACCGCCGCGCGCCCGACCATCACGCCCTCACAGCCCGTCTCTCGAAACATTCGGAGCGCATCCTCCGGCTCGCGCACGTCCCCGTTGCCGACAAGGGGGACCGAGACCGCCTCCCGCATCTGCTCGATGAGTCGCCAATCGGCGCGACCCTCGAACCCCTGCTTGGCGAACCGCGCATGAAGAGTGATCATCTGCACCCCCTCATCCTCGAAACGCTTCGCGAGTTCCGGGGCGGCGAACAGGTCCCAAGTCCAACCCGCGCGCACCTTCACCGTGACGGGCACTGAAACCGCCCTCACCACAGCGCGAACGATCCTCACGGCAAGGTCGGGGTCCTTCAGGAGCGACGCCCCGGCGCCGGTGCGGCAAACCTTGGGCACCCAGCAGCCCATGTTGATGTCCACAAGGTCCGCGCCCATCTCTTGGCAGATGCGGGCGGTCTCCCCCATCGCGTCAGGGTCCCCGCCGAAGATCTGGATGCCCAACGGTCGCTCGTCGTCGTAGATGCGCATCTTTGGAAGTGCGCGGCGGGGGTTGTGTCTCACCGCCATCGAGGAGACGAACTCGGTGAACATCAAGCCGGGATTGGCGATTCGCTTGCAGATCCGGCGGAAGGGCGCCGATGTTACGTCCTCCATGGGCGCGAGCAGAATCGGCGGGTCAACGACGACCGAGCCGACGCGGAAGGCTGTCGGCTTAGAGGAGGAAAGGGCGGTCCGCTCCGGCTGGTGCACCGGTTATAGGATACCGGAAGCGGACCGCTT
>JBFMFD010000252.1:0-1728 GCA_040752255.1 Armatimonadota bacterium
AGGATGTTGACCCCCTTCTTGGTCGCGATCACGGGGTCGCCATCGAAGTAGGCGCCGCGCTGCTCGAACTCGGTGAAGTCCTCGACCGTCTTCAGGGCTCGCTGCGATCCGAAGAGCCGCTGGATGTTCACCCCACGGAGCGTCGGCGTGTCGATGCGGTGGCGGAACTCCTGCGGGCGGATGTCGCCCACGAGGTGGGTCGCAGCGTTGGTATGCCCGTTGACGTGGCAATCGAAGCACGCGACGCCGAGGCTCGGGCGCTCGCTCCGCCGGTCCGTGGTCTGATTGAACTGCTGCTGCGGAAACGGCGTCAACAAGAGCCGGAGGCCCTCGAGCTGCTTTGGATTCAGGATCCCGTCGAACAGCTCCTGATGGTTGTCGATCGCGACGACCTTCCCCTGCGACACGTCGCCGAGGTCGGGGCGGGTCGTGAGATAGATCGGCGGCGGAAACTCGGGAATGAGATGGTCCGGTAGGTCGAAGTCGAGATCGAAGCGCGTGAGGTCACGGTCCTCTTGCTTCTTCATCGCCTCGATCTGAAAGTGCGGAAACACCATGCCACCTTCGGGGTGGTTCGGATGCGGGAGCGGATAGAACCCGGCGGGGAAGACGTCCTTGTCGCGGATCTCCTCGGGGCGCATCGAGGCAAGCTGATCCCAGGTCATCCCTTTCGGCAGCTTTACGCGCACACCCTCTTGAACGGGCTTGCCGCGCGACATCGCAACCCCCTTGGCGGGCCGGTCGCTCAGGTCGTAACGCTCGGAGAGCAGGGTCGCGTGGCGCTTCTCGATGTCGGGCTTGGCGGCCTTCATCCGCGACATGATCGTCGCGAAATCCTCCGTGATCACCACCGGCATGTAGCTCGAGACCTTCTTGCCTGCCTCCGCCGCCCGCAGTTCCGACGGCCGTCCGAACGCCAAGCAAGCGAGTGCTACCACGAGCCCTGCCGGCAACGCGTATCCCTTCATGAGCCATTCCTCCTCGTTCTCCGTGAGACCTTCGGCAGGGGGGAGCTCCCCGCGGCCCGGTCGCGCCTCTTCTCGTCACGACGGCAGGCAGCACACAGACCTTGGAAGTAGACCGAGTAGTCTCGGATCTCGAAGCCCCTGCTCTTCTTGAAGTGTGGCATCGGAAGCGCGTCGAATGCTGGATCCTGAAGATCGATCACCTGATCGCACCCCATGCACACGAGATGGTGGTGACGTTCCGTGCGCGGATCGAATCGCACCGCGCCGCCCGGCGCGCAGGTCTTGCTCGCGAAACCGAGCTTCGTGAGCGTATCGAGAACCCGGTAGACGGTCGTTCGCGATATCTCGGAAAGCCGGGCTCTCACATCCTCGAGAATCTGCTCGGCCGTAGGGTGATCCTCGCGCACGGCAAGCGCCTCGAAGATGACGGAGCGCTGCGTCGTGAGCGGGATTCCAGAACGCCGGCACGCCTCGCGGAGCGCCTTCAAGCTGTCGCCTTCTCGTACCGGTCGGATCATTGTCTTAGATGGTACCTAGCCCAACTTCCGCAGCTCTGCACCAGAAAATAAAGTTCGGGCGGCTGGGTGACCCGTAAATCCTAGAGTTTCGGGTGAGAGAAGGCGGAAACGCGATGGAAACGCGATGTAGTGCCGACTTTTCGCTCTTGCTCCGGGCTTGCGTCCTGCAACAGTGCGCGCGGAGGCTGGGAGGTGGGGCGTGTATCTTCGGCACTCGACGCGCCGCAAGAGCGGCAAGGTGC
>JBFMFD010000253.1:0-1672 GCA_040752255.1 Armatimonadota bacterium
TACTCGACGAGGTCATCCAGCGTGGTAACCGTGACTGAGCCGGGGCTGTCGTCAACCGGGGGCAGCCCGTCGCGCAGGCCGTGCCGAAGGAACCCGAGCAACGAGTCCGCCTTTGCATCCACATCGTCCTGATTCAGCAACACCTCGATGTGCTCAAGCACCTGCTCGGGGCCGTAACTGAAAGGCGTTGGCGCCTTGAGGTCCTCGTGCGAGCGATACGAGTGGGGGATTTCGCCAGTGTCGTCGAAGGAGGGGGCGTAGTATTCCACCTTATCGAACGGCTTTGGGTCGAGGCCGCACGCCTCGTAGACGCGGCGGTCGTCATCCGTCAGAGAATCGGAAGCCTGATCCAAGTAGAGCAAGTCGGTGCCCTTGACGTTGAAGACAACGGCTGCCACCGTGGTGTCGTCGGCGGTCTCTTTGCCGAATCGCTGGAAGATACTCGTGAGGAGGAAGAGAATGTAACTCGTTTTTGCCGCGAGGCCGCTCGTGCCGGTAACGTTCAAGTGTCCCGACTCCGGCCCGAGAAGGTGTAGCCCTTCGGCGAAAACGGGATTGGCGTCTTCGCCTCCGTAAACGCCGACCGGCACAGGCAGCTCCATTTCGTCGCACCGGAGCGCCTTGCGAACCGCCTCGTCGTCGGCGAGGAAAACGCACCCTATCGGCGCTGCGCCGATCGGCTCCTCCGGCTCGCGACGCAAGACGGCAGCCTTGAAGGTACGAATCTCCGGGCGAAGCGTCGCGCCGTCAGCGCTTGGGCGGCGCTGCGAACCAAGGTAGTCGCTGAGGGCGTTCGGCGCGTCGTTGTAGGCGTGGGCCTCGGTTACGATGCCGTACGCTCTTGCGGTCGTCTCTCGATCCACGACTTCGACGATCGATCCGATGCCGATTCTCGCCGCCTTATCGGCCCAGAACTGGAACTCGAACGCGGTATTCGGCTGCTCCTCGGTGGCGACGACTCGCCCGATCAGTCTTTCGTCGCTTTGTTCGTGGTTCATCATCCCCTCGTGATTCATGTGCAACCGATGAGCGCGCGAAGTTGCCACGCGCTCGGTTGTCGCGAACGCAGATACTGCTCGATAAAGCGTATCGGATAGATCAGGCGATCATACCTCGCGTCGGGCAGCGACACCGGCGCGCGCTCCGCGAGGAGCCAGGCGCTGACATCATCGGCGTTGCGCACTGCCTCCTGTACGTCGCGCATCTCGACGCGAACCAGGCCGAACCAGGGCGGCCCGTCCTCGGAGGCTCGAAGGCGAAGGTACCAGGAGTAGGTCGGCTGCTTCTCAGCCGACGCGGCGGCTTCGAAGACCGGCGTGCGGTGTCCTTCCGGGAGTGAAAAGACGGACTCGGCGACCGTCTCGGGCGTGAAGTAGTAGTGGCGGTGGGACTTCACGAGGCCGACGATCCGGCTTGCGTCCTTCAGGTCGGAGCGGTATCTCGCGATGCCTCCGTCCACCGCCATCCACGACTCCGCTCGGGCGGCGGCGGCCTCGACGATTACTTCCCTCTCCAACTCCTCCCGTCGCGTGGATACCGCGTCGCGCAAGAGGGTGTGCCAGTCCCCCGGGAGCGCCTCGCCGTCCTTCTTCTTCGGCTCAACGATCAGAACTTTGCAACCGTGAGCGGATCGCAGTTTCTCGATCTCGTGCTTTTTCTCCACAGGCATCGC
>JBFMFD010000254.1:0-1646 GCA_040752255.1 Armatimonadota bacterium
GAGGGAACGCTCATCGTCAACCCAACCGACAACTCGATCCTGTACAAGCCCAACGGCTAAGGTCATCGGGCGAAACGGCGCTGCCTGAGCGTGCAGGGAAGTGGAGGCGCCGGGCGGAATCGAACCGCCGAATGAGGGTTTTGCAGACCCTTCCCTTAGCCACTTGGGTACGGCGCCGCGCAGGCGAGTATTGTACCCTGAGCGCGGCGAGGCGCAGGCTACGCCCTTGCGTTACAGCAGCGTGGGGCATAATGGTCGGAAGAGCAGGCGAACGATGGAACAACAGGTGCCGGAGCGTGACGCGACCCTCACTCAAGTGGCGCCGTGGGTCGGCATTGTTGCGATGCTCATCGCCCTCTCGCCATGCTTGGTCTGTACCCTGCCGCTCGCATGGTTCGCGATGCCCGCGACGCCCGAGTACCGCGTGGTCAAGCGGCTCCGTTCGCCGGACGAACTCCTGGATGCGCTCGTCCTGAACGAAGTGGAGCTCGGCGAGCCGCAGGGGGTTACGAGAGTGCTCACGGTGTCCGTCGTCCCGGCGGGAGCCGTCGCGCAGGAGGCTGAGCTGCTCTCCCGAGGTGCGGTGCTCCGCCTCCGTACAGAAAGGGCGCCCGACGAGGCGCTGCAGATCCGCTGGACGGGCATCCGCAACCTGTTGGTGGAGGCTCGCGCCGGAACCCGCCAGCCTCGCCGTTGCGAGGTTGAGGTCTCCGACCGGGGCGAGACGCATTGGATAGCCGTTACCGTCCGGAGCCGGTAGTCCGCTTCACGCTTCACCGTAACCGTCCGGGTGCCCCTTACGCCAGGCGAGGGCGTGGGCGACCATCGCGCGCAGGTCTGCATGCCGAGGTTGCCAGCCTAACTCGCTGCGAATCCGGTCGTTCGATGCCACGAGCACGGGCGGGTCGCCCGGCCGCCGCGCACCGACAGTGTGCGGTACGGGGACGCCCGCGACCTCGCTCACGGTGTCCAGCACCTCGCGCACCGAGTGCCCGATGCCGGTGCCGACGTTGTAGGCGCGGAAGTAACCCGGCTCAGCGGCGTCGAGCGCTTGAAGAGCGAGGAGGTGGGCGTCGCACAGGTCGCTCACGTGAACGTAGTCGCGGATGCACGTGCCGTCGGGCGTATCGTAGTCGTCTCCGAAAACGGTCAGCGGCTCTCGGCGCCCGAGCGCGGCGTCAATCGCGAGGGGGATGAGGTGCGTCTCGGGGCGATGGTCCTCACCCAGTTCGCCGTCCGGGTCTGCTCCGGCGGCATTGAAGTAACGGAGGCACGCGGCGCGCAAGCCGTGGGAGCGAGACACGCTCTGCAGCAGGCGCTCGACGGACAGCTTCGTCTCTCCGTACACGTTGATTGGCCGCACTGGGGCGGTTTCGCGAATCGGCGTTCGCTTGGGCGTTCCATAGACCGCTGCTGTGCTGGAAAAGACGAACGACCGCACGCCCGCCTCAACCGCCGCCTCGATCAGGTTCGCCGACCCGAACAGGTTCGTCCGGTAGTAGGGAAGCGGAGCGGTCATGCTCTCGCCGACGTTGATTCGGGCGGCGAAGTGAATGACGGCGCGGAAGGCGTGGCGCTGGAACAGGGAGCGCAGGGCCCCGGGGTCCTCGACGTCCGCTTCGACCATCGGGCTGCCCACGCAGGCC
>JBFMFD010000255.1:0-1606 GCA_040752255.1 Armatimonadota bacterium
GAGCGTGCCGTCCAGCACGGAGGTGGGGGAGGGGGCGGTTTGGTTCAGCGCTCGCTGTTGGACACACTCCTCGCAGCGGTTCCCGATGCTGGCGTGAAGCCCAAGGTGACACTGCTGCTCATCGGAAAGACGATCGATGACCCAAGCAAGAAGGTGAAGAACCTCCGCACCATGGTCACGGACTTCCCCAAGAAGCTCGAACGAGCACTCCGCGGCGCTGACATCGAGAACAGCGTTGAAAAGGTCGGGGTCCAGGGGGTGGACAAGCGAGTCCTTGAAGATCCGGAAGTTGTGGTGGCCGTGATTTACGACGGACAGAAGATCGATCTGGGCGGCCGCGATCCCACTGACGTCAACAAAGTGATCTACTTTGGGCACGCGACAGAAGGTGAGCCAGCCCTCCTTCCGGGGGGGAGACGGAACCGAAGCGGTTGGGCCGGCGGCATTCGCAGGACAGTTGAAAGCCGCGGGTCTGGATGGTGTCGGGGAGGTCATGCTCCAAGGCTGTGAGACCAAGGAGAACGGTCTTGCGGATGGCTTGGCACGAGAACTTCCCCGCACCGACGTCTGGGGAACGACGGGCCGCCTCACGACGGGGTTCTCCCCGGCGAGCTCTTCCGGCAAGCCGGTTTCGAACTCCAAACTCAGCATCACGGAGAGCTTGTACCATGCACGCTAGATTCAGCTGGATCATGGGGGCGGTTGCGCTGCTCGCGTGTACCGCTTCATCGCAGGCGATGAAGAGTTCAGCCGAGTCGAGGTCGCTTGACTGCAGCGTCGCAGAGAAGCTCGTTCGGAGAATGGGACCGATCACTGGCCTGGGCTTTCCAGTGCCGGTAGTCGTCGAACAGCTGACGGGCTCTGACGAAGAACCCGAGTTCATCCCCGTTCGAGTCGAAGGCCGTTGCGGAAGCAGCACGGAACTCGTCTTCCCGTCCGGTGGAAGGGCGTCGCTCCCTCATGACGCGTATGGATTTCGTATGGTCTTGGAGTTCGCACCGGAAGGTCGCATCGTCGTGCATCGCTCGAGGACTGTCCTGAACCCGCCGCCGAACACGGGCGCCATCGGTGTGAACCCAACGACGCTTGTCGTTCACCCGGCGGAGTTGGGCTGGTGAGGCGCCCACGAGGCGAGACCTGCTCATGTACCAGACGCGGGAAACGGTGGCGCAGTGAGATCGGCCGTGTTCGCCCTGTGGGTTCCGGAAAAGAGTGAATCCTCGCCGTGTCCGTGGCGCACCGCGAGCGCGCCCGCGGCCCACCGGGGCAGTCAGCGCGCGGCGGCGAGTTCGTGCGGCAAGGGGATGACGGCGCCTGCCAGCGCGGCGGCAAGCGCCCGCTTCAGGTAGGCCTTCGGGTCGACGGCGTTCAGCTTGGCGGTCTCGATGAGGCTGTAGAAGAGTGACCCATCAGCGACACCGGGATGACGGAGGCCATCGGGTCGCGCACCCTCCGAGAGTTCGGGAGGTCGCGCACGTACCACCACCTTCGTCGACAGCCGCTCGTTTTCACGCGCCAGCACCAGCGCCTTCTCTCGCAGCCTCTCGACGTTGGTTTCGTCCTCCAGTCGCACGCGCCCATTCTCGTCCCCGGCGCTGCCCGGTTT
>JBFMFD010000256.1:0-1552 GCA_040752255.1 Armatimonadota bacterium
GACTTCCCTCTCTCGGAAAGTCGCTTGCAGCGCAAATGTGGAAGCCGGCTCTGTATACATAAGTCCCGTTGGCTTTCCGTCGGGTGTGACTGCTTGGCGTTGCACCGCCAGTCCCTCGGAGCTGACCAAGACCACCTCGGCGTCGCCTGGCACACCGACGGGCATCAGTTCAGTCATGATCGCGGGCGAAATACCTCGGCGCCGATTGAAATCGTAACGATACTCGCCATATCGTTCTGGCCCGAAGGTCACATTCGAAAGCATCACTCGGCGAGCCAAGGTCCTCTGGACGGGTGAGAGGCGCACTACCGGGACCGGCGCGCCGTTCTCATGCATTTGCCTTAGGGGCGTACCCAGCGAATGGAGGAACCGCAGTACAGCAAGGGCTGGTCGGGTAGCAGGACGCACGAAGTAGGGGCTGATCGAGTTAAGAATCTGCTCGTCCGAGTAGCGCGCCGCGAGTTGGCCTGCTTCATCCAGCGAGAATCCGCCGTTGCGAAAGTAGGCATCGCGGATCTGTCTTTCCTGGTCAACCGGTATGGAGCTCGCTCGCCGAAGCGCCCACTGCGGGCTCCTTGCCGTAACCCAATTGCCGTCGAGACGCCAGCCGCCCGGGTACAGGAAGTCGAGAAGCAAGCCCGCGTCCCGCGATCGCATAGCATCGCCCCACAAGGGTCCACCACGCAGGTCTGTCAAAAGGTTGAATCCCAGTTCCTCGACGATCGCAATTGCAAGCTCGGCGTGGCCTTGCTGCGGCATCGTGCTTGTGCCGGGAAGGAACCATTTCCGCGATAGTTCAACAGCCGCGTTTCGTGTCGGGGCTCCATCGAATGCCCGCAGCAGCTCCTCCACCAGCGGTGAGGATAGACGCCTTCCCGATAGGAGAGTCGACGCAACGCCTCCACTCACCCCGTGCACCGCAGGTATCAAGACATATTCGTGGGCGATCTCCTGTCCCCCCGCGCCAACGACACTGACGTGCGCATCGGAGCGCGTCCCCGGCCACAGCCCCCCGTCACTACTGAACCAGAGGAGCAGTTCAGTTCCGGGCCCCTCTGCCGAGCCCGCCTCGGCTAACACCTCCCGCATCGCCTCTCGTCCGAGCCGCACCGCGTCGCCCATCGAATGTTGCGCGGCGTTTGGTGTGATTGCGTAGACGAGGACGCCGACGTCGTGCAGTTCGCGGAACTGTTCGAACGTCATCGCGGTGAGTAGCTTGAGGGCAAGCCTGCCGACAGCCGTGGACTGTGCCTTCAACCTCTCCCGCGCCCACCAGACTTCGTCCTTCTCCTCCGGCGATAGGCCCGGATCCGCTAGGAGTCGCTCCATCTCACGGTACTGGCGTCGAAGCTCCTCCTCCCTTCCCTCTGCCTGCTGGAGTACCCGTGACGCCTCCACCTGCGTTCGGCGGAGCGGCTCGAGGTACTGCTCCTTGTACGCCTTCTCCTCCCTTTCTTTCTGCTCCTTGCTCTGATACAGAACGTAGCCGCCGTCCTCAGCACGCCAAGACCAGTCGAAGTGCTTCGACACACGCTCCATCAACTCCCGCGCG
>JBFMFD010000257.1:0-1526 GCA_040752255.1 Armatimonadota bacterium
TTCCCATTGGGACGACCGCGACGTCCGGCGCCCGCCATCCGAGCTGCTCGGCCACCTCGTACCCGAGCGTCTTCGATCCTTCCGCATAGTACGGTCGGACGTTGATGTTGACGAACGCCCAGCGATACCGATCCGCGATTTCGCTGCAGAGGCGGTTCACATCGTCGTACGAGCCTCGAACGGCCAGCAGCGTCGGACCGTAGACCGCCGAGCCGACGATCTTCGCGGGCTCGAGATCGGCGGGGATGAAGACGAATGCCTGCATGTTGGCCTTGGCCGCGTGAGCGGCGACACTGTTGGCGAGGTTGCCCGTCGAGGCACATGCGAGCGTGGTGAACCCCAGTTCGAGCGCACGCGTCGAGGCGATGGCGGTGACACGGTCCTTGAATGACCATGTTGGGTTGACGCAATCGTTCTTGAGGTACAGGTACTTCAGTCCCAGGAGGCGACCGAGGTTCTTGGCGTGAAGCAGTGGGGTAAAGCCCGTGCCCAGGTCGACCGGTTCCACCTTGCCGTCCAGCGGAAGGAGATCGACATAGCGCCATATGCTCACCGGGCCCGACTCGATGCGGCGCCGGGTGATGGTGCGGCGCATGGCCTCGTAGTCGTAGGTCACTTCGAGCGGGCCGAAGCAGAACTCGCAGACGTGTAACGGTTCGGTGGGATACTCGCGGCCGCACTCGCGACAGTGCAGCGCCTTCATGTAAGTCATCGGTCATCTACTCCCGCTGGTGATCTGCTGTTGAGTCAGTCAGCGCGGCGCTTCGACCTCGGGAGGGGAAAGAAAAACGCCTCTTCACGCAAAGAAGAGGCGATGAAACGAACACGGGAAGTTCCTTTCACGCCTCTCATCTCGCGGATCGTCCGCCGGAATTGGCACCGCGCTACCTCTTCGCCCGTGTTCGTCGCAGTTGCGATGACAGCGAAGAGGCCCGGTTGCCGGGCTTCTTAGGGCCGTCTCCCTCCACCTCTCTGGATGAGAGCGCGCGCGGTATTCAGTTGTGGCTCACAGTCTAGGTGGAAGCTATTCCTTCTGTCAATCGAATCTCGTGTGGTTGAGTCGCTACTTCTTCGCCAGGCCGAAACGCTTGTTGAACCGGTCGACGCGGCCCTGCGTGTCGACGATGCGCTGCTCGCCCGTGAAGAACGGGTGGCAGGTGCTGCATAGCTCCACGCGCATCTCCGGCTTGGTCGCCTTCGTGTGGATGACGTTGCCGCAGGCGCACCGGATGGTCGCGTCAACGTAGGTTGGGTGGATGTTGGCCTTTGCCATGGGATACCTCTGCTACGGGGCCGGCGCGTAGACGCTGACCCGCTTGCGGCGCGGCTTCGCGTACGGCTCGAATTTCACGTGTCCTTGGATGAGGGCGTACAGGGTGTGGTCGCGCCCGACCCCCACATTCTCGCCGGGGTGGATGCGCGTCCCACGCTGCCGCACGATGATCGTCCCCGGCTCGACGAGGTGCCCATCGTAGCGCTTGACGCCCAGTCGTTTGCTGTTGCTGTCGCGGCCGTTGCGGCTACTG
>JBFMFD010000258.1:0-1523 GCA_040752255.1 Armatimonadota bacterium
TCGGCGCCGATCCCGAGGCCAGTAAGGAACGCGACTGCTTTCGACCCGGCTCCCCACAGCACGATGCGCAGCCCGAGATGGGTGGCATCGTCGACGATCTTTCGCCATTGCGCCGTCTTGCGAGCGTAGTTCGCTTCAAAATTGGCCACCCACGCAGCAATAGCGTCCAGGTCGTCATCTTCTGGGCGGAGCGCCTGGTCGTCCGGCGCACCTGGCCGCGCCTCGATGAGTAGGTACTGGTCATCGAAGTCGCGGCTGACCCGAAGCACATCGAAGTCGCAACTGCGAAAGAGACGCGCAAGCGAGCCTTGACTGAAGTACGAGCAATGCTCGTAGTAGACGTCCCAAAAGGCGGCTTCCTGCAGCACACGCCCAACATCGGGCACCTCGAAAAAGACGACCGTACGGTGGGCATCACCGATGCTGCGCCTCACCGTCTGGAGGAAGGACCGCACCGGGCCGATGTGCTCCAAGGTGTGGCGACAGCAGACGAAGTCTCCCTGAAGATGAGCGTACTTCTCCGAGTAGAAGTCCCGAATGAACTCAATCCGGGCCTCCGCCTCGGGCTCAAGCCTTCCTTCGACATAGGAGGGGTCGATGCCGACCCCGGTGTTGCCTCCGAGACCGCATAGCAGAGCGAGGAATTCGCCCTTGCCGCAGCCAATCTCCAAGACATTCTTACCTCTTATGTCGTAGCGATCGATGAGGTCGATAGCGAGCCGGCGGGCGAATGCGTTGAAGCGGTCGGAAAACCCCTGCGTCTCCTCATAGCCCGCCGAGTAGTCGAGCTTGCTCGCGTCGAACCGGAGATTTGATATGAAGCCACAATCGCGGCAGAAGCCAAGCTGGACGCTGCCAGTCGGGAATCGGAGCGCCTCCTCGCGCGTCGAGATGAGGAGGCAGCTATGAACAGGAACGTTGTCGACTTCGTGAAAGACCGCGATGCTCCTTCCCCCGCACGCACAACACTGTACCCGCGACGCGCCGCGCTCCGCCTCTTGCGCATCCTTAAGCGACTGCATAATCGGCTCCCTGAACCTCGGCCACGTCATCCAGGACCATGGGTCGAGGAATGGGCAGCACGAACTTCCCTCCCGCCCGGATGTACCATTCCTGCTGCCGAACGATCTCGCCGGCGAAGTTCCATGTCAGAATCAGCACGTGGTCCGGCAACTCCGCGCGCAGCGCTTCTGGCTCTCGGATGGGGATCTCGACACCGGGCATGAACAGCCCGACCTTATGGATGTTGCGGTCGACCACGAAGTCAATCACGGTGTTATCGATTCCGGCGAAGTTCAGCAACGTAGCGCCCTTGGCTGCAGCGCCGTAAGCCGCGATGCTCCGTCCCTTCGCCTTGAGGTCGTAGAGAAGTGCCCTCAGTTCGTCACGCAGGACTCCAGCGCGTTGTCCGAACTGTCGGTAGTAGTCGATGTTTGCAAGGCCGCTCGCGACCTCCATCTCGAGGTAATCCCTGACGGAATCGCCTGGCTCGGCCCTGTGGGTTACGTGCAGTCGGAGAGAGC